>NZ_CP155729.1:3911847-4212468 GCF_039724765.1 Sagittula stellata E-37 | reverse complement strand
CAAATGGATCGGGCCGGTCCTTCAGCGGCGGATAGTCGAAGGTCTCCAGCTCGGAGATGACGTCGATCTGCCCAAGCATCCGGCCAAGAATGGCGCAGCGGTGCTTTTCGATATCTGTAAAGACGCCGGCCACCCCGACAGCTTGCTGAACCGAACCGCTCCCCGATTCACGCAGGCCGTACTCGATATAGGCGTCGGACGTTTTCGTGACGGCGGCGATGGCCTTTGCCCAATCGTTATTCTGGGCAAGGGCGAACGTGGGCAGGAAGAGGCAAGCAACGAGGACACGGATCATTTTTGCACGCTTGCACAGTGATCTGGGAGGAGCAAGCGCGTCGCCCGATACGCTGGCCTCATACCGACGGCCAGCGGCCAGTCAGGATGCGCGAATGAACTCGGTGACGGCCAAGGGCGCCCACTGAAGGAAGGCGCTGACGCACCGGCGCGATCACTACAATACATAGCACGCACGAAGTCGGAGGACGGCGCGATGGCGAGCCTGGGACTTGACCGGCAAGACCAGACCTGTGCGCAACATGGCACGCGCAGCCATCGCCGCGACTCATCCTGCTAGCGCTTGCGCCGCTTCACGTTTCCGCCGCGTTGGCCCGGTCGTCCTGCAGTCGAGCGGCCCCTGGACTTGGTCGCCTCCTCCGAGGCTCGCTCCACCGCTTGCTGCCGGGCCAGCGGATCGTCGGCTACGGCAAGTTCGACCGCTTCCAGCCGCTTGACCTCGTCGCGCAGGCGAGCCGCTTCCTCGAATTCGAGGTTTTCCGCCGCCTTGCGCATGTCGTTCCGCAACCCCTCCAACACGGCCTGGATGTTCGAGCCCTGGTGCTTCGGGTCGATCTTGGCCGTGACGCGGGACTGGTCGGTGTCGCCCTGATAAAGACCGGCGAGGATATCATCGACGTTTTTCTTCACTGTCTCCGGCGTGATGCCGTGTTCCTCGTTGTAGGCGATCTGTTTCTCGCGGCGGCGGTTGGTCTCCCCGATGGCACGTTCCATCGAGCCGGTCATCCGGTCGGCGTACATGATGACCCGGCCATCGGCGTTGCGCGCCGCGCGCCCGATGGTCTGGATCAGTGACGTCTCGGAACGCAGGAACCCTTCCTTGTCCGCATCGAGGATGGCCACCAGGCCGCATTCCGGGATGTCCAGACCCTCACGCAACAGGTTGATGCCCACGAGCACGTCGAAGGCCCCGAGCCGCAGATCGCGCAGAATCTCGATGCGCTCGATCGTGTCGATGTCGGAGTGCATGTAGCGCACCTTGATGCCCTGCTCGTGCAGGTACTCCGTCAGGTCTTCTGCCATGCGTTTGGTCAAGACCGTGGCCAGCGTGCGATAACCCGATGCGGCAACCTTCCGGATCTCGTCGAGAAGATCGTCCACCTGCATTTCGACGGGCCGGATCTCTACCTGGGGGTCCAGAAGCCCGGTGGGTCGGATCACCTGTTCGGTGAAGACGCCGCCGGATTGCTCCAACTCCCACGCGGCAGGTGTGGCAGAGACAAAGATCGACTGCGGGCGCATGGCGTCCCATTCCTCGAACTTCAGCGGACGGTTGTCCATGCAGGACGGCAAGCGGAAACCGTGCTCGGCCAGCGTGAACTTGCGCCGGTAGTCGCCCCGGTACATGCCCCCGATCTGAGGCACGGAGACGTGGCTTTCGTCGGCAAAGACGATGGCGTTGTCGGGGATGAATTCGAACAGCGTGGGGGGCGGTTCGCCCGGCGCGCGGCCGGTCAGGTAGCGAGAGTAGTTCTCGATCCCGTTGCAGACACCGGTCGCCTCCAGCATTTCCAGATCGAAGTTCGTCCGCTGTTCAAGCCGTTGCGCTTCAAGCAGTTTTGCCTCGCCGACGAGCTGGTCGAGCCGTTGACGCAGCTCTTTCTTGATGCCCTGGATCGCCTGCTGCATCGTGGGACGCGGCGTAACATAGTGCGAGTTGGCGTAGATCCGGATGCGCTCGAACGTGTCGGTTTTCGTTCCGGTGAGCGGATCGAATTCCATCAGGCCTTCCAGCTCCTCGCCAAAGAACGACAGCCGCCATGCGCGGTCTTCAAGGTGGGCGGGCCAGACTTCCAGCACGTCGCCGCGCACCCGGAACGTCCCGCGAGAAAACCCCTGGTCGTTGCGGCGGTACTGTTGCGCGATCAGGTCGGCCATCACCTTGCGCTGGTCGTATTCCTTGCCGACGAAAAGGTCTTGCGTCATTGCCCCGTAGGTCTCGACGGACCCGATACCGTAGATGCAGGACACGGAGGCCACGATGATGACGTCATCGCGCTCCAGAAGCGCCCGGGTGGCGGAGTGGCGCATCCGGTCGATCTGTTCGTTGATCTGGGATTCTTTCTCGATGTAGGTGTCGGACCGGGCGACATAGGCCTCCGGCTGGTAGTAGTCGTAGTAACTGACAAAATACTCGACCGCATTGTCCGGGAAAAACCCTTTGAATTCGCCGTACAATTGGGCGGCGAGCGTCTTGTTGGGGGCAAGGATGATCGCCGGTCGCTGGGTCTCTTCGATCACCTTGGCCATGGTGAAGGTCTTGCCGGTGCCGGTCGCGCCAAGAAGAACCTGATCGCGTTCGCCTTCGTTGATGCCGCCTGTCAGTTCCGTGATGGCAGTGGGCTGGTCGCCGGCCGGAGAAAAGGTCGTGTGCATGACGAAACGTTTGCCGCCCTCAAGCTTTTCACGCGTGCGCACATCCGGTGCGGCGGCCTGCAGAACGGGCATCTGTTGCGGCGAATTGTTGTGCATCCCGGTCTCCTGTCTGCGACACCGGTGGCCATGTCCGGTGCACTCGCTGCAGCGCAACGTAAGTCGCTGGTCGCCTTCGCGCCAGTGCGGTGCTGACAATAACTGTCGGCAAGGCTCTCAACGCGCGCAATGTGCGTGACGATGGGCTGTCCGTTTTCCGGTTTGCGAAGTGCCGAATACATGCGCGAACCGCTGATCTTCTGTTCGCGATATTGCCAACTTTGGTCGTAGCGCCTACCGCGCTTCTTTGACGTGACCATCTGATAACAAAAGCGAAAAGTGCCTCCGCTACATACTGTGAGAGACCCGCCACCGAGTTACCCTAAAGTAAAGATTTGCCAAAACCTGCCGCTAATATGTAGCTTTGTGGGGACAAGCAGCGCTCGGTCGCCCGGTGGCACGCACCCACCCCTCGCTCCCTGTGGCTCCGGTCGGACACCTGAGCCTGCTTGTCGACCGATCCCCTTTTTTGACAGGTCAGGATGTGACAATTGGAGCGGAGCAGCGTGTTGCCCTTCGCTGCGGAATCCCGGATAAACGTTGTGATTCATGGAGGTGTAGAAATGCGGGCACGCATCTATCAACCGGCAAAGACTGCCATGTCCTCGGGCCAGGGCAAGACGAAGCACTGGTATCTCGACTACGTGCAGGACAGCCCGAGGTCGATCGATCCGCTTATGGGCTGGACCTCCTCCGCCGATACGCAGAGCCAAGTGCGCTTGCGGTTCGAGACGAAGGAAGCGGCGCTGGCCTACGCCAAGGAGCACGGCATCGACGCGACTGTGATGGAGCCGAAGAAGCGGAAGGCGAACATTCGCGCGCGGGGGTATGCGGAGAACTTCGCAAGCGACCGCCGCGCGCCCTGGACGCACTGAGCGGCACCGAAGCGGGCGGGGGCGCCGGCATTTTCCGAAGCGAACCAAGGCTTTAGCGGAGCACCCTCGCCATGACCATCACCCATCTCGTCACCCATTCCGGGGGCTTCCACGCCGACGAACTTCTGTCGACAGTCGTGCTTACACGCTTGTTTCCAAACGCAAAACTGGTGCGCTCACGGGATGTTGACTGGATCTCTCCGGCGCCGGGGCGGGTCATTTACGACGTCGGCCGCATCTACGACGCCGAAGCGGGTATCTTCGACCATCACCAGCGCCCCGCGCCGCAACGTGAGGACGGCGCGCCCTACAGCTCTTTCGGGCTGATCTGGCGGCATTTCGGGCACGACTACCTGCGCGCGCTGGGCGTGCCCGAGGTGGACGTCTCGGGGATACACGCTTGTTTCGACAGGGAATTCGTCCTGCCTGTCGACCTACTGGACAACGGCGCGATGGAGCCTTCGGTGGCCGGGCCGCTGGCGGGGATGACGCTGCCGGTGCTGCTGGAAACGCTGAAGCCGGTGTTCGACGACCGGGGCCCCGGGGCGGATGACCGCGCGTTCATGGATTCGTTAACAGTTGCGCAGGCCTTCGTCGAAGCGGCGGTAAAGGGCCAGGCGGCCAAGCGCCGGGCGGAGGCGATGGTCATGACCGCCATCGCGGAGGCTGGTGCCTCGCGCGTGCTGGAGCTGCCCATGGGGATGCCCTTCCGCGCGGCCATTGAACAGGCGGGCGCCGATCACCTGCTGTTCGTCGTGCATCCGCGCGACGGCGACTGGGCGCTGAACACCATCCGCAAAGGCTCCAACACCTTTGAATCGCGGGCAGATCTGCCGGAAAGCTGGGCCGGTCTGACGGATACAGCGCTGGAGGCGGCAAGCGGCGTGACCGGCGCGAAGTTCTGCCACAACGCCCGGTTCATCGCGGTCGCCACGAGCCGGGAAGCGGTGCTTGAGATGGCGCGCCTTGCCGTGGCAGAGGCGGTGACGGACGCGCCCGAAGGCCTTGGCGCGGTCTTCGATCCGGCGGCGAGACAGGCTTTGTCTTAGCTTGCATGAATGGAGGGTGCGCTGCGCGAACCCTACCGCGTTAACCATTCCTTATGGTGAGTCCCGGCCGGTTCGGGGTGTCGAAACGGCCGGTTGTTAACCTCTCCGAGGCTGGGGCGAATCGCAAAAGCCGCGTTCAAAGCGGTTTGAGATCGGGATTGTGCAATCCGTGGTCCAGCGCCCGGATCAGGGGCTTCGGGTCGGATCACGGTTGCGTGAGCCTTCATCCCCGGCGCAGCTCTCCTTACCGCGAAAAAGCCCACCTGATGACCTGCCACACAGACCCCAAGACGGCGCCAACGATCATGGTCTCGGGAACCAGCCTCACCACGGAGCGAAAGACATACTGAGCATAGTCACGGTCGGGGAAAGCGGACAGGTACTGCTCTTTGGAAGGCATCGCCCCGTCGATTTTTCCGGCGGTCAAGAGCAGTGCCGAGACCGCGATCACGGTCATGATCGCAGCACCTATGGCAGCGCCGCGAACGATACGCTTGATCGGGCTGGTGGATTGCGACTGTTTGCCGGTCAACGCATCACTCAAACGTCCAGCTCAACCGCAAACCGCGCGTTTTCCTGGATGTACTGGAAGCGCAGTTCGGGCTTCTTGCCCATCAGGCGCTCTACCAGGTCGCCGGTTTCGCCCGGTTCGTCCTCGTCGATGGTCACGCGGATCAGGGTCCGGGTGTTGGGGTCCATCGTGGTTTCCTTCAGGTCTTTTGCGTCCATCTCGCCTAGGCCCTTGAAGCGCTGCACGTCGATCTTTCCCTTTCCGCCCAGACCCTTGGCCAGAGCTTCCTCCTTCGCGGCATCGTCGGCCACGTAAAGCCGCTTCGCCCCCTGCGTCAGCCGGTAGAGCGGTGGGCAGGCAAGGTAGAGGTGGCCCTGGTCGATCAGCGGGCGCATCTGGGTGAAGAAGAATGTCATCAAAAGCGAGGCAATATGGGCGCCGTCCACGTCGGCGTCCGTCATGATGATGATCTTTTCGTAACGCAGATCGTCGATGTTGAACTTTGTCCCGAGGGACACGCCGAGCGCTTCGCAGAGGTCGCGGATCTCGGCATTCGATGTCAGCTTGTTGGAGGCGGCGCCGAGCACGTTGAGGATCTTGCCCTTCAGCGGCAGAAGGGCCTGGGTTTCGCGGCTGCGGGCGCCCTTGGCGGAGCCGCCCGCCGAGTCGCCCTCGACGATGAAGATCTCTGTCCCCTCGCGGGACTTTGCGGTGCAGTCGGTCAGCTTGCCCGGCAGGCGCAGCTTCTTGGTGGCGGACTTGCGGGCGGTCTCTTTCTCCTGCCGGCGGCGGAGGCGTTCCTCGGCCCGAAGCACGAGGAAGTCGAGGATCGCCCCGGCGGACTTCGTGTCGGAGGCGAGCCAGTTGTCGAAGTGGTCGCGGACGGCGTTTTCGACCAGGCGCTGCGCTTCGGTCGTGGCGAGGCGGTCCTTGGTCTGGCCGACGAACTCCGGCTCGCGGATGAAGCAGGAGACCAGCGCGCAGCCGCCGGTCATCAGGTCGTCGCGGGTGATATTCGAGGCCTTCTTGTTGTTCACCAGCTCGCCGTAGGCACGGATGCCCTTGAGGATCGCGGCCCAGAAACCGGCCTCGTGGGTGCCGCCCTCCGGCGTGGGAACGGTATTGCAGTAGGACTGGATGAAGCCGTCGCGCGAGGGCGTCCAGTTGATCGCCCATTCGACCTTGCCCGGCACCTGGAAGCGTTCGCGGAAGTCGACCACCCCGCCGAAGGGTGCGTCGGCGTAGGTGCTGGCGGTGCCCAGCGTTTCGGTCAGGTAGTCGGAGAGGCCGCCGGGGAAGTGGAAGGTCGCCTCCGTCGGGGTCTCCTTGTCGTCGATTTCGGACTTCCAGCGGATTTCGACGCCGGAGAAGAGGTAGGCCTTGGAACGGACCATCTTGAACAGCCGCGCGGGCTTGAACCGGTGGTGGCCGAAGATGTCCTCGTCGGCGTGGAAGGTGGTGGTGGTGCCACGGCGGTTGGGGGCGGCGCCGACCTTTTCGACCGGGCCGAGCGGGATCCCGCGGGAGAAGCGCTGTTCGTAGAGCTCCTTGTTCTTGGCCACCTGCACGACCATCGAATCCGAGAGCGCGTTGACGACAGACGCGCCGACACCGTGCAGGCCGCCGGAGGTCTCATAGGCGTCGCCGGAGAACTTGCCGCCGGCGTGCAGCGTGCAGAGGATGACCTCCAGCGCGGACTTGCCGGGGAACTTCGGGTGCGGATCGATGGGGATGCCGCGGCCGTTGTCGCGAATCTCGATGGCGTGGTCGGCGCGCAGCGTGACCTCGATGCGGTTGGCGTGGCCGGCGACCGCCTCGTCCATGGAGTTGTCGAGGATCTCCGCCACCATGTGGTGCAGCGCGCGTTCGTCCGTGCCGCCGATGTACATGCCGGGGCGTTTGCGGACGGGTTCCAGCCCTTCCAGCACCTCGATGGAGGAGGCGTCATAGGTGGGTTCGACTGCGGTGTGGAGGAGATCGTCTGCCATGTATGTCCCTCGACGCGTGCTCGGTTTGTTCTGTTGATTGCCGATCAGTATGGCAGAGCCCGCGGGGCGGCGAAAGGGGAACGCCGCGCCGGGCCACTACCTATACACAGGAGATCCTCAGGTTTCGGCAGATATGGGGGTCATTCGCCGGTGCAGGGGGTGGTGTAGGCGTCGGGGTGCGCCATTGCGGCGGCCTCCACCTGCCCCTCGGGAATGTCCGCCTTCAGCACGTAATCGTCGTCGCGCAGGAGCAGGCCGTAGCCGTACGTCAGGCCCTTCGGGTCTTCGATGGCGCGCACCTTGAAGAGGCCCTTGATGCGGTCGGTCCCGCCGGGGTTGTAGCGCAGCCAGACGAGGGCGGATTGTTCGCCGTGATCCTCCGCCGTCACCATGTCCTGCGTGCGGGTGAGGAAGACATCGACGAAGACGAGGTCCCGTGCCTCCGCCCGCCGCGCGGCGGCGCCGTAGGCCTGCGCGAGCAGCGGCCCGAGGTCGTCCAGGTCGGTGCGGATCATCACCCGCTGGCTGCCCGCCCCGGTCGCGCCGGGATCGTGCGTGTCCCAGACGGAGCACCCGGCATGGGTCTGCGTGGCGAGGGCGAGAAAAGTGGCGGTCAGGGCGCGGATCATGAAACGGGCTTTCCTGGCAAAGGGTCTGGACAAATGTCTGCCGCGAGTGTGCCGGGGGCAGGGGCGTCCGGCAAGAGGTCTTGGGGAGGTGCGGGGCCCCGGATGATGGCCTTAGCCTTGGTTGGCTGCCGTTGGATTCGGCCCGTGAGCCTTGGTCCCGGGCGCGGACTCAAGGCCGAAGGCCGCTGCGCCTTCCTGATGTCGCAACCGCAGGGAGCCACCAATGCAAGCTTGATTGTGCCGTTGCGTTGAGCCAACCCGCAATAGGGTAGAGCCTATGTCCCGGGCGCGGAATCAAGGCCGAAGGCCGCCGCGCCATTGACGGGCCGCCCCCTCGGCCCGGCGATCTGATTGGGCTGGGGCATGACCTTCGAGGTCCTTCGGATGTGTCACGATAAAGCGCACCCGCTCTGGCTCCGGATCGCCGAACCGCGGCCCGTCAATGGCGCGGCTCGGCACAATTTATCCCAACGAATTGCCCACACAGTAGTGTCCTATCAATTTTCGTGCTTGTTAGTGAATGTTGCACGATCGCGACCTGCGTTATGCTGTCCGTCGTCTCGTCATCCCCGTTGGAGCTTTGCACTTTGTTACAGCCAACAGGGCGGCGACGTCCGGGTCTAACTGCAATTGTTCAAGTGTGTGGATGCACTTGATACCTGTGCCCAAGACGTTGCAACTATGGTCCCCCGCAAAGCGTGAGCTTAGTTCAGTGAAATATCGAGTTTCGGGAATTTCAAAGTTCGCGATTGTTTTGTTTGCAAGTTGGTAGACCGCGTGGCTGACAAAGTCGGCCACCTCCATTGCTTCATCCTGACCCTTTTTTAGTTTTGTGATGCAGAATGGATTGAAGCCTGAAAACACCTGAGATTGTAAGTAAAGTGGATTTTTCTTAACCTTTTCGAAGTACCTCAGCATCGCGTCGTAATCATGGTTTCTTTCTTCCAAAACGACTCGCAACTGGTTTGGGTTGTAGTCAGTATCAGAAAGGTATGACAGCACCTTCTCCAAAAGATATTTCAGGCACTTGTTGTAAAACCTTTGGGAGTCAAAGTTGATCGTGTCCTTGTACTCTTTCAGGGTTGCTTTGTTGGAGATCACGGCAAAGTATCGAACTGGAAGGCTTCCCAAGGTTCGCGCTAATAGCACTTTCTCAGAATGCCCCAGATCCGTAGCGTGTTTCCATTTTGTTTTACCAATTTTGGTTTTGAACTCGGAAATTCGCTTCCTTGCAATGATTTCTGAAGCCGGCTGAAACACAGCAGCGCCTAGCACAAAGTATGGGGACGCACCGGGAGAAGTTCCGTTCCGAATTTTCGCTACTCCGGTTTCTCCACTTTCATCGACAAAGACTGTATACTGCATTCTTCGCTCATGACTGCCTCGATTCCTTTAAGGCGTCTCTAATAGCACGTTTCTAGCTGCTATTCTACTTGAGCCGTTCATTTGTGAGAGCCATTTCCGAGACTACGCATGTAGATACCTCCCGCCATCCCTCTCCGACATCCGGGAAAAAAGCGTCCGCTTCTTCCACAACCGTGTCGACCTCGGTGATCAGCAGGCGGTGGGCGAGGGGGAGCATGGCTTCGTAGATCCTCTGTCCGCCGATGCCGTAGATGCGGAAGTAGCCTTGGGACTGCGCCAGGGCGATGGCGTCCTCGACGGAGCCCACCACGTGCTCATGCAGGGAGGTGTCGCGGGAGACGACGATGTTCAGGCGGTCCTTCAGGGGTTTGAAGGGCAGCGACTCCCAGGTCTTGCGGCCCATGACGATGGCGCCTCCGAGGGTCTCGCGTTTGAACATCGCGAGGTCTTCGGGGATGTGCCAGGGGATGTCTCCGTCCTTGCCGATGGCGCGGTTGCGGTCGTGGGCGGCGATGAGCGTGATCATGTCCGGCCCCCTTACACCGCGACCGGCGCCTTGATGCCGGGCGCGGGATCGTAGTTGTCGAAGGCGAAATCGTCGTAGCGGAAATCGAAGAGGTCGGTGACCTCGCGGGTGAAGCGCAGGGTGGGCAGCGGGCGGGGCGTGCGGGAAAGCTGGAGGGCCACCTGATCCATGTGGTTCGAATAAATGTGCGCGTCGCCCATGGTGTGGATGAAGTCGCCCGGTTCGTAGCCGGTCACATGGGCGATCATGTGCTGGAGCAGCGCGTAGGAGGCGATGTTGAACGGCACGCCGAGGAACATGTCGGCGCTGCGCTGGTAGAGCTGGAGGTGCAGCTTGCCGCCCGCGATGCGCACCTGCCAGAGCGTGTGGCAGGGCGGCAGCGCCATGTCGGGCACGTCGGCGGGATTCCAAGCGGAGACGATCAGCCGGCGGGAGTCGGGCGCGGTGCGGATCATGTCGAGCAGGGTGGCGATCTGGTCGATCTCGCCCTTGCGGGAGGGCCAGTGGCGCCACTGGTGGCCGTAGACCGGGCCGAGGTCGCCGTTCTCGTCCGCCCATTCGTCCCAGATCGAGACGCCGTTGTCCTTGAGGTAGCCGATGTTGGTGTCGCCGGAGAGGAACCACAGCAGTTCGTGCACGATGGAGCGCAGGTGCAGCTTCTTCGTGGTCACAAGCGGGAAGCCGTCGGCCAGCGGATAGCGGCATTGCAGGCCGAAGTGGCTGCGGGTGCCGGTGCCGGTGCGGTCGGTGGTGTCGGTGCCTTCCTTCAGGACAGTGCGGAGGGCGTCGAGGTACTGCTGCAAGGGAATCCCTCCAGTTCTGGGGGTGGGGTCAGGGTTGGCCGCAAGATATAGCCGAGGCTGCGGCGGGTAAAGCGGTGCATCCCGCCGAAAACCGGCCGAAGTGGGGCGATTATGCCGCACATTCGCCGCAGGTCCGGCGGGCAAGAGGCGGTGAAGATTGACTTTTCCACAGGGGTCCCGCAGGCTGATGCACAAAATAAAAGGCAAGACCTGAGGCAGTCATCATGTACCGGATTTTCGCAGCGCTCGCGCTGGCGGGTGTGCTTGCGGCGTGCTCTTCCAGCGGCGGCGACAGCCCCCTGACCAGCTCGGATTCCGTAGGCGTGGGGACCTGCAACCAGCCGCTTGTCGCGGACGACGCGGAGTGCGCGACGGACGACAACACCACATCGACCCCCGTCGATCCCACCGATCCGGACGTCTACGCGCAGCAGTTCAGCGACGACCTGACGGTCAGCGGGATGAGCTATGACACCGCCTCGGGCGAGCTGGTGCTGGACAACGTGCCGTTCGACGGAGACGACAACGTCTATCGCCGCAACGCCACCGCGTCCAACCGGATCAACGCCACCAGCGGGTCGAGCTTTGGCTTCTTCGGTAACGACCGGGGCACAGCCGGCGCGCCCACGACCGAGTTCTTCGCCGTGTTCCGGCGCTCGCCCGACGATTACAGCCAGGTCGGCGCCATGGGCACCAACCGCTATGTCAGCTACGGCTTCGGCGGTGCGGCGGCGCAGCGCCTGAACGGCGACGGATCGCTGCCAAATGCCAACCAGAGCTATGTCTTCCAGGGCGAATACGCGGCGGTGCGCACCATCGTCGAGGAAGGCACCAACACGGTCGTGCAATACGTGTCCGGCACCTCGCGGATCGAGGTGGACATCCAGGACTTCAACAACGTGGGCGCGGTCGAGGGGATCATCGCGGACCGCCGGTTCTTCGACCTGAACGGTGTCGAGGTGCCGGAGATGGCGGGCGGCGTGGGCGACTTCGTCTCGCTCGCCACGGCAGAGATCAATTTCGACGACTGGACGATCACCGCGTCCGATGCGACGCTTTTCGTGCCGAATTCCGTCGACAAGGACACAACCAACATCGCCGGCGCCACGCCCAATACCCAGAGCACCACGGGCAACTGGGCGGGTCTGTTCGCCGGTCCGAACGGCGAGGAAGTGGCAGGCATCGTCTTTGTCGAAGGCACGGGCCCCGTGGGCATCGACACCTCTACCGGCTCGCCCATCATCCTGACCCACAACCAGGTGCGGGAGACCGGGGTCTTCCAGGCCAAGCGCTGAGCCCATGACGTCGCTGGCCCGCCTGCTGTGCCGGGGGATCTGCGCGTTGCTGACGGCGGTTGTGCTGGCTGTTCCTGCCACGGCCGACACGGCGCGCCCCGACGCCCTGCGCATCACGCTGGACGAGGCGCGGCAGGCGGCGGCCAACGCGCTGATGGCGGGCCGGGCGGAGGATGCTTTGATCTTGTCGCAGGGGGTGCTGCTGGGTGCGCCCGAGGACAAGACGGCGCTGTTCATCAAGGCCCGCGCCCTGCGGCAACTGGGCAATCGCGACGCGGCGGTAGAGACCGCGCGGATGGCCTGGCAGACCTCCGAGACGCCGCGCGACCGGTTTTATTCCGCGATGATGATGGCGCAGATGCGCAGTTTCGCCGGGCAGAACGGGGTGGCGCAGCTTTGGCTGCGGCGGGCGGTGCAGCTTGCCCCCGACGACCGGTTGAAGGAGATCGCGGTCGAGGACTTCCGTCACGTCCGCCGCATCACGCCGTGGCGGTTCGCAATGGACCTGTCCTTGCAGCCTTCGGACAACCTCAACAACGCGCCGACAGAGGACACGCCGGTGCCGGGGGGCGTGATCAAGGTCACGCCGCCGCTGTCCGGCCTGCGCTACGGCGCGGGTGTGCAGATGCGCTACATCAAGCCGCTGGCGCCCCGGGTGCGGTTGCAGTTCTCGGGCTTTGCCCATGGATCGGCGGTGCGGCTGTCGGACGAGGCGAAGAACGTGCCGGGCGCCGATGCGGGGGACTACAGCAGCGCGGTGCTGGGCGGCTCCGTGACGCTGGAGGGCATGGCGCAGGACGGCGGACGGCTGGGCCGCGCCCAGTTGAG
Organism: Sagittula stellata E-37; assembly: GCF_039724765.1. NCBI lineage: Bacteria > Pseudomonadati > Pseudomonadota > Alphaproteobacteria > Rhodobacterales > Roseobacteraceae > Sagittula > Sagittula stellata. The sequence goes on along the minus strand of NZ_CP155729.1, from coordinate 4,199,833 downwards.
CCTGCGCCGCCAGTGGCAGGGCGGCGACCCGATTGCCGATATCGCGCGGCTCGACCTCGGGCTGGACCAGCGGCTGAGCCCGACGGTCGGGCTTGGCCTCAGGCTGGGGTTCGAGGACGTGAAGCGCCTGGATTCCCCGGTGGGCGACGCGCAGCGCCGGGACGCGGGCCTGTCGCTGACGAAACGCTTCGCGCATGGCGCGCTGACGCTGGACATGGGCGTGGGCGAGACGTTCTCTGCCGCCTACAACGTCGGGCGGCAGGATGGCAGCGTCGGCCTCAGCTATGCCTTTGCGCAACCTGTCGCGGGCGTGCTGCCGACGCTCAGCTTCGATTACGGGGTCTACAACTACGACGCGCCCTGGATCGGGGCGCCGAACGGCCCCGCGCGGCAGGACCGGCAGCGCCGTATCGGCGTGGACCTGCTGTTGCCGGAGTTCGATTATTACGGGTTCGCCCCCGAAGTCGGGGTTTCCTTCACCGACCGAAAGTCCAATTATAACCTCTACGAGACCCGCAGTACGGATATGCGGTTCGGATTGAAATCTGTGTTCTGATCCTTTGGCGCGGCGCGCATTCCCTGCGAAGGGGCGTGTGTCCCCGAAGGTGGGACGAAGGAGGAAGACGTGGGCATCAAGTATCTGCACACGATGGTCCGGGTTAAGGACCTGGACAAGTCGATCGAATTCTACAAGCTGCTGGGCCTGGTGGAGCGCCGCCGCACCGAGAGCGAGAAGGGCCGCTTCACGCTGGTCTTCATGTGCCCGCCGGACATGGCGGACGGCCATGCGGACGTGGAACTGACCTACAACTGGGACGGCGACGAGGGGCTGCCTTCGGATTCGCGGCACTTCGGGCACCTGGCCTACACGGTGCCCAACGTCTACGAGATCTGCCAGGCGCTGATGGACGCGGGCGTGACGATCAACCGGCCGCCGCGTGACGGGCACATGGCCTTTGTCCGGTCGCCCGACAACGTGTCCATCGAGCTGTTGCAGCAGGGCGATGCGCTGCCGCCGCAAGAGCCATGGGCCAGCATGGAGAACACCGGGCATTGGTGAGGCGTCTCGCCAGCCTCTGTCTCTGCCTCGCGGTGCTGATCTCCGCGGGGCAGGCGCAGGCCTGCCGGCTGGCGCTTGCGCTGGCACTGGACGTGTCGTCCTCGGTGGACGCGCGGGAGTACGCCTTGCAGCGCAACGGGGTCGCGGCGGCGCTGATGGCCGAGGACGTGACGGCGGCGATCCTGTCGGGTGAACCCTCGGTCTGGATCGCGGTCTACGAATGGAGCGGGCGGCAGCAGTCGGTCGTGGTTCAGGACTGGGTTCTGCTGGACTCGCCACGCGTCATCGCAGAGGTGGCGGCGCGCATCTCCGGGCACCGGCGGTCCTTTTCGCGCTTTCCCACCGCGATGGGCTATGCGTTGGGGTTCGGCGCCGGGCTGCTGGCGCGCGGCCCCGAGTGCGAGCGCCGTGTGATCGACGTGTCGGGCGACGGCGTGACGAACGACGGCTTCGGGCCGCAGCTTGCCTACCGCCATTTTCCCTTCGGCGGCGTGACGGTGAACGGGCTGGCTGTGCTGGGGGCCGATCCGGGCGTGGTGGAGCATTTCGAGTTCGAGGTGCTGCATGGGCCGGACGCCTTCCTTGAGACCGCGCAGGGATATGAGGGGTACGAACGCGCGATGGTGCGCAAGCTGTACCGGGAGATCGAGAACCGCGTTGTGGGCGGGCTGGAAGCGCCCGACCGGCCGCGCCGGGAGGGCCCCGGGTGAGGCTGGCCCTCGCGGCTGCTCTGGGCCTTGCGGTATGGGCTGCGCAGGCGGAGGCGGCCTGCCGCCAGGCACTGGCCCTGGCGCTGGACGTTTCCGGATCGGTCGACGGCGAGGAGTACCGGCTGCAACTGGACGGGCTGGCGGCGGCGCTTCTGCATCCGGAGGTGCAGGGCGCCCTGTTCGCGATGCCCGAGGCGCCGGTGGCGCTGGCGGTCTTCGAGTGGAGCGGGCCGGAGGCGCAGCGCCTGCTGGTGCCCTGGACCGTCGTGGACAGCCCATTGGCGCTGGCGGGGATCGCCGGGCGGCTGGAAGGCACGGCGCGGGTCGGCGGCGAGACCTCGACCGCGATCGGCGCGGCCAAACGGTTCGGCGCGGGATTGCTGGCGCAGCAGTCCGGGTGTTGGCGGCAGGTGCTGGACGTGTCGGGCGACGGCACCTCGAACACCGGGCCGCGCCCGCAGTTCGTGCGCCCCGAGGCCATCACGATCAACGGTCTGGTGATCGGGCCGGGCACGGCGGACGACGTGGGCGCACTGGCCGCCTATTACGAGGCTTACGTGGTGCAGGGCGCCGATGCCTTCGTCGAGACGGCGGCCGGTTTCGCCGACTTCGAGGATGCCATGGTGCGCAAGCTGAAGCGCGAATTGCAGGTGATGGTGGTGTCGGCCCGCTAGGGCGTGCGGCTGTCGCATGGTGCGCCGTTACAGGCGGGCAGGAAAACCGGGCAGGGCAGAGGCGCGATTGCGCGGATCACGACATTGACCGTCGGTGTCAGCCAGTTCCATGCGAAAAACGAAAAAAAAGCGCCGGCAAGATGGGCGCGCGTCGTATGTCGGGATCTGGGGGCGTTTGGACCGTGGCATCGGTTCTCGGAGGGGCGCTGCTGCGCTGCGTCCGGAACGTGGGCGCCGTGGGGAAGAGCCTGGCCATTCTGGCCGGGGCGCGTCGGGGCGCGGGCTCAGTAGATATAACGGATCTGATCCGTCCAGTAGCGTTCGACACGCCGCAGGGCCGAGGTGATCTCGTCCATGCCGTCGATCGAGATGACCGCCTTCGTCTGGAGGCCGTCGGCGTGGCGTCCGAAGAGTTCGGAGACGATGCTCCGGATTTCCCGGCCGCGCTGGGTGAGACGGACGCGCACGGAACGGCGGTCGATCTCGCACCGCTGGTGGTGCATGTAGCCCATTTCCACCAGTTTCTTCAGGTTGTAGCTGACGTTGGAGCCCTGGTAGTAGCCCCGGGTTTTCAGTTCGCCTGCCGTCACCTCGTTATCGCCGATGTTGAACAGCAGGAGCGCTTGCACCGCGTTCACGTCGATGATCCCCAATCGCTCGAACTCATCCTTGATGACGTCGAGAAGCAGACGGTGGAGACGCTCCACCAAGCTTAACGCATCGAGGTAGCTCGCCATGAAGCCCTGCTCGGGACTCTTGTCCATGGACGAATGTATGCTCATAGATTTTCTCCGCCTGTTTTGATTGACGGCAGCTTTCCGGGAAAAACGCAAATATCGGGTTAAACCGTCGTGAAACCCCGGAAAATTCGAACGATATGCGATGCTTGGTTAATGGGCGTTCGGCAGGACCGCAGCCGCCTTCGCGCGGGGACGGATTTGCAATTTGCAGCGAAAAGCGCTAGAACTATGCACTTGAGAAAAAAATGGGCGAACACATCGCGTGATTGAGCAGTTCCGGCACTTCTGGGGCGACTATGTCGCTCCGCTCTACAAACGTCCCGAACGTCTTCAGTTCGCGGCGCTTTGTTACCGTGGGCACGGGGCCGACACGCAGATCCTGCTGATCACCAGCCGCGATACCGGGCGATGGGTTCTGCCGAAAGGGTGGCCGATCAAGGGCCTCGATTCCGCCGGCTCCGCCATGCGCGAGGCCTGGGAAGAGGCGGGCGTTCGCGCCGGTCGGGCGTCGAAGTCGCCGCTGGGGGATTTCGTCTACGGCAAGGCGCTGCCGGGAGACTGGAGCATCCCGGTCCGTACCCTCGTCTACGCCGTGGAGGTCGAGCAGCTTCTGGACGACTACCCGGAGGTGTCGCAACGGCGTCGCGTCTGGGTCAGCCCGAAAGAAGCTTCCGAAATGGTGAACGAGCCGGGCCTGAAGGACCTCCTGCGCGGATTCCGCGCCAAGGCGCCCGATCTGCTCTGACCCGGCCCGAGCCGATTGAAATCGGTGTCCAGACCCCATAAACACCCCCGAATTGCGCGCCGGACCTGCGCGAATGACCCGATGGGAGGGGCGGCACTTGGCGGGAAACGATCATCATCCGAAGCACCTTGAGACGCTGGACCGCGACCTTGGCCGCGTCCAGATGCTGGAGCTTGCCACCGCCTATGTGGCGAAACCCGTGGCGGGCATCGGCATCGCCGTGGTCTTCGTGGTCTTCGCCGCGCTTCTGGCGACGCTGCTGTTCGGAGGGTCCGGCCACGGTGTGACGATTGTCATCGCCTCGGTCTTCGGGGCCTACATGGCGCTGAACATCGGTGCCAACGACGTTGCCAACAACATGGGGCCTGCGGTGGGCGCCAATGCGCTGACCATGGGAGGGGCCATCGCCATCGCCGCGGTGTTCGAAAGCGCGGGCGCGCTGCTGGCGGGCGGCGACGTGGTATCGACCATCGCCAAGGGCATCATCGCGCCGTCGAGCATGGGATCGCTCGACATGTTCATCTGGGCGATGATGGCGGCGCTGCTGTCGTCGGCGCTGTGGGTCAACCTCGCCACCTGGATCGGTGCGCCGGTGTCGACGACGCACTCTGTCGTGGGGGGCGTCATGGGCGCAGGCATCGCTGCGGCGGGCTTTGGCGCGGTGGGCTGGAGCACGATGGGACTGATCGCGGCAAGCTGGGTGATCTCGCCTCTGATGGGCGGCCTGATCGCCGCCGGGTGCCTGTGGTTCATCAAGTCGCGGATCATCTACCGCGAGGACAAGATCGCCGCGGCCCGCGTATGGGTGCCGGTGCTCGTGGGGGTCATGGCGGGGGCCTTTGCCGCCTACCTCGCGATGAAGGGGCTGAAGCACCTCGTGAAGATCGACCTGAAGACGGCGCTGACGCTGGGGCTGGCGATGGGCGTGCTGATCTGGCTGGTGATGATCCCGGTGGTGCGGCGCCAGTCCGAGGGGCTGGAGAACCGCAACAAGTCGCTGAAGGTGCTGTTCGGCGTGCCGCTGATCGTCTCGGCGGCGCTGCTGTCCTTTGCGCATGGCGCCAACGATGTGGCCAATGCGGTGGGTCCGCTGGCCGCCATCGTGGAGGCGGCGCGGTCGGGGCATTTCACCGACGGCTTCGGCATCCCTTTCTGGGTCATGCTGATCGGCGCCGTGGGGATCTCGTTCGGGCTGTTCCTGTTCGGGCCGAGGCTGATCCGGATCGTTGGTTCGGAGATCACCAAGCTGAACCCCATGCGTGCCTATTGCGTGGCGCTGTCGGCGGCGATCACGGTGATCGTGGCAAGTTGGCTGGGCCTGCCGGTCAGCTCCACCCACATCGCGGTGGGTGCGGTGTTCGGTGTGGGCTTCTTCCGCGAATGGGATTCGGAGCGCCGTCTGCGCAAGGCGCGCATGGCGATGCCGGAGCGGCCGCGCTATTCGCCGGAGGAACGTCGGCGGCGCAAGCTGGTGCGGCGTGCGCATTTCATGACCATCGCGGCGGCCTGGATCGTGACGGTCCCGGCGGCGGCGCTGCTGTCGATGGTGATCTTCTGGAGCATCCGGGCGATGGTCGCCTGAAGCCCGCCGGGGCCAGTTCCGTGCCAGCTTTGGGCCGGTGGCCGTGATCGTGGTGCGGCGGACGGATGGGGCCGGGACAGAGACCCGGCCCGCAAGGACTTAGCGGTTCCCGGCGACGCTTGCGATCTCGGCGATGAGCGGGGCATGGGCCGCGGGCGCGGGGCGCTGACCGGAAATCCACTGGTAAAGATCCTGGTCGTTCTCGTCGAGCAGTGCCTCGTAGGCGTCCAGCGCAGCGGGGTCCAACGCGGCAAGACGCGCCTCGGCGAAGCGCATCAGGAGAATGTCCATTTCCTTCGTGCCGCGCCGCATGGACCGCATGGTCAGCCGTTTCAGCCGGATGTCGTGCGTTTCGCGGATTGCCTGTTCGGTCAAAGCGCGGCCTCCTTCAGCGCCTGCCGCAGGCGCTTTTCCAGTTGTCCCAGCTTGTCGGTGCGCGCCTTGATCTGCACGCGCAGCGCGCGCATCTCGGCGAGGATCTCGGTGAAGTCGGCCCCCATGGTCGTGTCTTCTTCCGGGTTGCCGACGCCCTCGCCTTCACCGGTGATGAGCCAGACCATCGACACGTTCAGGATTCCGGCCACCATGCTCAGCTTGTTGGCGCGGGGTTCGGACAGGTCGTCTTCCCACCGCTCAAGCGTGGTCAGCTTGATCCCGAGATTTTTCGCCAGCGTCTCCTGCGACATGCCCTGTGCCTCGCGGGCGGCCGCCAGCCTGTCGCCCAGCGTGGCGACGTCCGGGCCGTACCAGTCCGTGTCCTGCATGTGTAAGCTCCCTTGCGCAACCGCCTGATCGGGGTATGAGTGAACCCTATGATACCCCGTCCCCAAAGACAAACCGACGAGTTCCCCATGCCTTTCCTGTCCGAGACGCTTTCGAGGGTGAAACCCTCTCCGACGGTTGCCGTGACGCAACTGGCCCGAGACCTCAAGGCGCAGGGCCGCGACATCATCAGTCTCGGCGCCGGCGAGCCGGACTTTGACACGCCCGACAACATCAAGGCTGCGGCGATTGCGGCAATCGAAGCGGGGAAAACGAAGTACACCGCGCCGGACGGCATTCCCGAGTTGAAAGAGGCGGTTTGCGCCAAGTTCCGTCGCGAAAACGGGCTGGAGTACACGCCCGCGCAGATCAGTGTGTCGACGGGCGGGAAGCAGGTTCTTTACAACGCGCTGATGGCGACGCTGAACCCGGGCGACGAGGTGGTGATCCCGGCGCCCTTCTGGGTCAGCTATCCCGACATCGTGCGGCTGGGCGGCGGCGAGCCGGTGATCGTGGAGGGCGAGCGGCAGCTTGGCTTCAAGATCACGCCGGAGGCGCTGGAGGCCGCGATCACGCCGAAGACCAAGTGGTTCATCTTCAACTCGCCGTCGAACCCCACGGGCGCGGGCTATTCCCGTGCCGAGCTGAAGGCACTGACCGTCGTCCTGATGCGCCATCCGCACGTCTGGGTGATGACCGACGACATGTACGAGCACCTGGCCTACGACGGGTTCGAGTTCGTGACCCCCGCCCAGGTGGAGCCGGGGCTTTATGACCGGACGCTGACCTGCAACGGCGTGTCGAAGGCCTACGCGATGACCGGCTGGCGGATCGGCTATGCCGGCGGGCCGGAACACCTGATTGCCGCGATGCGCAAGATCCAGGGCCAGTCCACGACCAACCCCTGTTCGATCAGCCAGTGGGCCGCGGTCGAGGCGCTGAACGGCCCGCAGGATTTCCTCGCGGAGCGGTCGGCGGCTTTCAAGCGGCGCCGGGATCTGGTCGTCGACGGGCTGAACGCCTGCCCCGGCATCTCCTGCGCGGTGCCGGAAGGCGCGTTCTACGTCTATCCGTCGGTCGCGGACTGCATCGGCAAGGTGACGCAGGCCGGGACGAGGATCACCGACGACGAGACCTTCTGCACCGCGTTGCTGGAAGAGCAGGGCGTGGCCGTGGTCTTTGGCGCGGCCTTCGGTCTCAGCCCCAATTTCCGCGTCAGCTATGCCGCCTCGGACGAGATGCTGACGGAGGCCTGTGCGCGTATCCGCCGGTTCTGCGAGGGGTTGAAAGACGGGGAGGGCAACTGATGGCCGATCTTCCCGCCTTTTACTTCCGGGTGCGCGACAACGGCGCCGCCGTCTTCCGCGTCGACACCGAGAACCGCCAACGCCGGATCGAGATGGAACAGATCGCGGTGCTGAACCTGAACCGCAACGAGATCAAGCCGCAGGGCGACGCGACCTTGTCCGATGACGACCTGGCCGAGATCCGGCGCTGGATGGCCGAGCGCAGGACATTGCTGGCAATGCGCGACATCGACGACATCCACCGCTGCGTCGACTACCTCAACACCACGACGCAGTGGGCGCAGTCGAAAGCCACCGACGACCAGCTTGAGGAAGTGACGGATGCGCTGCTGCTGGCGATGCACGATCTGCGCAGCGTGCTTGTCCGAAAGAAGGCCGACCGGGTGATGAAAACCTGACCAATCCGCCTGTATCCCGCTCATTTCGGCGGTCTTTCGCCGGAACGGGGGCCGCCTGGACGGGCCGTGGGCTTTTACTGGCATACGTCATGCTCTAAGTGGCGGATATGCCCATTGAGCCTACAAAACGTGCTGAAACTGCGGCACCGGGTCTTACCACCCTTCAGCGTCCCTTGTTCCCGCTGGCACCCGACGCGGTGCGCGCGCTGCTGCTGAGCGACGATTGAGGAGGCGTGCCGGGGCGCGCGGTGCCCGAACGGCGATGCCTGCACGGAAACGATCCGCCCGAGTCCAGATGCCCGCTTGTGCCGGGACGGCGTCGGCTGACCGATTGTCCGGCATGGTGGGATGCTGCATTTTACCACCCCGACGACGATGGCCGGGCAGAGTCCGCCTCATGCGGACTGGTTCGATACGGGAAACAATTCCCGGCATTTGCACGGACAAGACAGTAAAAATTTGACTTGCCCACAGGGATTGCTAGCCTTGCGCGGGGAATTCTGCGAGTCACCATTCCGACGTCACCAAGGGGAACATTATGAAACTCATTCTCGCGGCGGCCGCCGCATTTGCGCTTTCGGGCTCCGCTGCCTTTGCCTGGGGCGACATGTACATGGGGGATCCGACCAACAACCCCAATTCCAACATGCTGGTCCACACCTACAACGCGCCGAACTACTGCCCCGCCGGTCTGCAGCCGGTGTCGGTCGGGGGCGTGATCTGCTGCGGCAACCCGAACGCCGGTCCCTACGTCGACCGTCCGGGCAAGGTCTATCGCAAGCCCGCGCCGCGCAGCTATGCGCCGGTGGGCGTCAAGGGCGTGGCCGTGCCGGGCGACAAGGGCGTGGTTTACCGCTGATCCGCAAGGACCCTTGGCATTGTGTGTCAGGCCGCGTATAGCCGCGGCCTGATTTCTTTTGTGCGAACGCCGGAGGCCGACCCATGCAGGGCAGCGCGAATCTCAACATCATGATGAAGGCCGCGCGCAAGGCGGGACGATCGCTCGTGAAGGACTTCCGCGAGGTGGAGAACCTGCAGGTGTCGATGAAGGGCGCCGGGGACTTCGTCAGCAAGGCCGACATCGAGGCGGAGCGCATCCTCAAGGAAGAGCTGATGGGCGCGCGTCCGACCTACGGCTGGCTGGCCGAGGAGGGCGGCGAGGAGCCGGGGCAGGACCCGACGCGCCGCTGGATCGTCGACCCGCTGGACGGCACCACGAACTTCCTGCACGGCCTGCCGCACTGGGCGATTTCCATCGCGCTGGAGCATAAGGGCCAGATCGTGTCGGCCGTGGTCTTCGACGCCGCCAAGGACGAGATGTTCTATGCGGAGCGCGGCGCGGGCGCCTGGCTGAACGACAGCAAGCGCCTGCGCGTCTCGGGCCGCCGCCGTATGGTGGAGGCGCTGTTCGCCACGGGCGTGCCCTTCGGCACAAAGCGCACGCTGCCGGCCACGATGAAGGACCTCGCCCGGCTGATGCCGGAATGCGCGGGTGTGCGCCGCTTCGGTGCCGCGTCGCTCGACCTCGCCTACGTGGCGGCGGGCCGCTACGACGGCTACTGGGAGCGTGAGGTGCAGATCTGGGACATCGCGGCGGGCTACCTGCTGGCCAAGGAAGCCGGGGCGCTTGTCGAAGGCGTGCGCGAGGACCAGGACCCGCTGGAATCGGGCGCCATCCTCTGCGCCAACAACGACATCTTCACCACCTTCGCAAAGGTCCTGCGGGGGGAGTGACCCCGCAGGCCGGGGCCGTCAGCCGAGGGTCGGCCAGTCTCCGGGATTGGCATCGACGGAGAAGTCCTTTTCCGGTTCCTTCTTCGCCGGGATGTAGAACAGCACGTGCTTGAGCATGTCTCGCTGGTTCTGCGTGGCGGATTTGACGTGGCTCAGTTCAACTTCGACGGTCGAGAGGTTGACGTTCTTCAGTACGCCGTTGACCACAAGGTCGACGTTGAACAGGCTGCGGAGTGCCCCGTAGGTAATGCCGATGTACTTGAATTGCGTGCTGTCGTACTTGATGTGGATGTGCGGATAGCCATCCGGAGACTCCGCCGAAGCCGTCGTGCTCGAATAGAGGTTCGTGAACCCTCCGGACGTTTTCTTTTCCCAGCTGGTGGTCAGCAGGTGCTCGCGCGCTTGGGCAAAGGGCATGAGGGGCATGTGGGGTCTCCGTCCGTGGCACGTGTCTTGCCGGTTCGCGGCGTCGCACCACGGAGGCCGGGGCGTGCGTCAACCACGAAAACCCACGCCGGGTGACACAGTGTCGTCTCAACTTTCCGTTGCGGCAAGAGTTTTCCCGATGGTGCCATCTTGCCCGTCTTCAAGGCGGCGGAGCGGCCTTGCCATCTGCACCGGGGGAGGCCGGCGGAACCGCCCCGTGGGGTGCCGGCAAGACACCGCCGCCTCCGCCATGTTGACGCTTGGTCAAGATTGGGCTTGCCGATGGCGCGGGGGCTGTCCTACGCTTTGCAGATTGTTGTCCGCATGGGAGTTTGACCTGTCATGACGGTGCGCGGTTTTCGGTTTTTCATGGGCGGAATGCTGGCTTGCCTATTGGCGGCGGGCTGCGAGCCGGAGGTCGGCACGGCCGGCCAGATCGAGGTCGACGGCGTGCGCTACACCGTCAGCTTCAGCAAGTCGTACAAGCAAAAGACGTGGTATTACGTCGATCTGCCGGGTCGGCCAAAAGTCAGTTGCGGCGAGCAACCCAGCGACTGCGAGCAGGTGATCCGCGACTACCTCGACAATCCGGAGGGGCCGCCGCAGCCGCCCCCTCCGCCGGACGCCGAGGACCCGCCTGGCACCGGAGACGTGGAACCCGAGGTGGAGCCGGGCCGCGACGCGTGATCCGGGGTGTTGCGGCGCCGGCCGGACGGTCTTACGAGGCGCGGTCCGACGGGTGGTTCACGCCGTCGTTCCAGTGCACCGGTTCGAAGTCCTTGGGCTCTGTCCCCTCGATGCAGTAGAGGTTCACGCCGTATTCGTTCGGGTTCGACCGGCGCCGGTGGTACATGTAGATGCCGCAGGTCTTGCAGAAGTAGTGCTTCGCGGTGTGGGTGTTGAAGCTGTATTCCGACAGGTTGTCGGCCCCCTTGACCACCTCGACCCCGCCGAGGGGCGCGGAGACGGCGGCGCACTGGCGGCGGCGGCAGAAGGAGCAATCGCAGCGGCGCCGGGTCTCGAACCCGTCTGTGAGGGTGACGGAGAGTTCCACGGCGCCGCAATGGCAGGTGGCTTTGACAGGGTCGGTCATTTGCGTCGAATCCTCGGGACACGGGTTGCGGAAGAGCCGGGCTGCCAGCGGGTGCTGGCCTCCGGGTGGGGCGGGTGGCCGTGGTGCAGGCGCCAGAAGCGCGGGCCGCCCAGTTTCAGGAAGACGGGCAGGGTCAGCACGAGCCCGATGACAAAGCCGCCGATGTGCGCCCAGTAGGCGACGCCGCCCTCGTCGGCGCTGGTGCCCACACCGCCAAACAGTTGCATGACGAACCAGATGCAGAGCGCGATCCAGGCCGGGATCGGGATCACCTTGATGATGACGACGATGAAGATCAGGATGTCGACCCGCGCGCGCGGAAAGAGCAGGAGGTAGCCGCCCATCACACCCGCTATGGCGCCCGAGGCGCCCACGGTCGGCACGTTGGAATAGGGGGCGGAGGCGTAGTGGATCAGCCCGGCGCCCAGCCCTGCCGCGAGGTAGAACAGCAAGAAGGGCACATGGCCCATGCGGTCCTCCAGGTTGTCGCCGAAGATGTAGAGGTAGAGCATGTTGCCGATGATGTGCATCCAGCCGCCATGCAGGAACATCGAGGTGAGCAGCCCCTGATAGCCGAAGCCTTCGGACAGGAAGCGGGGGACCAGCGAGTAGGTGGCGAGGAAGTTCAGATCGTTGATCGCGTCGAGCGTCATCAGGAACACGACCGAGTTGATCGCGATCAGAGCGTAGGTGACGAAGGGTGTCCGGCCAGAGGGATTGTGATCGCGGATCGGGAACATGCACGGAGCCTATGCCCGGCGCGGGGCCGCGTCCAGAGGATGTGCGGCCCGACCGATGCGGCCCGACCGGTGCGCCCGGGCCGCGCGGGGAGGCGGCGCGAAGCCCCGCCCTACGGTATGTTGCGCCAGACGCGCCCCGTTGCGCGCTGTCCAGTGGGTCGGGCCGGACCGGTGCGGAAGCGCAACGCAATGTAGGGCGGGGCTGTGCGCCGCCTTTGTTGCCCTTCAGGTGCCGCGATCCCGCCCGGCGCCGCGTGGCGCGGGACGGGGCCGGTGGACACCCGTCAGGCGTGGCCAGCCAGAAGCGCGGTGTTGCCGCCTGCCGCGGTGGTATCGACGCAGACGTGACGCTCGGTCAGGGCGTGGGCGGCGTCGGGCATACCTGTGATCAGCGGCAGGATCGGCCCCTTGCGCGCGGCCAGCGCCCTGCGGAAGGCGCGGGCGGTGGTTTCGTCCCCCCACCACACGGCGCCCGAGAAACCGTCGAGCGAGGCCAGCAACTCCGGCGCGACCTTGCCCGTCACCGGGTAGGCGATACCGCCAAGTGCGCGGACCGCCTGTGCCTGCGCGTCTGCCGCCTTGTGGCCGGGGCCGAGGCAGAGGACCGGCGGGCGCGGCAGGCAGGTCAGCTGGTTGGCCTCACCTGTGGGGCCGGGCAGGACCGTGCGGTGCGGCACCGGATTGGCCTCGGCTGCGGCGCGGACAAGGCTTTGGGCAAGCCCGGCCTCCGTCGCGGGCAGGGCGCTGCCGGGTGCCTTGGTCTCCTGCGTTTCGGCCGGCTCGTCTGCGGGCTGGGCGCGGAAGCGGGAGAGGTAGTGCGGACCGCCTGCCTTGGGTCCGGTGCCGGACAGGCCCTCGCCGCCGAAGGGCTGGCTGCCCACGATCGCGCCGATCTGGTTGCGGTTGACGTAGATATTGCCCGCGTGGACCGCTTCGGTCACGTGCTGCACGCGGTCGTCGATCCGGGTCATCAGGCCGAAGGTCAGCCCGTAGCCGGTGGCGTTGATGTCGGCGATCACGCGGTCCAGTTCCTCGGAGCCGAAGGTGGCGACGTGCAGCACGGGTCCGAAGATCTCGCGCTCCATCGCCTTGATGCCGGGTACGCGCAGCAGGGCGGGCGCGACGAAGTGGCCGGGCGCGGGTGCGTGAAGTTCCTTGATCACGCGGCCTTCCTTGCGGGCCTTGGCGACGTAGGCACGGATGCCCTCGGCGGCCTCCTCGTCGATGACCGGGCCCGCGTCGGTGGCGGGGTTCCACGGGTTGTCCATGACCAGCACGTCCATCGCGCCGGTGAGCATCTTGAGGAAGTCCTCGGCGATGTCCTCCTGCACGTAGAGGCAGCGCAGGGCAGAGCAGCGCTGACCGGCGGACTGGAAGGCGGATTCCACGATGGCGGCGACCGCCTGTTCCGGCAACGCGGTAGAATCGACGATCATCGCGTTCAGGCCGCCGGTCTCGGCGATCAGCGGTGCGCCGGGGGCGAGGTTCTCGGCCATGGCGCGGTGGATGGCCTGCGCGGTCTCGGTCGAGCCGGTGAAGGCCACGCCGTCCACGTCGGGGCAGGAGGTCAGCGCGGCGCCCACGTCGCCGGCGCCGGGCAGCAGTTGCAGGGCTGTGGCGGGCACCCCGGCCTCGTGCAGGAGCTGGGTGGCGCGCCATGCGATCAGCGGCGTCTGCTCGGCGGGCTTGGCCAGCACGGCGTTCCCGGCCGCCAGCGCGGCAGAAAGCTGCCCGGTGAAGATGGCCAGCGGGAAGTTCCACGGCGAGATGCAGGCGAAGGTGCCGCGCGGCACGCCGCCCTCGGCCTGGGTGGCGTAGTAGCGCAGGAAGTCCACCGCCTCGCGCAGTTCGGCCACGGCGTCCAGCAACGTCTTCCCGGCTTCGCGGTGGAGCAGGGCGAAGAGTTCGCCGAAGTGGTCTTCGTAAAGGTCGGCGGCGGCGTTCAGGATGCGCGCGCGTTCGGCGGCGGAGGCGTCCCAAGGCTGCGCGGCGGCCGCGGCGGCGGTGGCCTGTTCGGCGGTGGCCCAGGTGACGGACCCCACGATGTCGGACGGGATCGCGGGGTTCACACGCTCTTCGCGGGGACCGGCGGCGGCGTCGCAGGCGACGAGCGGCGCGCCCTTCCACCGGTGCCTGGCAAAGGCGTCGCGGGCGGCGTCGATGCGCGCCATGGTCGGGCGGTGCCGCAGGTCGAACCCCTTGGAGTTGTCACGCCCGGGAAACAGGTCGCGCCCGGTGGGCAGGGTGTTGGTCTGCACCGCCTCGAACGGGTCGGCGGCGACGGTTTCCGGCGGGACGTCCTCGTCGACGATCTGGTTCACGAAGGAGGAGTTGGCGCCGTTTTCCAGCAGCCGGCGGACGAGGTAGGCCAAGAGGTCGCGGTGTGCGCCCACGGGTGCATAGATCCGGCAGCCGGTGCCGTTCTGCTCCTTGACGAGCGCGTGCAGCGTCTCGCCCATGCCGTGCAGGCGCTGGAACTCGAAGGCCTCCTTCGGCACCTTCATGCCATTGGCCATATGCAGGATAGCCGCGGCGGTGTGTGCGTTGTGCGTGGCGAACTGCGGATAGATGCGGTCGGTGTAGCCCAGAAGCCGCCGCGCGTTGGCGATGTAGGACACATCGGTGGCGGCCTTCGAGGTGAAGACCGGGAAAGCGTCGAGGCCCATGACCTGCGCCTTCTTGATCTCCGAATCCCAGTAGGCGCCTTTCACGAGGCGGATCATGATCTTGCGGTCCAGCCGCTCGGCCAGCCCGTGCAGCCAGTCGATGACCGCGCCCGCGCGCTGGCCGTAGGCCTGCACCACGACGCCGAAGCCGTCCCAGCCTTTCAGCGCCGGCTGGCCGAGGGTCTGTTCGATGACGTCGAGCGACAGGGACAGGCGGTCGGCCTCTTCCGCGTCGATGTTCAGGCCGATGCCCGCGCTTTTCGCCAGCCCGCAGAGCGCGGTCAGGCGGGACACCAGCACGTTCAGCGCGGTGTCGGCCTGAAGCTCGTCGTAGCGTGGGTGCAGTGCGGACAACTTGACCGAGATGCCGGGGTTCTTGCGGATGTCGCCATGGGTGGCGGCGTTGGAAATGGCGGAGATCGCCTTGGAATAGGCGAGGTGATAGCGGGAGGCGTCCTTCTCCGTTCGGGCGGCTTCGCCCAGCATGTCGTAGGAATAGGTGTAGCCCTTGGCCTCCATCTTGGAACCGCGCTTCATCGCCGCCTCGATGGTTTCGCCCAGCACGAACTGGCTGCCCATCTCCTTCATGGCGCGGCCCACGGCGGTGCGGATCACCGGCTCGCCCAGGCGGCGGATGGCGTTGCGCAGGTGGCCCACGGGACCGGGGTGCATTTCGTCGTCGAGCACCTTGCCGGTCAGCGCCAGCGCCCAGGTGGAGGCGTTCACCAGCGGCGAGGTCGAATGGCCCATGTGCTTCGACCAGTCGGAGGGTGCGATCTTGTCCTCGATCAGCGCGTCGACGGTTTCGGCGTCGGGCACGCGCAGCAGCGCCTCGGCCAGGCACATCAGCGCGACGCCCTCTTCGGTCGAGAGACCGTATTCGGCCAGGAAGACCTCCATCAGGCCGGGGCGTGTGCTGGACCGGATGTCGCGCACCAGTTTCGCCGCATCGCGCGAAATGGCGGTGCGGTCGGCGGCGGACAGGTCGGCCCGCTCGCGCAGCGTCTCCAGCACGGAGTTTTCCGATGCGTAGGTGAGCGTGTCGATGCGGGTGCGCAGGTCAGAATGATTCATGTCATGCCTCAAAGCAAAGTTGGGGCTAGTATAGGGCTGGGATAGCAGGTGATCCGACTGTTGAAGGCGCGAGCGTGCACCGTTCGGACTGAAAAAAAGGGCATGACCAGTGCAGAGTGAAGTTCAGAAGGAATTTGGGGAGATGGACCGTTTCGACCGGGCGATCCTGCGGGAGCTTGCGGCGGAAGCGCGGATTTCCGTCACCGAGCTGGCGCGCCGGGTCGGCCTGTCGAAAAGCCCCGTTCAGGCCCGCCTGAAGAAGCTGGAGGAGACCGGCGTCATCCAGGGCTACCGCGCGCTGCTGGACCCGATCCGGCTGGGTCTGGCGCATGTGGCCTTTGTCGAGGTGCGGATGATCGACACGCGCGAGGTGACGCTCGCAAAGTTCAACGCGGAAGTCGCCCGCATCCCCGAGATCGAGCAGGCGCATCTGATTGCCGGCAACTTCGACTACCTCCTGAAGGTGCGGACCGCCGACATGCCCAGCTACCGGCAGGTGCTGGCCGAGAAGGTGTCCGTCCTGCCGGGGGTCGCCTCGACCTCGACTTTCGTGGCGATGGAGGCAATCAAGGACGAGGCTGTCACGGATGTGACTTGATTAGGGGCCGCGATCTGGCACTCTCGGTGCATGAGACTTGCACTCGTCATGAGCCTTGTTGCCGCGCCCGTGCTGGCCGACGGATGCCCGGAGGCGCCGGACATCTCGGCCGAGATGGCCCCCCTTTACGAGGAGCTGTTGCAGGCGCCGGACGAGATGACGGCGCGCGGGATCACAAACCGGATGTGGCTTCTGTGGGACAACGCGCCCGACGAGCCCAGCCAGGAGATGCTGGACGAGGGGATGCGCGCGCGGGCGGCATTCGACATGGTGCGCGCGCTGAAGCGGTTCGACGCTCTGGTGAACTACTGCCCGTTCTACGCCGAGGGCTACAACCAGCGGGCCTTCGTGAACTTCATCCGTCAGGACTATGCCGCCGCGCTGCCCGATCTCGACCGGGCGCTGGAACTGAACCCGCGCCACATCGGGGCACTGTCGGGCCGGGCGCTGACGCTGATCGCGCTCGGGCGCGACGACGAGGGGCAGGCCGCCCTGCGCGCCGCGCTGGAGATCAACCCCTGGCTGGTGGAACGCCGCCTGCTGAAGGAGGAGCCGGGCGAGGAGTTGTGACGCCAGCGCGTCCCGGTCCCGGCTAACCCCATCTTTACCCGCCCGCGCCATGCTGGCCCCGCGTCGAAAGAGGCGCGGACAGTCATGAGCGGTCAGAACGGGCCGCCTGAAAAGGGCGAGAATGGCCTTCGTATTCCAGAACGCGGACCAGATCTACACCGGCTCGCACTACAGCGTGGCCAATGGCGACACCGTCTTTGTCACCGACGGCACGATCATTGCCAACGACGAAACCTACACCGTCCAGATGAGCGGCGGGTCCCAGCGCAGCCTCCTGGCGAATTACGGCGTTATCGTCGGCCATGCCAACGCGGTGATCTACATGGGGTCGGCCTCGACCGTGGTGGAGAACCACGGCCTGATCCGCAACAACGACGATTCGCTGAACATGCGCAGCGCGCTGCTGCTGGCCTCGGCGGGGACACACCGTATCGTCAACAACGGCGAAATCACGAGCGCGGGCCGGGTCATCGACGTGATCGGCGCGGCAGCGGCCCTGTCCTACACGGTGGTGAACCATGGGCTGATGCAGGCGCTGTACGGGCACGACCTGCTGCGCGACGGGAATTACGCCCAGCATGTCACGGTCGAGAACACCGGCACCATGCGCGGCGGTGAACTGGGCATGTCGGGCACCGGGCGCGCCTACCTCGACAACGCGGGCCGGATGGAGGTCACCCAGATCGACGGGGCCGCCGCGCTGGGTCTGACGCTGTTCAACACCGGCGTGATCGAAGGGTGGGAGACGTCGAAGGCAGGCCTGGCCGACGCGGGCGAGGCGTGGATCCTGGGCAGTGAAACCGCCGACATCCTGCGCAACGACGGCACGGTGCGCGGCGACCTGGACGCGGGCTCCGGCGCCGACGCGGTCTACAATGCGGGGCAATGGCTCGGGAATATCGATCTGGGCTATGGCGACGACACGATCTACGGCACCGGCGGTTCCTTCGAAGGGTGGATCGACGGCGGGCCCGACAACGACCTGTTCGTGATCGAGGACGGATCGGTGGCGGTTCTTGGCGGCACGGGATCGGACACGGTGATCGCCCGGTCCGACGTGCTGGACGTGACCGGGGTCGAGATGATCGTGTTGCTGGGCGCCGGCAATCACGAGGTCCGTGGCTCTGTCGAGGCAGAGCAGATCGTCGGCAACTCAGGCCACAACATGCTGGCGGGGCTGGCGGGCGACGACACGATTTCCGGCGGCGCGGGCGACGACATCCTGCTTGGTGACGATGGCGACGACCTGATGACCGGCAATTCCGGCGACGACGAACTGGACGGCGGCGCGGGCGTGGACACGCTGTCGGGCTGGTCCGGGTCCGACACGCTGATCGGCGGCGCGGGCAACGACGAACTGTCGGGAGAGGACGGCGACGACGTTCTGGACGGCGGGGATGGCAACGACACGATGAACGGCGGCTACGGTCGCGATGCGATGTCCGGCGGGGCGGGCAACGACTACATGATCGGACGGCAGGGCGACGACTTTCTCGATGGCGGCGACGGGGCGGATCGCGTGCTGGGCGGGGACGGCAACGACACGCTGATGGGCAGCGGGGGCAACGACACTATAGCGGGCGACGGCGGCGACGATGTTATCCAGGGCGGGCTTGGCTACGACATCCTGATCGGCAAGTCCGGCGCCGACACTTTCGTCTTCGACAGCGTGCTGGAGGTGGACGACGGATTCTCCGACCGGATCAAGGATTTCGAGCGGGGCATCGACACGGTCGACCTGTCCGGCATCAACGAAGAGGGCAGTTTCGCCTTTCGCGGCACCGCGGGGTTCACCGCCTCCGGCGCGATGGAGGTGCGCTTTTTCATGAACGCCTTCGGCGCGGCGATCCTCTACCTCGACGAGAACGGAGATGGCGTGTCGGACGGCGAACTGATCCTCCTGAACGTGCCGGGCGGACTGACGGCGGACGACTTCCTGCTGTAACGGGCCGACACGACCGGTTTACACGGCGCACGCCGCCGCTATTGTCGCGCGCGTGTGCCCGCGTGGTGGAATGGTAGACACAGGAGACTTAAAATCTCCAGGCCTTGTGCCGTGCCGGTTCGAGTCCGGCCGCGGGTACCACAAAAGACCGGCTGTTTTCGGGAAAGCCTGGGTCCGCCGCCCCTTTGTTCCAGCGCCATGATTGAATTGTCAGGTCTTCCGGAACCGCCGTCTGATGCGAGTGACGGCGATTCTCGTTTCTTGAATGTGCTCGGACAGTTCCAGGAGCATCACGCCATTGGGTGCGATCAAGATCGGTCGGAGTTCAACACTGGCCGTGGTCGCCAGGCGGAAGTCATTTCCGGCGCAGGCGGATGACCACGTCGACGGAGGCGATCTCGGCCCCGTCCGGCGCGTTCGGCAACTGCGTGATCACAAGCTGATCCGCAGGCGCGTCGGTCAGGTGGCCGTCGTCTTCCCAGAAGAAATGCGGGTGATCGTGGGTGTTGGTGTCGAAGTAGCTGCGCGAGCCGTCGACCGTGACTTCCTGCATCAGGCCCGCATCGCAGAACGCCTTGAGCGTGTTGTAGACGGTGGCGAGGCTGACCCGTTCGCCTTGCTCCTTGGCGGCGGCAAACAGGCTTTCGGCGGTGACGTGGCGGTTTCGGCCATCCCCCACCAGTAGGGCGGCCAAAGTAACACGCTGCCGGGTCGGGCGCAGATCGCTGCGCGCCAGCCAGGATTTTCCGCGGTCCAGTTCCGTGGACATGGGTGTGGTGATATCCGCCTCGGTCATTGATCCGTTATATAATGCGTCGGCGCGCCTGATTTCAAACCTTTTCGTGGCAGTGACTTGCGGGCTGCGGCACCGTGTTCCGCTTGCATGGCGCGCTGACCCGGTGCTAGACGGGGCCGGACTTCGCGATACGATCACTTTTTGAAGGATAGGGAGCCCTCCCCGCATGGCCGATTACCCCACCAGCTTCGGCAAGGAAGACCTGTTGAAATGCGCGCGCGGCGAGCTGTTCGGCGAAGGCAACGCCCAGCTGCCGGAGCCGCCCATGCTGATGATGGACCGGATCACCGACATTTCCGGCGAAGGCGGCCTGCACGGCAAGGGGCACGTCGTGGCGGAATTCGACATCACGCCTGACCTGTGGTTCTTCGAGTGCCACTTCCCCGGCAATCCGATCATGCCGGGGTGCCTTGGCCTTGACGGCCTGTGGCAGCTGACGGGCTTCAACCTCGGCTGGCGCGGCTGGCAGGGGCGCGGCTATGCGCTGGGTGTGGGCGAGGTCAAGCTGAAGGGCATGGTCCGCCCGGACCGCAAGATGCTGACCTACAAGGTGGATTTCACCAAGGCCGTGCAGACCCGCCGCCTGACCATGGGTGTGGCCGACGGCATCGTCGAGGCCGACGGCGAGGTCATCTACGAGGTCAAGGACATGAAAGTCGCGCTGAGCGAAAGCTGAGCGTGCCGCGACGCTTCATGTGCCGGAGATGGAAAAGGTGCGCCATGGCGCACTTTTTTTCACGATCTCTCCCGCGTGATGCGATGTCTGCCGCGTGACGTGGTGGCTTCGCTGTCGCGACGCCATCAAGGCCGTCGCGTGTCGTCGGTCGGAAGCTGACCGGCTTGCGAATGCCGCAGTGTCTGCCTCGGGGCGTCCGTTCGCCCAAACGAGTGGCGGTCGCTGGTCCGACGGGACGGCGGCTGCCGGCCTTGCAGCGGATGGAAGCGCGCTGTGCACCTTGCGCCTGACCGCAGGACTGCCTTAGTAAGACCCAGCAAATCAAGGGAGGCCGCATGCGCCGCGTCGTCGTTACAGGGTTGGGGATCGTCTCCAGCATCGGAAACAACGCCGAAGAGGTTACCGCCTCGCTGAAGGCGGGACGGTCGGGTATCTCCGCCTCTGAGGAGATGAAGGAGCACGGCTTCCGCAGCCAGATCTCCGGCCAACTCAAGATCGACGTGTCCGAACATGTCGACAAGCGCACGCTGCGCTTCATGGGGCCGGGGGCGGCCTATGCTCATATCGCGATGCAGCAGGCGATTGCCGATTCCGGGCTGGAAGAGACCGACGTCGTGAACCCGCGCACCGGGCTGGTGGCCGGGTCCGGCGGGCCGTCGACCTCTGCCCTGCTGACTGCGCACCAGACCGTGCTGAAGTCCGGCGGGACCAAGCGCGTCGGGCCATTCGCGGTGCCGAAGGCGATGTGCTCGACGATCAGCGCGAATCTCTCGACGGCCTTCAAGATCAAGGGGATCAACTATTCGATCACCTCGGCCTGCTCGACCTCCCTGCACTGCATCGGCAACGCGGCGGAGCAGATCATGATGGGCAAGCAGGACATCATGTTCGCCGGCGGTGGCGAGGAGCTGGACTGGACGCTGTCCTGCCTGTTCGACGCCATGGGCGCGATGTCGTCGAAGTACAACGACACGCCGGAGCGCGCGAGCCGCGCCTTCGACGCCGGACGTGACGGCTTTGTCATTTCGGGCGGCGGCGGCATCCTCGTGCTGGAAGACCTGGAGCATGCCAAGGCGCGCGGCGCCAAGATCTACGCCGAGGTGACGGGCTACGGCGCGACCTCCGACGGTGCAGACATGGTGGCCCCTTCGGGTGAGGGCGGCGAACGGGCGATGCGCGTGGCGCTTTCGACGGTGCCCGAAGGCCGCAAGGTCAGCTACATCAACGCGCACGGCACCTCGACCCCGGTGGGCGACGTCGGCGAGATCGAGGCAGTGCGCCGGGTGTTCGGCGACGGCTCGACCCCGCCGGTCAGTTCGACCAAGTCGATGACCGGCCACAGCCAGGGGGCGACCGGCGCGCAGGAAGCGATCTATTGCCTGCTCGCGCTCAAAGACGACTTCATCATCCCGTCGATCAACGTGGAAACGCTCGATCCCGCGCTGAAGCCCGAAGAGATCGCCACGTCTCTGGTCGAGAACGCTGGGTTGGATTCGGTGATGACCAACTCCTTCGGCTTCGGGGGCACCAACGGTTCGATGGTGCTGTCGCGGTTCAACGACTGATACGGAAAGACTGGGATGACGATAACTCTGGAAGGCAAGCGCGGGCTTGTCATGGGTGTGGCGAACGAGCGGTCGATTGCCTGGGGGATCGCGAAAGCGTGTCACGAGGCAGGGGCGGAGCTTGCGTTTACCTACCAGGGTGAAGCCTTTGGCAAACGGCTGGCGCCG
This sequence comes from Sagittula stellata E-37, assembly GCF_039724765.1. NCBI lineage: Bacteria > Pseudomonadati > Pseudomonadota > Alphaproteobacteria > Rhodobacterales > Roseobacteraceae > Sagittula > Sagittula stellata. Next base: position 4,177,804 of record NZ_CP155729.1, on the reverse strand, counting down.
CTGGCCGAGAGCGTGGGCTCGGATTTCATGGTCGACGTGGACGTGACCGACGATGCCTCGCTGGATGCCGCTTTCGAACAGTTGGGACAGCGCTGGGACCGGCTGGATTTTCTCGTCCATGCGGTCGCCTTCTCCGACAAGTCGGAGCTTCAGGGGCGGTTCCTCAACACGTCCCGCGCGAACTTCAAGAACTCCATGGACATCTCGGTCTACTCGTTCATCGAGGTGGCCCGCCGCGCCCATCCGCTGATGACCGATGGCGGCACCATGCTGACCCTGACCTATCAGGGGTCGCAGCGCGTCGTGCCGAACTACAACATCATGGGCGTGGCCAAGGCGGCGCTGGAGTCGGCGACCCGCTACCTTGCCAACGACCTTGGCCCGGACGGCATCCGGGTCAACGCCATCTCTCCGGGGCCGATGAAGACGTTGGCCGGTGCGGCCATCGGCGGTGCCCGCAAGACCTACAAGCACACCGACCAGAACGCGCCGCTGCGGTCCAACGCGACGCTCGAAGCGGTGGGCGGCACGGCGGTTTGGCTGTGTTCGGACGCGGGGTCCTGCACGACCGGCGAGATCATCCTTGTCGATGGCGGCTATCACGTGCTTGGCATGCCGCAGTACGAGAACCTGTAAGTTTCCATTTTCGTTTAAATCGCCGGATTTCCGCCATGACTTCGCCGTGCTTCCGGCCGGGTCCTGTGCTGGGATCGTGTCATGACGACGGATCACGATCTCAGGCAGGCCATCCTTGGAGATGCGGGCGCGGAGGTGCGCAAGCGCGTGGTGAAGCGGCACTACGGCAGGCGGCGCGGCGGCTTTGCCCGGGGGATTGCCGTGAAGCTGCTGCTGCTCGGGCTGAGCTTGGGCGCGTCCCGCTATCTGATGGCGACCGAGGACGGGAAGGCCATGTTTGGGCAGTTCCAGGCCGGGCTGCTGGACGTCATCCAGACGGAGATGGCCGCGCGGCGCGAGGCGGCAATGGCCGCCGAGGCGACCGTCCCGACCGAGGCCTTCGTTCCGGTCGATCCTGTGGAGGAGGCGGCGCTGATGCCCGGTCGAGGGCTCTTCGCGGCCGGTGGCGGGGCACAGCCGGCAGAACGGCCGCCGGTCAACGCCATGCCCGAAAGCCGCGTCGCCGTGCGACGGTTGGGACAGCTCTCGTCCGACTGAACGTCCGGCCCTGTTCCGGGTACGGGCGGCGCGTGTTACCCAAGGGGGACGAATCCCCTGACAGGAGAGCCCAGATGCCGCGCCTCGCCCTTGCCCTGACCGCCCTGCTGATTTCGGCCTGCACCGTCGGCGCGCCGCAGACCGACGCGCCTGGCAACGACGGGGTGGCGCAGAAACTGACGATGGGCGTGACCCGCGCCGAGGCGGAGGTGGCGCTTGGCACCGAGGCCGGGTTCGAGCGCAACCCGAAGAACTTCGACGAATCCTGCGTGAGCTACGCCTATGGCAACGGGCCGAAATACGTACATGCGGTCTATCGTGGCGGGAAACTGGTCAGCCGCACCGACGGACACCGCCAGCTTTGCACCTACGGGACGCTGGTGTCGGCCTGAGCTGCGCACCGGAACCCCTGTCCCTGCCGTCGCGTTTTGATGGCAAACGGAGGTTCACATGACACATACGCTGACATTGCAATCGATCTCGCCCGTGACGCGCGACACGCATCATCTGGTGTTCGACAAGCCGGAGGGATTCGCGTTCACGCCCGGTCAGGCGGTCGACCTGTCGCTGGACAAGGACGGCTGGCGCGAGGAGAAGCGGCCCTTCACCTTCACCAGCCTGCCGGACGAGGACACGTTGCAGTTCGTCATCAAGTCCTACCCGGAGCACGACGGCGTGACCGAGCAGATCGGCAAGTTGCAGGCCGGCGACAAGGTGCTGATCGAGGACCCCTGGGGCGCGATCGAAGACAAGGGCGACGGCATCTTCATCGCCGGCGGCGCGGGCGTCACGCCGTTCATCGCCATTCTGCGCAAGAAGCTGCAGGACAAGGGCACGCTGGAGGGCAACACTTTGGTGTTCTCCAACCAGACGGAGGCCGACATCATTCTGAAGGACGAATTCGACGCGATGCCGGGTTTGGCGGTGGTCTATACCGTCACCGACGAGCCGGACAGCGGCTATGCGCGCGGCCAGGTCGATGCGTCCTTCCTGAAGGACCTGGTCGAGGTGAAAGGCGACGTGGTCTACGTGTGCGGCCCCGACGGCATGGTCGAGGCGCTGCCGCGGGAGGTCGCCGAGCTGGGCGTGCCGAAGGACCATGTGGTGACGGAAGAGTTCGACTGACGGTTTCGGTTCGCTGGCGCGGACCGACCCGCGCGGGCGTTGCCCGCGCAGGCCGGGGGGCTGGCCCCCCGGACCCCCCAAGGTATTTGGACCAAGATGAAGGGCAGGGGCGGTTCCCTGTCCTTCCCTTTGATATGGGTGTTGTCAGTCGGAGGTCAGAACCACTGGCCCGGCTCCATCAGGCCGAGGTCGAGGAGCTGGCGCGAGTGCCATTCGAAAGGCACGGAGTTGTGCCAGTGGAAGTTCTGGATGTCGAAGGTCGAGCCGGGGTTGCGCTTAAGGGCCTTGGCGGTGCGGAAGGACACGATGGCGGCGGTCAGGTTGTTGTGCCAAGGACAGGCGTAGGTGTTGTATTCCTCGTCGTCGAACGTGTGGTCTTCGCGCAGGTGCAGGCCGGGTCTGGCGCGGAAGATGGCGATCCGGTCGATCTTGCGGCGTTCGGGGGGAATGTGTTCCTCGTACCGCCAGCGCAGGCCCCCGAAAAAGTCCAGTTGCCGCTCTTTCGGGTAATTCTTGTTGTCCGGATCGAGCCGGGCGAGCGCGTAGTAACCGGAGCGGTCGAGGCAGGCATCGTCGAGCGAGACGGCGTTCGGGTGGCGGCGGAGGTCGCCGGCGTAGAGGTCCACCACGTAGGTCAGCATGGCATCGCGCCGCTCTTCGGTGTGGTAGGCCAGCATCTCGCCGATGGTGCGGGTTTCGCAGAACGGGTAGAACAGGTACTCGGCGTTGTAGCAGTAGTAGAGCCACGTGCCTTCGGCTGCGGCGTTGACGTGGTTCACGGCTGCCTGCACCGCGCCGTCGGCCATCGCGTCGTAGTCGATCCGGTGGATCTTGCCCACGAGATCGGGCGGCGTTTCCCAGAGTTCCGAGACGAAGCACAGAACGACGCGAAAGCCGCAGTGGCGGTGGTGGCGCAGCGTCGTCGCCAGTTCGGTATCGTCCTCGGCGAAGATCATCGCGACCGGTCCCCTGGCCAGCACCTCGCGGCCCCGGCTGAGGAAATCCTGTAGGGAGTCGTACTGCATCGGCCTGCCCCTGAGCGCTTTGCGCCGAGAATCGGTGAATTTCCGCCCCATTGCAAGACGGGGCGGTTTCGGGGTATCCCGCGCCCCTGATCCCCTAAGCAACTCTCCCTACGCAACGGTGCAGCATGACCCGGAAGCTCTTTATCAAGACCTACGGTTGCCAGATGAACGTCTACGACAGCGAGCGCATGGCGGAGGCCATGGGCGGGCAGGGCTATGTCGTGACGGAAACGCCCGACGATGCGGACATGATCCTGCTGAACACCTGCCACATCCGGGAAAAGGCCGCCGAGAAGGTCTATTCCGAGCTTGGCCGCTACAAGGGGCTGAAGGCCGCGAAGCCCGACCTCAAGATCGGCGTGGCGGGCTGCGTCGCGCAGGCGGAGGGAGAGGAGATCATGCGCCGCCAGCCGATGGTGGATCTGGTCGTCGGGCCGCAGAGCTACCACCGCCTTCCGGAGCTGGAGGCGAAGGCGCGCACCGGGGCGAAGGCGCTGGACACCGATTTTCCCGAAGAAGACAAGTTCGAGCATCTGACGGCGCGTCCCAAGGCGAAGCGCGGGCCGACGGCCTTCCTCACGGTGCAGGAAGGGTGTGACAAATTCTGCGCGTTCTGTGTGGTTCCCTACACGCGCGGGGCAGAGTTGAGCCGCCCGGCGGAGCGCGTGATGCGCGAGGCGCGCGACCTCGTCGAGCGCGGCGTGCGGGAGATCACGCTCCTTGGCCAGAACGTGAACGCCTACCATGGACACGAGCGCGGTCTGGCGGGTTTGATCCGGGAACTGGAAACAATCGATGGCCTCGCGCGCATTCGTTTCACGACGTCGCATCCCAACGACATGGACGACGCGCTGATCGCGGCGCATGGAGAGTGCGAGAAGCTGATGCCTTACCTGCATCTTCCGGTTCAGGCTGGATCGGACAGGATCCTCAAGCGGATGAACCGCCAGCACACCGCCGAACAGTACCTTCGCCTGATCGAGCGTCTGCGCGCTGCACGGCCGGACCTGCACCTGTCGGGCGATTTCATCGTCGGCTTCCCCGAGGAGACGGAGGCCGATTTTCGGGACACCCTCGCGCTCATCGAAGCCGTGGAATACGGATCGGCCTTTTCTTTCAAGTATTCAGAGCGTCCGGGCACACCCGCCGCGGAGCGCGCGCAGGTGCCCGAGGACGAGAAGGACGACCGCCTTCAGCGCCTGCAGGCCCTTCTTACCAAACAGCAGCGTGCCCTCCAGGACGCCATGGTCGGGCGCGAGGTGCGGGTGCTGTTCGAAAAGCCGGGTCGGCTGCCGGGCCAGATGGTCGGAAAGTCGGAATACCTGCATGCCGTGCACGTGGAGGCACAGGGAATCGGTGCGGGCGATATTGCCCCTGTCCGAATCGAATCCAGTGGTCCAAACAGCCTTGGGGGCGTCTTGATGGCGATGTAACTTCGCCACAGAACCTATTGAATCAAAAAACAACCCCGGATTATCCACACAAAACACAAGATGTAGTGGGAACTGTTTCCGAAAGCGGTACAGTCCTTGTGGATTTCTTCTTCCCTTACCTAATGGAATCCTTACACTGACTTTACAGTTAATTTGCGCGGCCCGCTGCCATCGGACCACCGCGCATGGGGGAAACATCAGTTAAGGGACAGAGGCTGTGGTGACACGCATCTCCAAGGCCCTCAGCGCAATCGCGCTGACTGCATCCCTGTGCCTGTCGGTTGCTGCACCGGCGGTCGCGGAAGATGCTGGGCAAACACCTATCATTTCTACGCAGAACACGCGCACCATCGTGGGCGAACAATACATTCCGGGCATCTGGGTCGACCCAGATGGCTGTGAGCACTGGGTCATGGACGACGGCGTGGAGGGCTACATGGACCCCCACCTCGACCGCAAGGGCATCCCGGTCTGCCGCCGGTCCAACACCTGCGGCGTGATGAACACCGACCAGTTCTTCGCCACCGACAGCTACAAGATTTCCAAGCACGGACAGGCGCAGATCGCGAACTTCTTCCGGTCTTCGTCGGCAGTGGGCTTCGTCATCGCCGGGCACACCGACAGCCGGGCGTCCGACGCCTACAACATGAAGCTGTCGTACAACCGTGCGCTGGCTGTGGCCCGCGTCGCGCGGGCAGTGGGGGCCAACATCACCGACGTGCGCGGATACGGCGAACGCATGCCCGTGGCGTCCAACGCCACCGCTGCCGGCATGGCCAAGAACCGCCGCGTCGAAATTCTCTGCTTCCAGTAACGCCCGGGGGACCTTGGACATGAACTTCGCAAAACCGCTTCTTGCCCTGACCGTGGCGGGACTGGTGTCGGCCTGTGGCGTCGACGTTCCGATCGGCCCGGACAAGAGCCAGGACCGCAACTTCTTCGACCGGGACGACCTGTCCGGCATGCAGGCCGGCATCTGGGTCGATCCCAACGGGTGCGACCACTGGATCATCGACGACGGCGTCGAGGGCTACCTCTCGCTGCGGCTCGACAAGTACGGCAAGCCGGTCTGCTCGGGCGTCGCCCCGCCGACCATCGTCACCGGCCAGTTCAAGGGCGGCTCGACCAACATCATCGGCGATCCGCTCTGACGCATCCGTCAACCGCCATCGAACAGGGCCGTCCCCCAGCGGGGCGGCCCTTTTCTGTTGGGCCCCGCGCGGGATAATCCGGCGCCTCGGACGCAGGCACCTGCAGGCGAGAGTGTTTCAAAAGCGTGACATTCGCCGCGCGAGACTTGCGCAGTCGGGTGTGGCTTGGCACCATATCTAGACAAGGGGCCCCCGCCGAATCCACAGCTCGGGCCAAACACGGAGCAGGAGAGAGGCTTGAACACTGGCGTACTGAACGAAGCCATCCTCGAGTTTCCAGACAACCGGCTGCTGATCGACCTCTGCGGAGAGTTCGACCGCAACCTCACAGACATAGAGGCGCGCACCGGCGTGCAGATCCTCAGACGCGGCAACCAGCTTGCCGTGCATGGCCCCGAAGACGCGATCAAGGGCGCCACGGAGGTGCTGCAGGCGCTCTACCAGCGGCTGGAGGCCGGGCGCGAGGTCGGCAAGGGCGACATCGACCGGGAGTTCCGGATGGAGCATGAACCGGAGCCGGACCAGCAGCTCGAAATGTTCGGCGGCGGCAAGGTGGAGATCAAGACCCGCAAGAAGCTGGTGGAACCGCGCACCGACGCGCAGAAGGCCTACGTCCGGTCGCTGTTCGAAAACGAGCTGGCCTTCGGCATCGGCCCGGCCGGAACGGGCAAGACCTACATCGCCGTGGCGGTGGGCGTGAACATGCTGATCACCGGCGCGGTCGACAAGATCATCCTCTGCCGCCCCGCGGTCGAGGCGGGTGAACGGCTCGGTTTCCTTCCCGGCACGCAGGAGGAAAAGGTCGATCCCTACATGCAGCCGCTCTACGATGCGCTGAACGATTTTCTGCCCGGCAAGCAGCTCGCCAAGATGCGCGAGGAAAAAACTGTCGAAATCGCGCCCCTGGCCTTCATGCGCGGGCGGACCCTGTCCAACGCCTTCGTCGTGCTGGACGAGGCGCAGAACGCCACCACCATGCAGATGAAGATGTTCCTCACCCGCCTGGGCGAAGGGTCGCGCATGGTCATCACCGGCGACCGCACTCAGATCGACCTGCCGCGCGGCGTGCCGTCGGGTCTGCAGGACGCCGAACGCCTGCTGAAGGAGGTGAACGGCATCTCGTTCAACTACTTCACCGGCAAGGACGTGGTGCGCCACCCGCTTGTTGCGGCGATCATCGAGGCCTACGAACAGGACGCGGACGGGTGATATCGTCCCGCCGCTCCCGCCTTGCGTCCCACCTTCATCTTGGCACAAATACCTCGGGGGTCCGGGGGCTGGCCCCCGGCCGGTCGATCCCATGCTGACCGACACGATCGTCGAGGACGACCGCTGGGAAGCGGCAGGGCTCGCGGCGCTGGCCGAGGCGGCCGCGCAGGAAACCCTCGCGCAGCTCGGCTTCGTGGCCGACGACTACGAGATCGCGGTAATGGGCTGCAGCGATGGCCGCATAGCCATCCTCAATGCCGATTTCCGGGGCCGCCCGGCGCCCACCAACGTGCTCAGCTGGCCGACGCAGGAACTGACTTCGCCCGACGCGGGCGGCGACCCGTTCCTGCCGCACCTCGACGACGATTTCGAGGCGATGGGCGAACCGCATCACCTGGGCGATCTGGCGCTCGCGTGGGAGACCTGTGAGCGGGAAGCTGCCGAACAGGACAAGTCCATGGCGGACCACGTGACACATTTGCTTGTTCACGGGGTGTTACATCTTATGGGGTACGACCATATCCGTGATGCGGATGCCACGTTGATGGAAGGGTTGGAGCGCGGGATACTTGGCAATCTCGGTATCGCTGACCCATATAGGGAGATTGATGGGCCCGATGGCTCGTGACTGGACCGGAGAAATGGGCGACAACGACGACTCGTCTAACGCGGCGCATGGCGCGCTGAGACAATTTGAAGATGAAGAGGGACAGGATTCGGCGAGGCCGGGCTTCCTGAGGCGCCTCTTCGGTCGGACCACGGAAACCGACATGGAAGACGACTTCACGGGCGACGACACCGTCGGCCCGCGCGAGCCGCCCGTGCACGGAATGATCAACCTGCGGCGCATGCGGGTCGAGGACGTGGCCATTCCCAAGGCCGACATCGTGGCGGTGCCGAACACCATCACCCGCGACGACCTCGTGAAGGTCTTCCGCGAAAGCGGCATGACCCGCGTGCCGGTCTACGAGGGCACGCTGGACACGCCGGTGGGCATGGCTCACCTGAAGGACTTCGCGCTGGCCTACGGGTTCAACGGCGCCGGCGCCCGCTTCAATCTGAAACGCATGCTGCGGCCCCTGCTGTTCGTGCCGCCGTCGATGCCCATCGGCGTGCTGCTGACCAAGATGCAGACGGAACGGCGGCACATGGCGCTGGTGATCGACGAATACGGCGGCGTCGACGGTCTGGTGACCATCGAGGACCTGATCGAACAGGTCATCGGAGAGATCGAGGACGAGCACGACACCGACGACGACCAGTCCTGGGTGAAGGAGCGGCCCGGCTGCTACCTCGCCCTGGCCAAGACCCCGCTGGAGGAGTTCGAGGCGGAGCTGGGCTTTGACCTGACCGAACACGAAGACATCGACGAGGAAGAAATCGACACGCTGGGTGGTCTCGTGTTCATGCTGGCCGGTCGTGTGCCTGCGCGAGGCGAGGTGGTGCGCCACCCCGCCGGCCTCGACCTCGAAGTGGTGGATGCCGATCCGCGCCGCATCAAGCGGCTCCGGGTGCGGCTGCCGGGCGCGCAGCGTGCCGCCAGCCAGTCCCAGGCCGTCGCGCAGTCCGGTGCATCGAAGGCGGGCCATGCCTGAACTGACGGCGCCTGCGCGGGCATTTGTGCTGCGCGGGTGGGCGCGCCTGCCGCTGGCGCTGGCCTGCGGTGCGCTCATGGGCCTGTCGGCCGCGCCCTACGATCTATGGTACGCCGGTTTCCTCGGGCTCGTGGGGGCGTTCGCGCTGTTCCGCGTGGCGCCGCGCGGTCTGCGCGCCGTGGGCACCGGGTGGATGGTCGGGCTGGGGTACTTCGGCCTCTCCATGAGCTGGATCGTCGAGCCTTTCATGGTCGATGCCGCCGCCACCGGATGGATGGCGCCCTTCGGATTGCTCGGCCTCGCGGGTGGGCTGGCGTTGTTCTGGGCGTTGGCGTTCTGGGGCGCCGGCCATGCGCGGCACCGGGTGCTGCCTGCGCTGGTGGTCACGTGGACCGCCGCAGAGCTGGCACGCGCCTATGTGCTGACCGGTTTTCCGTGGGGCCTGGTGGGGTATCTCTGGCTGCCGGTGGCACCGATCCAGTGGGTGTCGCTGATCGGGCCGCACGGGCTGACCTTCCTGACCTTTGCGACCGCCGCACTCTATGCGGCGGAGGCGCCCCGGCGCGGGATGCGGCTGTTGCCGCCGGTGCTTGGGGTGACCGCACTGCTGGCGCTGTTCGGCGGCGGACAGGCGCTGCTCCCGCCGCTGCAGGATCTTGAAGGCCGGCCGGTCGTGCGGTTGATCCAGCCCAACGCACCGCAGCACCTGAAATGGCGGCGGGACATGGTGCCGATCTATTACCGCCGTCAGGTCGACTTCACCTCGGCGCCGATGCAGGACGGCGACAGCAGGCCGGACCTCGTGATCTGGCCGGAGACGGCGCTGCCGACGCTGTTGCACCGTTCGGCCAACGAGCTGGGCGAGATCAGCCTTGCCGCTGGGGCGGCGCAGGTGGTCGTCGGGCTTCAGCGCGAGAACTTCGGCAACTGGTACAACTCTCTGGTTCTGATGGGACCGGACGGCGACGTGCGGCAGGTGTATGACAAGTACCACCTCGTGCCGTTCGGAGAGTACATGCCGGCCAAAGCGGTCTTTGCCCGCTGGAACATCGCCGGACTGGCCGCGCGGGCAGAGGGCGGTTACAGCCCCGGACCCGGGCCGGAGCTTCTGGATCTGGGGCCGCTCGGTGTCGCACTGCCGCTGATCTGCTACGAGGCGGTGTTTCCGCAGGACGTGTACCGCGCGCCGGGACGGCCCGACATGCTGATGCAGATCACAAACGATGCGTGGTTCGGCGCCTTCTCCGGCCCGTACCAGCATCTTGAACAGGCGCGGATCAGGGCCATCGAGCAGGGTCTGCCGATGCTGCGGGCCGCCAACACCGGCGTTTCGGCGGTGATCGACGGCGCGGGCCGGGTGCTGGCGGCGCTGCCGCTGAACGAGGCGGGGTATTTGGACGCGCCGCTGCCGCCGCCGCTGCGGGGCACGCTCTACAGCCGGACGGGGGACCTGCCGATGCTTGTGATGCTTCTGCTTTTCGCGGGCCTTCTGATGCGACACCATCGCATCGCATTGCGCAGAGAAAACGATTGACCCGTTCCCCTGCGGAGCGTAGGCCGAACCGAGGTCTGGAAAATGGCCCAACAAACCCCGTCACAACGGCTTCCTGGCGTGACGGAGAAACCCGAATGGAGCACCCCCCATGTCCCGACAGAGTTACGTTTTTACGTCCGAGTCCGTCTCGGAAGGGCATCCCGACAAGGTCTGTGACCGGATCTCGGATGCCGTTCTCGACGCGTTCATCGCGGAAGATCCGCTGGCGCGCGTCGCCTGCGAGACCTTCGCCACCACCAACCGTGTCGTCATCGGCGGAGAAGTCGGCCTGACCGATCAGGCCAAGCTGGCGGAGTACATGGGGCGCATCGACGACATCGCCCGCGCCTGCATCAAGGACATCGGCTATGAGCAGGAGAAGTTCCACCACGAGACGGTGGAGATCACCAACGTCCTGCACGAGCAGTCCGCGCATATCGCGCAGGGGGTGACCGGCGGCGGCAACCGCGACGAGGGTGCCGGCGACCAGGGCATCATGTTCGGATACGCCACCAACGAGACCGACGCTCTCATGCCTGCGCCGATCCTGTTCAGCCACGCGATCCTCAAGCGGTTGGCCGAGGTGCGCAAGGATGGCACGGAGCCGACCCTGCGCCCCGACGCGAAATCGCAGCTTTCGGTGCGTTACGAGGGTGGCAAGCCGGTCGGCGTGACCTCCATCGTGCTGTCGACCCAGCACGAGAGCGAGAGCCAGACCTCCGACGACATCCGGGCCATCGTCGAACCTTACATCCGCCAGATCCTGCCCGAAGGCTGGATTTCCGGCGAGACGGAATGGTGGGTGAACCCCACGGGCACCTTCGTGATCGGCGGGCCGGACGGAGACGCGGGTCTGACCGGGCGCAAGATCATCGTGGACACCTACGGTGGCGCGGCTCCGCACGGCGGCGGCGCGTTTTCCGGCAAGGACCCGACCAAGGTGGACCGCTCGGCCGCCTATGCCGCGCGCTACCTTGCCAAGAACGTGGTCGCGGCTGGCATGGCAGAACGCTGCACCGTGCAGTTGTCCTATGCTATCGGCGTGGCCCGGCCGCTGTCGATCTACGTCGATACCCATGGCACAGGCGAGATCGACGCCGCCGCGATCGAACGGGCGATCCCGAAGGTCATGGACCTGACCCCGCGCGGCATCCGCACGCACCTGGACCTGAACAAGCCGATCTACGCGCGCACCGCCGCCTACGGCCACTTCGGCCGCGCGCCTGAGGCGGATGGCGGCTTTTCGTGGGAGAAGACCGACCTGGCGGAGGCGTTGGCAAAGGCCGTGTGAGGCGGCCACCTGCGCGCGACGAACGGGAAACCGAGGGCGTTCCAGGTGGAGCGCCCTTTTCTTTTGTGCGAGGCGAGGCTACACGCCCCGGCCATGACCACGTCGAACAAGCATCCCGATGCGCCCTGGCGCAACTTCTATGGCCGTGTGCGGGGCAAGACCCTGCGCCCCAGCCAGGTGGAATACATCGAGGAAGATCTGGCCGCCCTGTCGCCGGGACCGGTCGACTGGGACGTGAACCCCGACCGCGACCCTCTGGACCTGAAGGCGCGGTTCGGCGACCGGCCCCTCTGGCTGGAGATCGGGTTTGGCGGTGGCGAGCACCTCGTCCACCAGGCGGAGACCTACCCGGACGTGGCGATCATCGGCTGCGAGCCGTTCATGAACGCGGTGGCGATGCTTCTGGGCAAACTGCGCGACGCGGGGTGCGAAAATGTCTCGGTCCATCCGGGCGACGTGCGCAACCTCTTCGACGTGCTGCCGGAGGCGTCGCTCGACAAGGCGTTCCTGCTGTATCCCGATCCCTGGCCGAAGAAGAAGCATCACCGGCGGCGGTTCGTTACGCAGGAGCACCTCGCGCCCCTGCACCGTGCCCTGAAACCCGGGGCGGAGTTCCGCGTGGCCACCGACATCCCGGACTACGTCCGTCAGGCGCTGGTCGAGGTGCCGAAAGCCGGGTTCCGGTGGGAGGCCGAGGCGCCGGAGGACTGGCGCCGTCCGTGGTCCGACTGGCACTCCACCCGGTACGAGCAGAAGGCCCTGCGCGAGGGCCGGGTGCCGCACTACCTGACGTTCCGCAAGCATTGAGGGCGAAGGCGGCGCGCAGCCCCGCCCTACGGGCCGTTGCGCCCGTACCTGCGCCGCGCTAACAGTGCCGCGATCTTGACAGGAGACGCCGCATGTCCGCCCATGGTGAACCCATCCCGATGACCTCCCGCCGCGCCGGTCCGCTGACCGGAGAGGCGCATGTGCCGGGGGACAAGTCGATCTCTCACCGGTCGCTGATCCTTGGCGCGATGACGGTGGGCGAGACGAAGGTTACGGGTCTGCTGGAAGGGCAGGATGTTCTGGACACCGCCAAGGCGATGCGGGCCTTCGGCGCGCAAATCGAGAAGATCGGCGAGACGTGGCATGTACACGGTGTCGGCGTCGGCGGATTCCTCGAACCGGAGAACGTGATCGACTGCGGCAACTCCGGCACCAGCGTGCGGCTGATCATGGGAACGATGGCGACTTCGCCCATCGTGGCGACTTTCACTGGCGACGCCTCTCTGAACAAGCGGCCGATGGCGCGGGTGACGGACCCGCTGACGCTGTTCGGGGCGCGGGCCTACGGTCGCTCAAGCGGGCGGCTGCCGATGACCATCGTCGGCGCGAAGGAGCCCATGCCGGTGCGCTACGCGACGCCTGTGCCCTCGGCGCAGGTGAAGTCGGCGGTGCTGCTGGCGGGGCTGAACGCCCCGGGCGAGACGGTGGTGATCGAACGCGAATCCACCCGTGACCATACTGAACGGATGCTGGCGGGGTTCGGGGCGTCGATCTCGACCGAGGACACGAAGGAGGGCCGGGTCATCACCCTGCAGGGCCGTCCGGAATTCGTGCCGCAGGACATCGTCGTGCCGCGCGACCCATCCTCTGCCGCCTTCCCTGTCTGCGCGGCGCTGATCGTCGAAGGATCGGACGTGCTGGTGCCCAACATCGGTCTGAACCCGACGCGCGCCGGTCTGTTCTTCGCCCTGCAGGAGATGGGCGCGAACCTGACCTTCGAGAACATGCGCGAGGCGGGGGGCGAACCCGTCGCGGATCTGCGCGCCAAGTTTTCTCCGGACATGAAGGGGATCGAGGTGCCGGCAGAGCGCGCGGCTACGATGATTGACGAATACCCCGTGCTGTCGGTCGTGGCCGCGTTCGCGCAGGGCAAGACACACATGCCGGGGGTGAAGGAACTGCGGGTCAAGGAAAGCGACCGGATCGACGCCATGGCGCGCGGGCTGCGCGCCGCCGGAGTGCAGGTCGACGAGGGCGAGGACTGGTGGACGGTGCACGGGCGCGGCTTCGGTGATGTCGCGGGGGGCGCGACGGTCGAGACCTTTCTCGATCACCGCATTGCCATGTCGTTCCTTGTCATGGGGCTTGCGACCAATGCGCCGATGTCGGTGGACGACGGCCAGCCGATCGCCACTTCCTTCCCGATCTTCGAAGGCTTGATGGCCGACCTCGGCGCTCACGTCGAGCGTACGTGATCCTGCGCAGCCATCCGCGGGCCGCCGCCGGGCTGGCGGCTTTGGCGGTGCTCGCGCTGATGGCCGTCCTGTTGCACTGGAAGATCGCGCCGCTGACCGAAAGCGAGTTCCTCCCGCAACTGGCCGTCCGCGGATACACCGCCGCCGACCTGCAGGCGTTCGGAAGCGTCTTGGTGCGCTCCGGCGAAGGCGGGCTATACCGCAATATCCTGCGGCTGGATCTGGTGTTCATGGGGCTCTGGGGCCTGTGGGTGGTCCTGGCCTTTCCCGGCCGCAGAGCTTTGGGCATGGCGCTGGCAGGGGTGGTCCTGGCCTTCGACCTGGCAGAGAATGTCCTGCTGCAAGAGGCGCTGGACTGGGCGATGGGGCGCAGCCTGCCTGCCGGCTGGGCGCTGTACCCGCCTTTGATGGACAATGCGCCTGTTGTCGCTTTCACCAGGGTGAAACTGGTGCTCTACCCGTTGGTGACCTGCGGCCTTCTGCTGCGTGATCTGCGGCGCTGAGCCTTTCCTTTCAGGCTTTGTATTGCTATGCGCCGGGTGCGACACGGAGGGTGCCATGATCTTTACCATTGCCATCGACGGGCCGGCTGCGGCGGGCAAGGGCACCATCGCGCGGGCGGTGGCCAGCCATTTCGGCTTTGCCCATCTCGACACCGGGCTTCTGTATCGCGCGGTCGGACGGCACCTTCTGGACGGCGAGGATCCGGTGCAGGCGGCACGGGCACTCGACCCTGCGGAGCTGGACGAGGGTGCGCTGCGCACGCCCGAAGTGGCGCAGGCCGCATCGGAAGTGGCGGTGCTGCCGGAGGTGCGCGCGGCGCTGGTCGACTTCCAGCGCGGTTTTGCGCGCCGCGAAGGCGGTGCGGTGCTGGACGGGCGCGACATCGGCACGGTGATCTGCCCTCTGGCGGAGGCGAAGCTTTTCGTTACCGCCAGCGCAGAAGTTCGGGCGCAGCGCCGCTTCGATGAACTGATCGGCAAAGGGCTGGACGTCGATTACGACAAGGTGCTGGAAGACGTCCGCGCGCGGGACGCGCGTGACATGAGCCGGGCCGAAGCGCCGCTGGTGGCGGCGGAGGATGCGACGGTGGTCGATACTTCGGAGATGGCGATTGCAGGTGCGGTCGCGGCGGCCATCGCGGCGGTCGAGGCCCGCCGCTAGAAACCCATGACCGTCCGCAGGGCGGCGTGGACCGGGACAAGTCAGGTATTTTTGCCAAGATGAAGGCGAGGGGCGCGCGGGCCCTGGCCGTCAGCGCCGTTTCAGAGTGTCGCCGTAATTGATCGTCGGGGTCAGTTCGATCAGACGCTGGACCTCGGCTTCCGGGTTCGAGACGCGTTCGGCGATGATCTCGGCGGCGCGGGTGCCGATCTCGGTCCGGCAGGCGTCCATCGTGGCCAGTTGGCGCGGCAGCCCGTCGAGCAATTCCACGCCGTTGAACCCGGCGAGGCCCACGCGGCCGGGAATGTCGATCCCGGCGTCGAGCAGGTGCATCAGCCCACCCGCCGCGATCATGTCGTTGGAGTAGTAGAGGAAATCGAGTTCCGGCTCCCGCTCCAGCATGGCCTTGGTCATTTCGCGGCCCTTCTTGAGGGCGGAGCCGCCCGAGTAGAATTCGTGTTCCGCGATCTCCACGCCTTCCTTGGCGAGCGCGGTGGTGAAGCCCTCGAACCGTTTCCGGGCGCGGTGGTCGAGTGGCATCTTGGTGCCCATGAAACCGATTTTCTGATAGCCCTGCTTGAGGATCGCGCGGGCCATTTCGCGCCCGGCGCGGCGGTGGCTGATGCCCACGGCGCAGTCGATCGGATCGCCGTCCGTGTCCATGATCTCCACCACCGGGATGCCGGAGGCCTTGAGCATGGCCTCGGACGCTTCGGAGTGTTCGAGCCCGGCGATGATGACACCCGAGGGCCGCCAGGACAGCATCTCGTAGAGGACGCGCTCTTCCTTCTCGGGGAGGTAGTCGGTCACACCGACCACCGGTTGAAGTTCCGTGTTCTCAAGCACGCGGGAGATGCCGGACATCACCTCGGGGAAGACCATGTTGCGGAGCGAGGGGATGATGACGGCGACCAGATTGACCCGTTGGGAGGCCAGTGCGCCGGCGATCTTGTTGGGCACGTACCCCAGCGCCTTGGCAGCTTCGAGTACCTTTTCCCGCGTCGCCTGGCTGACATCGCCCCGGTTCCTGAGGACGCGGCTGACCGTCATCTCGGAAACGCCGGAGGCTTCGGAAACGTCGCGCAGGGTAAGCGGGCGGTGATCGTCTGCTGGCACTTGGGAAATTCCTTTTCTTCGAGTTGGTTCACGATACGCCGTGCCAACCGCCATGCGCAAGAGAGGGCTGAGGTGCGGGACGGGCGCGCGCGAAACCTGTCCTTTCGAGGGCGGAAAGGGTCATGACAAGGCGTGGCGGACAGGCTAAGAGGCGGGGCGTGCGGTCCCGTGGCTCAACTGGATAGAGCAGCCCCCTCCTAAGGGGCAGGTTGCAGGTTCGAATCCTGCCGGGATCGCCATTCCCATTCGCTGCAGTTGCGCCGATGGCGCGGGGCGCCCATGATCGGAGGCAGCTACCGTGGAAGGGACCTGCCTTTGCCTGATGTTCTGACAAATCCGTGGCGTGGCGGCGGGTTCGGCCCTTCGGATATCCTGCCCCTGACAGATGCCGAAGGGGTTGCGCGCTTGCTGAGTTCCTGTCCCCGTCATGCGGAGACGCCCTTGCACGACGTGGCGAAGCTTGCAGCACGTGCCGGGGTGGCGCGGGTCTGGGTCAAGGATGAGCGCGGTCGCATGGGGCTTGGTAGTTTCAAGGCGCTTGGGGCCGCCTTTGCCATTGCCCGCGACGCGGCGGCGACAGGTTCGCTCGACCTGCGGCAAGCGCTGGCGGGGCGGACCTACGTGGCGGCGAGTGCGGGCAACCATGGTCTTTCGGTCGCGGCCGGGGCGCGGGTATTCGGCGCGCGGGCGGTGATCGTCCTGGCCGAGACCGTTCCGGACGCCTTTGCCGAGCGGCTGCGCGACCGGGGCGCGGAGGTCGTGCGGGCCGGGGCCGACTATGAGCGCAGCATGGCAGAGGCGGAACGGAGCGCGGCGGACAACGGCTGGACGCTGCTTTCGGACAGCTCGTGGGAAGGGTACGCCGAACTGCCGCTGCGCGTGATGGAAGGCTACCTGCAACTGGCGGCCGAAGCCGTCGCGCAGGTGCCGGAACCGCCGACCCACATCCTGCTGCAGGCCGGTGTCGGCGGGCTGGCGGCGGCAGTGGCGGCCCATGCACGCGAGGCCTGGGGAGACGGGCCGCGGATCTTCGTCGTGGAACCGGCCTTCGCGCCCGCCCTGGCCGAGAGCATAAGGGCAGGCGCGTTGGTGACGGCGGACGGGCCGGTGTCCGCCATGGGGCGGCTCGACTGCAAGACACCGTCGATGATCGCGCTGGCGGGGCTGGCACGCGATGCCGATGCATTTGTGACAGTCACCGAGGACGAGGCGGCGGCTGGCGTGGCAGTGCTGGCCGAGCATGGCCTGGCGACGACTCCTTCGGGCGGCGCGGGTCTGGCGGCGTTGATTGCGGGGCTCGACATGGCAGCCGACGCGCGCGTACTGGCCATCCTCAGCGAAGGCCCGGAGGATGGCTGACCGGTCGCTGGTCTTTGACGCGGCGGAGTACCGTGGCCGGGTCGCGCGGCTTCAGGCCGCAATGGTCGCGCAGGGGATGGACGCGCTCTTGCTGACCGCCGCGGCGGATGTGTTCTACGTCACCGGCTTCCTGACGCGCTTTTGGGAAAGCCCGGCGCGGCCCTGGTTCGTCGCGGTGCCCGTGGCGGGCGATCCGGTGGCCGTGATTCCTTCGATCGGGGCGGACCTCATGGCGCGGACGTGGATGGACGACCTCCGAACCTGGGACGCGCCCTGTCCCGGCGATGACGGTGTTTCCCTGCTGTCGGCGACCTTGCGCGATCTCGTGCCGGATCACGGGCGAATCGGCGTGCCGATGGGGCTGGAGACGCACCTGCGGATGCCGCTCGCGGACTATGCGCGGGTCCGGGACGCCATCGCACCGCGCCAATTCGTGGACGGGACGGCGGCGGTGCAGCGGGTGCGGGAGATCAAGAGCGCACCGGAGGTCGAAAAGATCCGGCAAAGCTGCGCCATTGCCGGGCGTGCCTTCGACCGTGTTCCGGAGATCGCCGGGCCGGGCCGGCCGCTCGATACGGTGTTCCGCGACTTCCAGCGGTTGCTGCTGGAGGAGTGCGCCGACTGGGTCAGTTACGTCGCGGGCGCGGCAGGACCAGAGGGATATGCCGACGTGATCTCTCCGGCGGGACCCGATCCGATGGCGATGGGAGACGTGCTCATGCTGGACACGGGTACGGTGCGCGACGGGTATTTCTGCGATTTTGACCGGAATTACGCGGTGGGCGAGCCGTCCACTGCCGTGCGCAAGTCGCATGAGGCGCTGTGGCAGGCGACGGAGGATGCGCTGGACGAGTTGCGGCCCGGCATGCTTGCGCGCGACGTGCACCGCATCCTTTCTGAGGGGCTGACGGCGCGGGGCGTGGAACCGGGCGGCGGGCGGCTGGGCCATGGGCTGGGGGTGACGCTGACGGAATGGCCGTCGTTCACGCCGCAGGACAAAACCGAATTGCGCGAAGGGATGGTCCTGACGCTGGAACCCGGCGCATGGGTCGCCCCGGGCCGGATGCTGGTGCACGAAGAGAACATCGTGCTGCGTGCGGACGGCCCGGAACTGCTGTCGCCCCGCGCGCCCGCAGAGCTGCCGGTGCTGTCATGAGGGGGTTTCCCTACGATCTGGACGAGCCGCCGCGCGGAGTTCTGGGACTGATCTCGCTGCATGTGGATGAGACGGTCGAGGCCGATCTGCGCCGTTACCTGCCCGCCCAGGGCACGAAGCTGCACGTCACGCGGCTCAGGTCGGGCGACACGCTGACGCCGGGCAGCATCGCGGGCATGAAGGTCGGGCTGACAGCCGCGGCGCAACTGTTGCCGCCTGCTGCGAGCTTCGACGTGATTGCCTATGCCTGCACGTCCGGCACGGCCCTACTGGGGGCGGAAGAGGTACATGAACAGGTCGCCGCGGGGGCCACGACCGCCGCCGTGACCGATCCGCTGACGGCCGGGCTGGCGGCGATGCACACACTTGGGCTTGAGCGGATCGGGGTGGTGTCGCCCTACGTGGCGGATGTGGCGGAGCCACTCTGTGCCGCCTTCGACGCAGGCGGCGTGGCCGTGGCGCGGACGCTGTCCTTCGGCGAAGAGGAGGAGGCGCGGGTGGCCCGGATCGCGCAGGCCTCTGTCGCGGCGGCGGCGCGCGAGGTGGCGCAGGGCGGTGGCCTCGACGGGCTGTTCCTGTCCTGCACGAATCTGCGTACCGCGGATCTGCTCGGGCCGTTGACGGCGGAACTGGGCCTGCCGGTGCTCGCCTCGAACCAGGTCCTGGCGTGGCACATGCTGAAACTGGCGGGGATCGCGGCGCCTGCGGCGCTGCCGCTGCCGGATGGGCTGAGATAAGGGCAATTGGCCAGACCCGGGGCGCCGCCGCCGTTCCAACGCGACCCGAAGGCGCAGAAGACACATCTTGTGGCCTTTGTGTTACGCGCGACCGCGATGTGACCTCTGGTGCTGGCGCGGCGCCTCGGCGGCTTTATTCTGACACTCCACATAACATCTGCAGGATGCACAGCATGGCGGAGCCTGTCACATCGATCACTGTCGTCGGGGGCGGGACGGCCGGTTGGCTCGCGGCAACCTATCTGCGCAGCAAATGCGCGCCGAAAATCGCGATCACCCTGATCGAATCGCCCAACGTGCCGACCGTCGGCGTGGGCGAGGCGACCGTGCCGCACATGCCAGTCACGCTGCGCGAGATGGGGATCGACGACAAGGAGTTCTTCCGCCGCTGCAACACCTCGTTCAAGATGGGGGTGATGTTCCGCGGCTGGAACGTCGACCACAAGGGACGGCCCTTCGACTACATGAACCCTTTCGCGCCGCCGCCGAAGATCGACGGAGTCGAGGCCGGGCACTACTTCCAGGCCTTCGGGGCGGGCAGGCGGGATTACATCCAGTCGTTTTCGCCGCTGATGGACCTACTCGACGCGGGCAAGTGCCCGCTGTCCTTCAATGCGAAGAACGATCCGATGCCCCGCGCTGGCTATGCCTATCACCTCGACGCGGGCGCCTTCGCCAAGATGCTGGCGGAGGTCGGCGTGGCGCGCGGGGTGGAGCACGTGCTGGACGACGTCGACGGTGTGGAACTGGACGACACGGGCCATGTGGCGGCGCTGAACCTGCGCGCGCTGGGACGGCGGCCGGTGCAGCTTGTCATCGACTGCACGGGTTTCAAGGGGCTGGTGATCCGCGAAGCCCTGGGCGAGCCGTTCGAGAACTACTCGGACTATCTCGCCAACGACCGGGCCATGGCCCTGCCGATCCCGCATGCCGACCCAGAGGTGCTGCCTGCCGCCACGTCGTCCACCGCGCTTGGCGCCGGTTGGAGCTGGTCGGTGCCGCTCTATCACCGGATCGGGACGGGCTATGTCTATTCCAGCGCGCACCGCACGGACGACGCCGCACGGGACGATTTCATGGCGCACCTTGGCGACCGCGCGCCGAAGGGGGCGGAGCCGCGCGTGATCCCGATGCGCATCGGACGGATGCGGCGGGCGTGGGTCAAGAACTGCGTTGCGCTGGGGCTATCAGGGGGTTTCATCGAGCCGCTGGAATCGACCGCGATCCACATGATCGACATGGGCATCCGCTGGCTGCTGCAGTACTTCCCCAGCCGGGACTACGAAGAATCCACCCGCGCCGCCTACAACCGCTGCGCCGACGAGATGTACAATGAGGTGCGGGATTTCATCTGCCTTCACTACCGGCTCGGCAACCGGACGGACACGGACTACTGGTGCGATGCGCGCGGGCTGAAGATCACCGACCGGCTGGAAGGCTGGCTGGACCTGTGGCAGCGGCAATTGCCGGTCGAGATGGACATCGGGCGGGCGAACCTCTTCGATCACAACACCTTCCAGGCGGTGCTTCTGGGCAAGCGGGTCTACGAGAATGGCTGGGGCGCGGCGCGGCTGAACCGGTCGTTTGCCCTGTCCGAGAAGCGCTGGAAGGCTTTCCTGCGCGACAGCGCGGCGCGCAACATGGCGGTTGTGAAGGCGAAGGCCGACCATCGCCGCGCCCTGCGGGTGCTGCGCGGAGAGGCGACGGACGGCGCGGTGACGCGGCAGTCGCTGGGGGCGGTGGCCGACGAGGCGGTGCTCTTCTGAGGCTTGGCGGAAGGCAGGCGGCGCAAAGCCCCGCCCTACATCATTGCGTGCCGGGCGTGGAGCGGGGTGTGCGGAACGCCGGAGGGGCTGATTGGCTGGCGGATGCTGGCGGATGGCCGTTCAGACCATCTCGATCACGCCCTTGTCGATGGCGAGGACATAGCCACGGCGGGCGATGTTCTTGACCAGCAGTTCCGACACGATCTGGTTGCCCAGACCGTCGCGCAGCCGCTTGATGCGGGTGGCGCCGGCGGCTTCCTCGCAGTCGGACTCCGACTTGCCTGAGATCATTGACTCGATCTGCGCGCCGGTCAGCATCTCGTCGTCGAGCCGCGCCTCCGCCAGGACGGAGAGCGTCTCCATCATCGCGTCGGTAAGCTTGAAGCCCATGGTGTTGAGGTAAACCGTCCGCTCCTCGCGCGAGATGATGAGCGAGGAGACCTCGATCCCCGACCGTTCGATCTGGGCCATGCGGCGGTTCAGGGTCACCAGCATCACCAGGAACACCAGCGCCGCAACGAGCAGCGCCGTGGCAAAGATCAACAGGACGAAGATGATCGTGCGATAACTGGCCAGAACGTCGGAAAAGGCCGTGCCCGACTGGGCCAGGATCTCCAGCAGCTTGATCTCGCCCTCGCCGGTCAGGGCGTCGTTTTCGACGAAGATCCGTTCAACCCGCGCGTTGAAGGCGTTGGCGTCGGGCAGGGTGAGGATCAGCAGCCCCCCCGTGATGGCAAGGATCGCGACGATGGCCGCGATGCCGAGAGAGACTAGGCGGCTGCCGGAACGCAGGCTTTCTGAAACGGAAACGGCAATGGGCGGCATCGTGGCTTATCCGGCGGTGGTTCCAAGGATCTTCAGCAGGATCCACCCGTTGGCGGCAAGCCGGGTGCGGACCTCGCGTTCGACCTGCGCGGCGGACTCGCAGGCGTCGAGGACGATCGTACCATGATCAAGCCGCAGGGGGTCGTCCCGCTTCGCCTTGTATTCCACCGAACAGGCGGCAGAGGCCAGCGCGGGCGTCAGGAGGGTGAGTGCCACGAGGGCCGGGGCGAGGATGTGTTTCATGTCTTCAACCCTGCGCCCGGACGCGAGGAAATTCAATAACCGCAACGGTCTGGGCCGGCAGTTATCCGATAGCGCTGGGGCGTTATTGCGTGGTCCGGCGGGGGACGGGCAGCGTGATGCTACGAGGTTTCCCCGCCCCGGGGCCGCCACACACACCTTGCCATGCGAAGAAAGGAATTTCCAATGCGTCTCAAATTCGTCACCTCCATCGTTGCCGTCGGTGCGCTGATCGCCGCCCTGTCCACCGCGTCTCCGGCCGCCGCGCGCAACAACGACACCGCCCGGGTCCTTTTCGGCACGGCGGCTACCCTGTTGCTGCTCAACGAGTTGGCCAAGCAGAACAACAAGGGGCACAAGCCGCGCGCCTACGTCCAGACGGACCGCTCGCCGCGCTACGATCGCGGCCATCGCGATAGGCGGTATGACCGGGGACCGCGGCGCCATCACGGCTACGGGCACCATCGTCACGGCGGTCGTCACCAATGGGACCGCCGCCACAACCGGCACTGATCCAGAATGGCGGGAGCGTCGCGTGGGATGATCCCCTCTCGACCGCGATGCTCCGTTGTCGGGCAGTCCCCCATCCTGTCCCGGGGGGCATGGGGCGCATGGAGCGCGCCCCCTGAAAAGGGCCCTTCGCGGGGCCCTTTTCGCACGGCCTACATGGCGGCTGGGGCGATCAGGACCGGCTGGTCCAGCCAGTGCTCCTGAAGGTTCGGCGTGTCGCCGATGCAGTCCACCACGGCGAAGAGGCCCGGCGTGTGCAACGGGGTCAGCACGCCGTGCCAGGTGCCGCGGTGGAAGTTCACGCCCTGACCGGCGGAGGCGAGAAAGGCGTGGACGGGCCCCGGTGTATCGCCCGGCTCTGCCACGATCACCAGCCACGGGTGACTGTGCATCGGCAGGAACGCCTGCGAGCCTTCCGGATGCCGTTCGACCATTTCAAGCTTGTAGGGCAGGGTGCGCGGTTCGGCATCGAAGACAGAGACGCCCGCACGGCCCCTAGGGCCGAAGTCCATCGTGGCCAGGTCGTGGAAGCGCCCGCACTTGCCCTGATTGATGATCTTGTCCGGCGCGCCCTGTGCCTCCAGCACGTCGCCGAAAGGGGCGAAGGCCTGCGGGGTCAAGGGGCGCGCATGGATCGTCGGCAGGGTCATGGCCGGTCCCCGGGAAGGGAGAGGCTGACGTGCCGGTTCACGTCCTTGTAAAGCAGGTAGCGGAACGGTTCCTTGCCGGTGGCGACGCAGGCCTGCGGGCAGAAGGCGCGCAGCCACATGAAATCGCCCGGCCCGACCTCCACCCAATCGCGGTTCAGCAGGTAGCGCGCGGTGCCCTGTAGCACGTAGAGCCCGTGTTCCATCACGTGCGTCTCGGCAAAGGGGATGCGCCCGCCGGGGCAGAAGTTCACGATGTTGACGTGAAAGTCGTAGCGCAGGTCGAAGGGATCGAAAAAGCGCTGCGTCTCCCATACGCCGACGGCATCCGGCATCGCCGCCTTGCCCACGTCGGTTTCGTGAATGACGAAAGCTTCCAGAGGGTTGAGGCTGGGAATGCGCTGGTGGCGCTTGCGGATCCAGTGGAACCCCGCCGGTGCGTCCGACGTGTTCCAGATCTCCCAATGCGCGCCTGCCGGGATGTAGGCGAAGTGCCCCGGTTGCAGGTCCTCCCGCGCGCCGCCGATGGAGATGCGCAGCGTCCCGAAGGCAACGAAGATGGCGGCCTGCGCCTCCCTGTCGGGTTCGGGTTCGGCGGAGCCACCCCCCGGTGCCAGCTCCACGGCGTATTGCGCGAAGGTCTCGGCAAAGCCGGTCAGCGGACGGGCGAGGATCCAGACCTTCGCCAGAAGCCAGTCCGGCAGGAAGCTGGTGGTGATGTCGCGTTGCGTGACCGCGGGGATCACGGCGTAGGCTTCGGTGAAGACGGCGGTGCCCTGCGGATTGATGTTCTGCCCGGGCAGCCCGCCGGGAGGGAAGGCGTAGGTGGTCAAATCAGGCTCTCCAGACGGAGGCGGGCGATGCGCTCGACCTGGCGGCACGCTTCGTCAAGCTCTTGTTCATGAGTGTTACCGAGGCGGCGCTGGAAGGCGGCGAGGATGCTTTCCTTGGTGTTGTCCTTGACCGCGATGATGAACGGGAACCCTTGCTTTTCGGTATACGCGGTGTTCAGCGCCTCGAAGGTGCTGCGCTCGTCGTCGGTGAGCGCGTCGAGACCGGCCGACGATTGCTCTTCCGAGCTTTCGGCGGTCAGGCGCCGGGCCTGCGCCAGCTTGCCGGCAAGGTCGGGGTGGGCGCGCAGCACCTGCAGGCGTTCCTCGGGCGAGGCGCGGCGGAAGGCGCGGGCCAGCGCATTGG
This sequence comes from Sagittula stellata E-37, assembly GCF_039724765.1. Classification (NCBI taxonomy): domain Bacteria; kingdom Pseudomonadati; phylum Pseudomonadota; class Alphaproteobacteria; order Rhodobacterales; family Roseobacteraceae; genus Sagittula; species Sagittula stellata. The sequence continues at coordinate 4,153,308 of NZ_CP155729.1, read as the reverse complement.
CCAGACCAGCCGGTCGGTCGTGCGCGGGCCCCAGTTCCAAGTCGAAGGCCCGCTCGGCAACCCACGGCGAATGCTCGTAAATACCGCCGAATGTGGCGACGAAGGTCTCGCGGTCCATCTGCGAAGGGCGTGCCCGTTGGACCGGCGGATGAGTGCTGGCCCAGTGGCGGGCAATGTCGATCCGGCGGGCGACCCAGACGTCGTCGAACTGCTGGATGTGGTCGAGGAAACGCATCAGACCGGCGATCTTGCCGGGGCGCCCGATCAGGCGGCAGTGCAGGCCGATGCTCATCATCGCGGGCTTCCCGGCCTGTCCTTCGGCGCGCAGCACGTTGAAGGCGTCGGTCAGATATTCCTCGAAATCGTGGCCGGTGACCCATCCCGGCGCGCCCGCGAACCGCATGTCGTTGGCTTCGAGCGTGTACGGAATGATAAGCTGATCGCGCCCGTGGATCTGTTTCCAATAGGGCAGATCGTCATCGTAGGTGTCTGAAATATAGGCGAATTGCCCGGTTTCCGCGACGAGATCCACGGTGTTCACGGAGCACCGCCCGGTGTACCATCCCTGCGGCGCTTCCCCGGTGACCTCGGTGTGCAGGCGGATGGCTTCGGCGATCTGGGCGCGCTCTTCCTCGGCGGGCATGTCGCGGTGTTCGATCCACTTCAACCCGTGCGAGGCGATCTCCCAGCCGGCGTCCTTCATCGCCTCCACCTGCTCGGGCGAGCGGGCGAGGGCAGAGGCCACGCCATAGATGGTAAGCGGCAGATTTCTTTGGGTAAAAAGCCGGTGAAGCCGCCAGAACCCGGAGCGCGATCCGTATTCGTAGATCGACTCCATGTTCCAGTGCCGCATGCCCGGCCAGGGCTGTGCGCCGGGGATGTCCGAGAGGAAGCCTTCGGAACCCGCGTCGCCGTGTATGATGTTGTTTTCGCCGCCTTCTTCGTAGTTCAGGACGAATTGCACGGCGATCTTGGCATCGCCCGGCCAACGGGCATCGGGACGGTCGGGACCGTAGCCGATCATGTCTCGGATATAGCGGGTCATCTTGACGGGACCTTCGGAATGTCTTGCAGTCCCCCTCAGAAGCGCCAAACCGGCGGGATTTGCAAGAGGAGGGCCCGAGATATGGCCGAAGGGTTCCTGACGACCCACGTTCTGGACACGGCGCGCGGGCTGCCCGCACAAGGCGTGGGGATCACTCTATATCGTATCGAAGGCAATGACCGCCACGAGATATGCCGCGTCGTGACCAATGACGACGGGCGGACCGACAGCCACATCCTGCCCAGGGAAGATTTCCGGACGGGCACCTATGAACTGGTCTTCGAGGCCGGTGCCTATCTGCGCGCCACCGGGCAAGCCGGGGCGGAACCGCTGTTTCTGGACGAGGTGCCGATCCGTTTCGGCATGTCGGAGGACACGCATTATCACGTGCCCCTGCTGATCTCGCCCTTCGCCTTCTCGACCTACCGGGGGAGCTGATCGCCCGGGCCGGGTGTGAAGATCCGTTAAGGTTCACATGGCGTGCGCACCGGTTGACGGAGCGTGCGCCGCCCACATCCGGGGTCGCGGCGCAGAGAACACACAAGGCAATTACCCGATCTTCACGAAGATGAAGGTCTGTTACCGGTGAACCGGCCGTTTCGGGGGGGCGAACCGGCCGGTTGGTAACCTTTTGCCCCGGATCACGCGCTTGTGTGGTTAACGCCCCGGTTTCTTCCGGCTGTCTTCCGGCCTGCGGGCGCAGGGCGCATTCTTCTGGCCCGTGCCTCTGGCTTCTGGCCCGCGCTTTTGGCCCGTGTCCCCGGGGCGCGCATCAGGCAACTGGACAGCGGCGGCCCGGACGCCTATCTACAACGCCCATGGCCAAGAAACCCGACCAGAGTCCGAACTACAAGGTGATCGCCGAGAACCGGCGGGCGCGGTACGATTATGCCATCGAGGACGACCTCGAATGCGGCATCATGCTGACCGGTTCGGAGGTGAAGTCGCTGCGCGAGAACACCTCCAACATCGCGGAGAGCTATGCGGCGGTGGAGGACGGCGAGCTGTGGCTGGTGAACTCTTACATCGCGCCCTACGAACGCGCGATGTTCGGTCACGAGGAACGGCGGCGGCGCAAGCTTCTGGCGTCGAAGCGGGAACTGGCACGCCTGTGGAACGACACCCAGCGCAAGGGCATGACGCTTGTGCCGCTGGTGCTGTACTTCAACCACAAGGGAATCGCGAAGATCAAGATCGGCATCGCCAAGGGCAAGAAGACCGTCGACAAGCGCGAGACCGAGGCGAAACGCGACTGGGCCCGCCAGAAGCAGCGGCTTCTGAAGCAGGGCTGACCCCGGACCGGCACGAAAACGGTGCCCGCCGCGAACGATCATACCTTACTCATACCTTAAACTGACATGGTATCGCCTTAGGTAAACTTGTACGTATACGTACAGGGAGTGGTGTGACGGTGTTTCTGATCGGTGCGATTGCGGGTGTTCTGGGCGGTCTTCTGCTTGGCCTCAGGGCTGGGCATCTCAGTTTCGGGCGTTGGCGGGACGGATGGGCCGGTCTGGCCGGGGGGACGGTGGGCAGCGCGGTGCTGACTCGCATCGGGGCTCCGGCGGAAAGCGCTGGCATGGACGTGGCTGCGGTGATGGGCCAGACCGCCGGCGGACTCGCGGGCGGTGCGGTGGCGGTGGCCGTCGCGGGGGCGTTGCGCAACCGCTGGAAGAAGTAAAACCCGAAGTATTGCGCGCCGCGACGCCCAGCCGCTTGCATGCCGTCGCGGCCTTGCCTAAGCACGTGTGGACGAAAACGGCGGGGTGAGGAGGCGCGCAAGCCATGGACGATCCGAAAGTGCTGGTGTCGACGCACTGGCTGGCCCGGCATCTGAACGATCCGGACCTGAGGGTCCTCGATGCCAGCTGGTACTTGCCCGACATGGGGCGTGATGCGAAGGCAGAATACGCCGCCGCGCACATTCCCGGCGCACGGTATTTCGATATCGACGCGGTTTCGGACGCGCGTTCGGAGCTGCCGCACATGGCGCCGGAGCCGGAGAAGTTCATGTCGCGGATGCGGGCCATGGGCGTGGGCGACGGGCATCAGGTTGTGGTCTACGACGGCGCCGGGGTGTTCTCGGCGGCGCGGGTCTGGTGGCTGTTCAAGCTGATGGGCAAGGACGACATCGCGGTGCTCGACGGCGGTTTCCCGAAGTGGCAGGCCGAGGGCCGCGAGGTCGAGGATCTGCCGCCGGTGATCCGCGACCGCCACATGACGGTGCGCCGTCAGGCGCATCTGGTGCGCGACGTGACGCAGGTGAGCGCGGCGGCCAAGCTGAAGGACCACGAGATCGTCGATGCCCGCGGTCCGGCCCGTTTCCGGGGCGAGGCGGCAGAGCCGCGCGCCGGTCTGCGGTCCGGCCATATTCCGGGCTCGAAGAACGTGCATTATGCCACCCTGCTGACGTCCGAGGGCACCCTGAAGGACCCCGACGCGCTGCGTGCTGTCTTTGAGGCGGCGGGCGTCGACCTGTCGAAGCCGGTCATCACCTCTTGCGGATCGGGCGTGACGGCGGCGATTTTGAACCTTGCGCTGGAGGTGCTCGGGAAGAGCGACCATGCGCTTTATGACGGGTCGTGGGCGGAATGGGGTGCCTTTCCGACGCTGCCCGTCGCGACCGGAGAGAAGTGATGTTCGAACTGCTGAAAGAGCAACCCGCAGACAAGATCCTGATGCTGATGCAGGCGTTCCGCGAGGACCCGCGCGAGCAGAAGATCGACCTTGGCGTCGGCGTCTACAAGGATGCCGAGGGCCGCACGCCGATCATGCGTGCGATCAAGACCGCCGAGAAGCAGCTTTGGGAGACCGAGACCACGAAGTCCTATACCGGTCTGGCCGGTGACGTGGGCTTTGCCGACGCGATGTTCGGCCTGCTGATGGGCGACGCGGTGCCGCGCAACTGCGTGGCGGCGGCGGCGACCCCGGGCGGAACGGGCGCGGTGCGTCAGGGCTTCGACATGATCCGCATGGCCGACCGCGAGGCGCGGGTGTTTGTCAGCGATCCGTCGTGGCCCAACCACATCACCATGCTGAAGCACCTTGAAATGCACATGCAGCCCTATCGGTATTTCGATTCCGAGACCCGGGCGGTGGATTTCGCCGGCATGATGGAAGACCTCGCCGATGCGCGGGTGGGCGACGTGGTGCTGCTGCACGGCTGCTGCCACAACCCGACCGGCGCGAACCTGAACCTGTCGCAGTGGCAGGAGGTCATCGACCTGCTGGTGAAGAACGGCGTCACTCCGATGATCGACATCGCCTACCAGGGCTTCGGTGACGGTCTGGACGAGGACGCGGCCGGTCTGCGCATGGTCGTGTCGCAGATGCCCGAGGTGCTGGTGGCGGCCTCGTGCTCGAAGAACTTCGGGGTCTACCGGGAACGCACCGGCCTGTTGATGGCCGTGGCGCAGGACCCGGTGCGGCAGAAGGCCAACCAGGGAATGTTGAACCACCTCAACCGGCAGAACTTCTCGTTCCCGCCGGACCACGGGGCGCGGCTGGTGACGATGGTGCTGGACGATCCGGCGCTGCGGGCCGACTGGGAAGAGGAAGTGCGCGAGATCCGCGAGGGCGTGCTGGGCCTGCGCGAGCAGCTTGCCGCCGAACTGCAGCGGCTGACGGGATCGGACCGCTTCGGCTTTATCGCGCAGCACCGCGGCATGTTCTCGCGCCTCGGCGCGACGCCCGAGCAGGTGGAGGCGATGCGCCAGTCGCATGGCGTCTACATGGTTGGCGATTCGCGGATCAACGTGGCGGGCCTGAACGCCAAGACCGTGCCGGTCCTGGCCGAAGCGATGGTGGCCGCCGGGGTCTGACGGCCTTCGGGGCCTTCTAGGCTGCAAATGAAAGCGGGGGGCCGGCAGATGCCGCGCCCCCCGCCTGTCTTTCAGTACCTGCGGTTCCGGTCACTCGACAATGATCGTGCCCTTCATCGAAGGGTGTATCGCGCAGGCGTAGGCGTAGGTGCCGGGGGTGTCGAAGGCGATCTCCGTACTGTCGCCACGGTTGAGACGCCCGGTATCCCAGCCGTCGCCCGTTGCGGTGTGCGGTGCGCCGTCTTCGTTCATGAAGGCGACGGCGGTCCCGGCCTTGACCGTGAGGGAGGCGGGCGCGAAGGCCATCCCCGACATGGTCACGGCGGCGCCGGCATGTCTGGCGGCGCGGGCGGTCAGAGCCGTGAGGGGCAGGAGGGCGAGTCCGGTCCCGACAAGGCGGAACATGGCGCGGCGGTCAATCTTGGTCATGTGAAAAGTCCTTTGATAATGAAAAACGCATCTTCGTGTTCCCATGACCTTCCATGTCCCGCCACATGTTTCAGGCGCGATCACGCAGCCGTGTGGCCATGTACTGCTTTGCTGTCCACCGGTGCCTCTGTGCGGTCGTTCATGCCGTAGTCGCGCAGTACGTGCGCCACGCGCAGGCGGTAGTCGGCGAAGATGCCCTTGCGCCCGGCGGACTGGGCGGCGCGGTGCTTTTCAAGCTGGCGCCAGCGTTCGACGGCCGCCTCGTCCTCGAAGAAGCTGATCGACAGGAGCTTTTCGGGATTGGTCAGCGACTGGAAACGCTCGACCGAGATGAAGCCTTCGACCTGTTCGACGAGCGGCCGCATGGTGGCGGCGATGTCGAGGTAGGCGTCTTTCTTGCCCTCGGCGGGGGTCACTTCGAAGATGATGGCGATCATGGCTGGAGGTCCGTGTTGTCGGTTCGGATGGGCGGCGGGACGGTGGGCACCGGTCGGTTTCGGGTGGTGGTTCCCGATGCCCGGCACTCCGGTCCGCCTGCGTGCTGTGCGCGCCAGTTTCGGGAAGCGGCGGGCGCTATGCAAGGCGAAGTTGCCGACGCGGGCGTCGGGGCGGAGCTGGTCTTTTGGTGGACCCGTCGGTGTGCGCCGGTATGGGCGTACTGTCGGCGTGCGCCGGTATGACCGGACCGCCGGCAGGGCGCAGGCACCGGCCTAGCTTTCCTCGCCGTTGCCCTTGCGGCTTTCCCACGTGCGTGTGACCGGAGAGGACATATCGCGGGAATGGCGTCCACGTGCCGCCGCCAGTTGCTCCCGCGCGTCGCGGGGCTGGTCGGGGGCGAAACCGGGGCTGGGGGGGCGCCCGTCGGGCGGCGTCAGGATGTGCCTGAGCAGCGCCACCGGGTGCGCGCGCAACGACAGGCGCATGGCGACGTAGTCCTCCACCACCTCCTCGCCCTCGGTCATCCGGGGCAGGTCGGCCATGACCTCGCGGATCGCCTCGCCCTCGATGTCGCGGGCGAACAGCGGCAGGTCGGGGCCGCGGGTCAGCGCCTTGGCCTCCCACAGCGCTTCGCGCCGGTTCAGCCCGATGCTGGCGAAGGCGTCGGCCTCCGACAGGCGGCCCAGCATCTTCGGCGACAGCCCCGCCCGCCGCCAGACGTCGCGCACCGTGCGGTAGCCGTTGCCGCGCGCGCAGGCGATCCACTGGGCGTCGTCCTCGCTCAGGCCCTTGATCTGGCGGAAGCCCAGCCGCAGCGCCAGACCGCCCCGCCCGTCGGGTTCCAGCGCGTTGTCCCAGTAGCTGGCGTTGATGTCGATGGGCCGCACGGCGACGCCGTGTTCGCGGGCGTCGCGGACAATCTGCGCGGGCGCGTAGAAGCCCATCGGCTGGGAGTTCAGCAGCGCACAGGCAAAGACCGCCGGGTGGTGGCACTTCAGCCAGGCCGAGGCATAGACCAGCAGCGCGAAGCTGGCGGCATGGCTTTCGGGAAACCCGTAGGAGCCGAACCCCTCGATCTGCGAGAAGCAGCGGTCGGCGAAGGCCTCGTCATAGCCGTTGTCGCGCATCCCCTTCATGAAGCGGGTGCGGAATTCGCTGACCGAGCCGTGCTTCTTGAACGTCGCCAGCGACCGGCGCAGGCGGTCGGCCTCGGTGGGGGTGAAGTTGGCGCCGGTGATCGCGATCTGCATCGCCTGCTCCTGGAAGAGCGGCACCCCCAGCGTCTTGCCCAGCACCTCCCCCAGCGCGTCGGAGGGGAAGCTCACCCGCTCCTCGCCGTTGCGGCGGCGGATGTAGGGGTGGACCATGTCGCCCTGGATCGGACCGGGCCGGATGATCGCCACCTCGATCACCAGGTCGTAGAAGTTTCGCGGCCGCATCCGGGGCAGGAAGTTCATCTGCGCCCGGCTTTCCACCTGGAAGACGCCCAAGCTGTCGGCGCGGCAGAGCATGTCGTAGACCTCCGGGTCTTCGGGCGGCAGGGTGGCCAGCGTGTGCGTGGTGCCGTGGTGCAGCTTCAACAGGTCGAAGGCCTTGCGGATGCAGGTCAGCATCCCGAGGCTGAGCACGTCGATCTTCAGGATCCCAAGCGCGTCGATGTCGTCCTTGTCCCAGCAGATCACCGTGCGCCCCTCCATCGAGGCGTTCTCGATCGGCACCAGCTCGTCCAACCGGCCCTCCGTCACGATGAAGCCGCCGACGTGCTGGGAGAGGTGCCGGGGGAAGCCGATGATCTCGTGGATCAGCTCCATCGTCAGTTGCAGGCGGCGGTCGGTGGGGTCGAGGCCGATCTCGCGCATTCGCTGCTCCTCCATCCCGGAGGTGGAGAAGAACCCCCAAAGCTGGGAAGACAGCGCGCCCAGCGTGTCTTCGCTCAGGCCCATGGCGCGCCCGACCTCGCGGATCGCGCGCTTGCCGCGGTAGTGGATGACGGTGGCGCAGATCCCAGCGCGGTGGCGACCGTAGCGTTCGTAGATGTGCTGGATCACCTCCTCGCGGCGCTCGTGCTCGAAATCGACGTCGATGTCGGGCGGCTCGTCGCGGGCCTCCGAGACGAATCGCTCGAAGACCATGGTGCCGATCTCGGGGCTGACGGAGGTGACGCCCAGGCAGTAGCAGGTGATCGAGTTGGCCGCCGAGCCGCGCCCCTGGCAGAGGATGCCGCGCTCCCGCGCGAAGGCCACGATGTCGCGGACGGTGAGGAAATAGGGCTCATACTTCAGTTTCGCGATGAGGGCGAGTTCATGATCGAGCTGGGCGCGGGCCTTGTCGGGGGCGCCCTGCGGGTAACGCCAGGCCAGCCCCTCGTGCGCGAGGCGGGACAGCCGCTGGGTGGCGGTCTCGGTCCCGGTGATCTCGGAAGGGTACTCGTACCGCAGGGAGGCGATGTCGAAGGTGCAGCGCCGCGCCAGTTCGCCGGCACGGGTGACGGCGGCGGCATGCGGCCCCAGAAGGCGGCGCATCTCGTCGCCGGAGCGCAGGCGTTGCTCGGCGTTGGCCAGCGCGTGGCGACCCAGCTTGTCGACCCGCTGGCGGGTGCGGATGGCGGTCAGTACGTCGGCCAGGCGGCGGCGGCGGCCGTGGTGCATCATCGGCTGGGCCGTGGCGACGGTGTCGATGCCCAGCCGTTCCGCCAGCCGGGCCAGCGCGTCGAACCGACGCGCGTCCTGCCCGTCGTAACGGGGCGCGAGGGCGAGGTGCAGGCGCCCGGGCGACAGGGCGTCCCGGTCCGGCGGCACCCCCGGCGCGCCGTTCGCATCCATACCGTCGGAAGGAACAGCGGAGGTCCGGGCAAAGCGGCGCGACACCTGTTCCGCCCGTGACAGCCAGCCGCCCGCGCCGCCCGGCGCTGTGGGGACGCGTGGCGGATGGAGAATGGCCTCCCATCCGCCCATGTCTTCGGGCAGGTCGGCCAGGGAGATGTCGCAAGAGCCCTTCCCGGCCCGCCGCCGCCCCAGCGAGATGATTCTGCACAGATCTGCCCAACTCCGCCGTGAAGTCGCGAGCACCGTCATCTGAAGCCCTTCGCGAAACACCAGCCGGGCACCGGGTATTACCCGCGGCACGGTGTCGACCGGTGCCCGGGGCGGCGCCGGCAGTCCGGGCGGCATGGGCGGCCCGATCAATCCGTCGCGGGCGATGATCTCCTCCCGTTCGCGGATCTGGTAGGCGATCTCCTTCGCCTCGCTGTGGGCTCGTACGATCCCCGCGACGGAGTTCTCGTCGCAGATGGCAATGGTCTCGATACCGAGAAAGGCGGCGCGCTCCACGTATTCTTCTGGATGCGACGCACCTGTGAGGAAGCTGAAGTTGGACGTAATGCAGAGCTCGGCGAACATGCCCGGCAGATTAGTTCATGATTTGTTCCATTTGGAGTCGGAATGCACCACTCTGCCCTGCAGCCCGCCGGACCCGCTTCACTAACAAAAATAGGTATTTGGACCAAGATGAAGACCAAGCCGCGCCATATTCTTCATCTTGGTTCAAATACCTTGGGGGGTACGGGGGGCAAAGCCCCCCGACGGTCGGATCGGCGTCAGCCGATCCGAAACCGGTCATCCCCTGCGATGTGGTCCGAAGAGCGCGGCCAGTCCCAAGAGTGCTCCCGATACCGTGGCAATCATCCCGGCGGCGGAGACCGACGCGGTGTTGCCCAGCCAGAGCGGGCCATATCCGGCCAGCACGTATCCCAGAACGGCCGAGAGCGTCGCGAAGCCAAGCGACCATGTCACCTGGTGTTCCAGCCGGTTGGTCATCAGGCGGGCGCAGGCGGGGGGGCAGATGAACATCGCGATCACGATGATCGAGCCGACAGCGTCGAAGGCGGCCACCGCCGCGAGGGCCGCCATTGTCACGATACCCAGCGAAATCAGGGTCACTGGCAGGCCGAGGGTGCGGGCGAAGGCTTCGTCGAACGTGGCGAGTTTCAGTGGCCGCCAGAACAGCCAAGTCGCCGCTGCGACCACGACCAGCGCTGCCGCCATGCGGCCCAGTTCCGGTGGCAGGGTGGCGAGCGCGGCGGGATCTGTCAGGGCGCTCCAGGAAAAGCCGTCGAGCCAGATCAGGCTTTCCAGGTTGCCGTAAAGCGCATGTTCCACGTCGAGGTGCACCGACGCGGTGTCGGTCTGTTCCAGCAGCAGCACGCCTCCCGCGAACATCGCGGTAAAGACGACGCCCATCGCCGCGCCGGGTTCGACGCGGCCGAGGCGGCGGATGGCCTCGATCAGGACCACGGCCACAAGGGCTGCGCCGGCGGCGCCCAGCATCATCGGTACGGCGGCGATCGTTCCGGTCACCAGGAAGGCAACGACGATACCCGGCAGCACGGTGTGCGAGATGGCGTCCCCGATCAGCGCCTGCCGCCTCAGCAGCAGGAAGTTGCCGGGCAGGGCGCAGGCCATCGCCGCAAGCGTGCCGATCAGCATCGGCGGCAGGGACAGGGCAAGGAATTCGGAGTTCACTGGGCGTCTCCCGCGGTCGGGAAGGGAGGAGGAGACCGGCGGACTGAACACGCGGCACGGGCGTGTCGCGTGACACTTGGGCGACACGCCCGGCGGGCTTTGCAACCGGGCCGGGCTTGGCCAGTCGTGGGAGGGATCGGAGCGGACAGACCGGTCATGCCACCGCTCCCCTGGGACCCAGGCGGGCGTCGATGGCGGCGATCTGGTCGCGGGTCAGGATGTCCTCGATCCGGGTCAGGCCATCGTCGCGCGCGGCGAGTTCGGAAAGCTGCGGCGCGCGGCGGAGTTCCTGCCAGCGGGCTTCGTCCAGTGCTTCTTCCGCGGCGCGGGCGCGGCCCTTTGCCGTGGGCACCCCGTCGGCGCGCAAGAGACCCCGGGCGCGGAGCATCCGGCGTGTGAGGTCTTCGTAGACCGGTTGTCCGTGGGCCAGCGCCAGCAGCCCCTGCCGCAGGTGGACCCGGTGTTGCAGCCGACGGTGGCGCAGCAGGGACGCCATGACACCGCGTCCGGGCGCCGCGATCAGCGACAGGGTGAAGAAGGCGAAGGCGGTCAGCACGATGATCGGTCCGGTGGGCAGTTGCGGCGCGGTGGCCGAGATCGCGGCGCCCGCGTAACCGGCCGCGCCGCCGAGGACGCCCGCCAGCAGTGCCACCCGTTCGGCCCGGTCGGTCCAGAAGCGCGCGGCGACGGGCGGGATGATGAGCAGGGCGACGATGAGGATCAGCCCGACGATCTTCAGCCCGGTCACGGTCACCGCCATCACCAGCGTCATCAGCGCCATGTCGAAGGCATGCACGCTGAGACCCCGCTGGGCGGCATAGCCTTCGTCGAAGGCGATCATCAGCAGCGGCCGGCGCAAGAGCAGCGTGGCGGTCAGCGTCAGGGCGCCTCCGGCGGCGATCAGCAGCGCGTCGCTTTGCAGCATGCCCGCGGTCGAGCCGAGCAGGAAGCTTTCCAGCCCGGCCTGCCGTCCGGCGGACATGGTCTGGATCACGGTCAGCAGCACCACCCCCAGCCCGAAGAAGACCGAGAGCACGGCGCCGATTGCGGCGTCTTCGGACAGGCGGGTGCGGCGGGTCAGCCAGGCCGTCAGCCACAGGCCGAGCCAGGCCGACACGGCGCTGCCTGCCATCAGACCGGCGAGGTTACGGCCCTCGCCGCCGAAGGCCACCATCAGGAGGAAGGCGCAGGCGAGGCCGGGCAGGGTCGAATGGCTGATCGCGTCGGACACCAGTGCGCGCTGGCGCAGGAAGAGGAAGGCACCGACCGTCCCCGCCGCCAGCCCGAGCGCCGCGGCCCCGAGCGCGACCAGCGTCGCATTATAGCCAAGTTGCAGGGTCAGCGCGTCGATCAGCATGGGGTGGGGGCGTTTCCTTGGGACAGATCCGGGTGCGGGGCAGACGGCGTTCGGGCGGCCTGTTTCAGGCTGGCCGGCCTTGGGGCCGTCTTTCGTCAGGCCGTCGTTCGTCAGGCAGTCTGGGCTCAGGCAGGCGGGTGTCGGGCAGCCGTCCGCCGTAGGTGGCTGTCAGCGCCTTTTCGGTGAAGTTCGTGTCCGTCGGCCCCTCGGCCACGCGGCGGCGGTTGATCAGGAAGACCCGGTCGAAGTAGCGCGGCACGGTGGCGAGGTCGTGGTGCACCGACAGCACTGTGCGGCCCTCGTCACGCAGCGCATGCAGGACGGAGATGATTGCGCTTTCGGTGGCGGCGTCCACGCCGGCGAAGGGTTCGTCCAGCATGTAGAGGTCGGCCTTCTGCGCCAGCGCCCGGGCGAGGAAGACGCGCTGCTGCTGGCCGCCGGACAACTGTCCGATCTGGCGGTCGGCGAAACCGTCCATCCCGACGCGCGCGAGACAGGCGAGCGCCGCGTCGCGGTGGGTCTTGCGGGTGCGTCTCAGAAGCCCCAGTTCGCGCCAGAGGCCCATCAGCACCACGTCCATCACAGTGGTCGGGAAGTCCCAGTCGATGGAGGCGCGCTGCGGCACGTAGGCGATCCGGTGGCGGGCCGCTTCGAGCGGTGCACCCCAGGCCGTGACACGGCCCGCAAGCGGTTTGATGACGCCGAGCGCGGCTTTCAGCAGCGTCGACTTGCCCGCGCCGTTCGGGCCGATGATCGCCGTCATCGTGCCGGGGATCAGCGTCATGTCGACGGAGAAGATCACCGGCTCGCCGCCGTAAGACACGGTCAACCCGCGCAAGGCCAGCGGGGCCGCCGAGAGGTCTTCGGTTACGGGCTGCCCTGCGGAGGTGGCGAGGTCGAGGCCATGGGTTTCGGATCGCTGCATCTTAGATCCCGGCATTGAGTTTGCCGTTCATGCCCCGGTCGGGGGCGGTGCCGCCAAGCGCTTTGCAGATCGTGGTCACGTTGTGGTCGATCATGCCGATCCATGTGCCTTCGTAGGTGCCGGGCTGACCCATGGCGTCGGAGAAGAGTTCTCCTCCGATGCGGACATCGGCCCCGCGCGAGGCCGCCCCTTCGATCAGCGCGCGCACGTTGCGGTCGGAGACCGAGCTTTCGACGAAGACGGCGCCGATGCCGCGCGTCACCAGCGCGTCGACCAGCGCGGCGATGCGCTGGAGGCCCGCCTCGGACTCCGTGGAGATGCCCTGAATGCCCATGACCTCGAAACCGTATTCCGCGCCGAAGTAACCGAAGGCGTCATGCGCGGTGACGAGCACGCGCGCCGGTTCGGGCACGGTGGCCAGGACGTCGGTCGCATAGGCCTGCAGCGCGTCGAGCTGCGCCAGATAGGCTTCTGTGTTGGCGGCGAAGGTGTCGGCCTCCTCGGGCCGCAGGTCGGTCAGCGCGTCGCGGGTTGCCTCGACCGCGTGGCGCCAGAGGCGCGGCACCATCCAGACGTGCGGGTCCGGCCGGCCCTCGTAGACCGTGTTGTACAGGATGTCGGTTTCGGGGATGGCCTCGGCGACGGGCACGACGGGCACGCGGCTCGACAGGGTTTCGAACAGATCTTCGAGTTGTGCTTCGAGGTGGAGGCCGTTGCGCAGCGCTACGTCGCCGCGCGTCAGAGTGACGATGTCGGAGCGGGTCTGCCGGTAGCCGTGCGGATCGACCCCCGGACCCATCAGCGCGGTCACCTCGGCCAGCGCGCCCGCAACGTTGCTGGCAGTGTCGGCGATCATGCCCGTGGTGGCGGTCACCCTGAGCGGCGCGGCTGCGTGGCCCATGCGCGGAACCAGAGGCAGGGCGGCGGCGGCCCCGAGGAAGGTACGGCGTGTAAATGTCATGTAAGCTGTCCTTTCTCTGCTCAATATGCGAGCCATTCGCAAGAAGTCAACGTTCATGCGACTTAGTCGCAAGAAAGGTGGGGGTTTGGCTGCGTGTTGCTCTTTGAAACGGCGAGGGGGGGGCGTCTTGCGGACCGGAGCGACGGGTCGCGTGTTGCCGCTTGATGCGGCGGGCCGATCCGTGCCAAGCCCGGTGCCGACGAGGCGGGGCCGGACAGGGAGGGGCGCTTGACCGATTTCGCGACCCTGACGCTGGACGGCAGCGGGCTGGAGCGGCAGCCGAGGGTGAAGGACCTCTATTGGGAGGACGATTACCTCGATCGGTTCGATGGCCGGACGTTGTGGCTGGACGCGGTCTGGCGGGCCGGAGTCGTCCGGCTGATCTGCCCGAGACTGAACAACCTCGACGCCCCTCTGCGCAGGGCACGGTTTGCACTGGACGGGCAGGCGGTGCGGGCGCGGTTCCGGACATATGACCGGCACACCGTCATATCCCTGCGCTCGGCGCGCTGTCCTGCGACGGTCTCGGTCGAGGTGGACGGCTGGCGCGGCGAGAGCGTCGTGCACGGGCCGGAGCCCGATTTCGCCGGGCGCAACGTTCTGGTCACCCTGTCGAAGGACAACGAGCCGGGCTGGATCGAGGACTGGGTGCGCTTCCACATGATCCATCACGGCGCCGACGCGGTGCTGTTCGTCGACAACGGGTCCGAGGTCCACGGCCCGGACGTGGTGCGGCAGGCGCTGGAGGCGAGCGGCGTGCCGGTGGCGCGGGTCTTGTCGACCTCCGTGCCATACGGGCCGCGCGGGAAGAAGCCCTACGCCAACTCCGAGCTGTTCCTGCAGTTCTGCGTCCTGAACGCGGTGCGGCACCGGTTCCTGTGGGACGCCCGCGCCGTGCTGAACTGCGATCTGGACGAGCTGGTGATGTCGGATGGCCGGATCTTCGACCGCGCGGTGGCGAGCCGTTTCGGCTATGTCGCCTTCCCGGGCTACTGGGTGCACCCCGCGCCGGGGTTCGAGGGCGTGCCCTCGCACGCCGTGCATGGCTGGCGCGACGATCCCGCGAAGACGTGTCCGGACAAGTGGTGCATGGTGCCTTCGGGGCCGTTGTGCGGGTTCGAGTGGCGCCAGCACCGGCTGGAGCGGCTGCCCTTTCCGACGTGGTTCCGGGCGAAGGACGCCTGGTTCTGGCACTGCCGCAACATCACCAACGGCTGGAAGCTTTTGAAACGCACGAAGGTGCGCGACGATACCGTGCCGGACGCGGGGCTGCAGGAGGCGGTGGCGGTGCTGCCGCTGCGGCGGGGCTGACGTGCGCGCCTTTCGCGCGGGTGCGATAGCCTTCGGTCCGGCGAACCGTGGCGGCCGGGGCAGGGTGGCGCGGAGCCCCACCCTACGTCAGGTCCGCGCGCCCGGACGCGTTGCGCATGGCGACCGGCGCGGAGCATGAGTATTTGGAAAGCAGAGAAACGGGAGATGTCCTATGCAGGCCAATCCGGTATGGTCCCTGGCGATGGTGTGCGTGTTCGTTGTCATGGCGGCGTCGAACTGGCGGCGGACGCGCATCCGGAGGATGGCGCGCGATCTGCCCACCGCCCTCAGGCGGCGGCTGGGCGAGGCCCCTGAGTACGAGGCGCCCGACGAAGACGCCTTCCGCGACTACGCAGCGCGGCACCGGCGGCTGACGCGGGTCATGCACGTGGCCTGGGGGCTGGCGGCGGTTTGGCTGGTCTATGTGGGGTATCTGGCTTTGGGAGGACAATGACTTGGCAAAAAAACAGGACCTTCAGGAGTGGATCATCGCAGCCTTGAAGGCGCACGGCGGTGAGGCGCACCTGACTCGGATTGCTCAGCATATCTGGGAGAATCATGAAGCTGAACTTCTGGCGTCAGGTGATCTGTTTTATACGTGGCAGTACGATATGCGATGGCAGGCACAGCACCTCAAAGCCGCCGGGAAACTGGAAAAACATAGAAAAAGTTGGCGTCTGACCGGCAAGTGAAGTCGGGCGAAAGCGGCCGGATTGGTTGGGGCGGGGAGGGGCCGTGAACGGCATCCGTGGTAGCGGAGCAAGCAGTCAATCGAGCGAAGTGACCCTCGCCATCCATACGCCGTGCGCCCGGAAAACGGGCAGGTCCTGGCCTGAGTGGCGCGGCTTTGCCTTCTGCATCGGCGCGACATTGAGAATTCACATTTGCGCTGCTATATTCATAGGCAGCCCGGCGCCGGGGCGTGTCACAGGCGCGCTATCCGAAGGAGGACGATGTCCTGTCTGCAATGGCACATGCGGGTACATCCGCTGAACAGGGTCAGCCGATGACGGCGCCGACCCAACCGGACCCGACGAGCAGCGAGATCCTCGCCGCGGTCCTCTCCACACTCTCCGACAACAAGGCCGAAGACGTCGTGCAGGTCGATCTGCGCGGAAAGTCTTCTGTCTGTGACTGGATGGTGATCGCTTCCGGCCGGTCGACCCGGCAGGTGGCCGCGCTCTCGGACAAGCTGGCCGAGACCCTGAAATCGGAGCTGGGCGTCCAGTGCAAGATGGAGGGCAAGGATATCGGGGACTGGGTTCTGATCGACGCGGCGGACGTGGTCGTGCACGTGTTCCGTCCCGAAGTGCGCGAGTTCTACCAGCTCGAAAAGATGTGGATGCCCACGACCGCTTCGGCCTGATGGAAGGTCCGGACGCGACGTGAAAGTGCACCTGTGCGTGGTGGGCCGGCTGAAGGCCGGTCCGGAACGCGCCCTGATCGACGATTATGTGAAGCGGTTCGACCGCAGCGGCCGGTCGCTTGGCCTTGGCCCTGTGCGCGTCGTCGAGGTGGACGACCGCAAGGGCGGCGGCATGGCGGCTGAGGCCGTGTTGCTGCGCAAGGCGCTGCCGTCCGCTGCCAAGGTCTGTGCCCTCGACGAACGTGGTGCAGTGATGACCTCTCCGGAGTTCGCGACGAAACTGGCGGATCTGCGCGACGGCGGCTGTTCCGACCTGGCCTTCGTGATCGGCGGTGCGGACGGGATCGACCCGGGTCTGCGCGCCGAAGCGGATTTCACGCTCAGCTTCGGCGCGATGGTCTGGCCCCACATGCTGGTCCGGGTGATGCTGACGGAGCAGCTTTACCGGGCGGCTTCGATCCTCGCTGGCGCGCCGTATCACCGGGCCTGACGGCAGGCGCGTACTTCAGCTGTAGGCGATCCACAGCAGGATGACGCCGAGGATCACCCGATAGATGACGTAGGGCGTGAAGCTGACGCTGCGCAGCAGGCGCATCATCAGGGTCAGGGCGAGCAGCGCCGCGACGAAGGCGAAGGCGGCGCCGATCAGGGCGTCCTTCACCGACACCGCGTCCTCGCCGGTGAGCACGTCGAGGCTCAGCAGCGCGCCGGAGGCGAGGATCGTGGGGATCGACATCAGCATGGCAAGCTTGGCGCCGTCGGTGCGTGTGTAGCCCAGCATCCGTGCGGCGGTGATCGTGATGCCGGAGCGCGAGGTGCCGGGGATCAGGGCCACGGCCTGCCACAGCCCCATGACGATCGCATCCTTCAGCGACCAGTCGGCGTCGGTCTTCTCTTCCGGGCCGGTACGGTCGGCCCACCAGAGCACCAGCCCGAAGACCAGCATCGCCCAGCCGATCACGGCGGTGGAGCGCAGCATCTCGTCGATGCCAAGCACTTTCAGGGCGAAGCCCGCGATGATCACCGGAATGGTCGCAACGATCAGAAGGAAGGCGAGCCGCGCGCCGGGTGTGTCCATATGTCCCGTCAGAAGCCGGGGCAGGCCGGTGACGGCGTCTTTCACATCTGCACGGAAATACAGCAGGACGGCCCCCAGAGTGCCCACGTGAACCGCAACGTCGATGGCGAGGCCCTGATCCTGCATTCCGGTCAGGATTGGCAGAAGAATCAGGTGACCCGAGGAGGAAACCGGGAGAAACTCGGTAATACCTTGGATCAACGCGAGAATCAGAAGTTGGGTCAGCGGCATTGGGCGGCTCCGAAGAAAAGAATAGCTTCGGTATAACCCCCTGTTTCAGAGAGAAAAGCCGGAAAGTAGGTCCGGATTGTTACCTAAATTCTGAAGTCCTCGGTCGAATATTGGTGTGCGGGACCATAAAAACCGACATTTAGGTCAGTACTTTTGACTTTTATTTGGTGTGAAGCTTCGGTAGAGAGGCGGCGATACGAGGTTGACCCCTGCAAGAGGTTTCACGACACATGGCCAAGCAGCCGATGCTGAAATTCGTCACCACCGAGCGCCAGATGCCGGACAAGCGTGACGCGAACGTCCGCAACAAGGATTTCCAGGAGATCTATGCCGAGTTCGCCGATGCCCGTGCAAAGGAGCAGGCGGCGCGGTGTTCGCAGTGCGGCGTGCCTTATTGCCAAAGCCATTGCCCCCTGCACAACAACATCCCCGACTGGCTGCGGCTGACCGCGACCGGGCGGATGGAAGAAGCCTATGAACTGGCGCAGTCGACCAACACTTTTCCGGAGATCTGCGGCCGCATCTGCCCGCAGGACCGTCTGTGCGAAGGCAACTGCGTGATCGAACAGTCGGGCCACGGCACCGTCACCATCGGCACGGTCGAGAAGTACATCCTCGACACCGCCTGGGAAAACGGCTGGGTGAAGCCCGCCGCCCCCGCGCGCGAGCGTACGGAATCCGTGGGCATCATCGGTGCGGGCCCCGGCGGCCTGGCCGCGGCCGACATGCTGCGCCGCGCCGGTGTGCAGGTCACGGTCTACGACCGCTACGACCGCGCGGGCGGGCTGCTGACCTACGGCATCCCCGGCTTCAAGCTGGAGAAGGACGTGGTCATGCGCCGGGTCAAGCAGCTGGAAGACGGCGGCGTGCGCTTCGTGATGAACTGCAACATCGGCGAGGACATGTCCTTCGACGATATCCGCGAACAACATGATGCGGTCATCATCGCCACCGGCGTCTACAAGTCGCGCGACCTCGGCGGGCCGGGCGCGGGCGCCAAGGGCATCGTCAAGGCGATCGAGTACCTCACCGCGTCCAACAAGTCGGCCAACTTCGGCGACAAGGTGGCGGAGTTCGAGGACGGCACGCTGAACGCCAAGGGCAAGAAGGTCGTGGTGATCGGCGGCGGCGACACCGCGATGGACTGCGTCCGCACCGCGATCCGTCAGGGCGCGGAGAGCGTGAAGTGCCTCTATCGCCGCGACCGTGCCAACATGCCCGGCTCGCAGCGCGAGGTGCAGAACGCCGAGGAAGAGGGCGTCGTCTTCGAATGGCTGACCGCACCGGCGGGCTTCAAGGGCGGCGATGTCGTCAGCGCCGTGACCGTGCAAAAGATGCGCCTTGGCGCTCCGGATGCCTCGGGGCGCCAGCGTCCGGAGCTGATCGACGGATCGGACTACGACGAGCCGGCGGACCTGGTGATCAAGGCGCTTGGTTTCGAGCCCGAGGAGCTGCCGACGCTCTGGGGTGTGCCGGGTCTGGACGTCACCCGCTGGGGCACCGTCAAGGCAGAGTTCACCACCGGCCGCACGGCGCTGCCGGACGTCTATGCCATCGGCGATATCGTGCGCGGTGCGTCTCTGGTGGTCTGGGCGATCCGCGACGGGCGCGACTGTGTCGAGGCGCTGTTAAAGGATCTTGACGCGAAGACGGCCGTGGCGGCGGAGTAACCTCCAGGCTGTGGGGATTGCCGGTACATTCCCGCAAAGGATGCGCTTTCCGGCCGTTTCGACCCCCTGAACCGGCCGGTTGTTAAACTCCTGAAGCGGCGCCCACGCGGGGCGGCGCGCGACGTTCACACAAGTTAAGGGTCCGCAGTGCTGACCCGAACCGCCAAGAGGGTTGAGAATGCGTAAATCGGTGCAGCAGCACATCGGGACGGCGGGGCTTTCGGCTCTCCTGTCGTGCTGCCTGCCGATGGCGCTGGCGGCGCAGGATGCGGTCTTTGCCCCGCCCGAGGGCTGCACGGCCTACCTGACCGTCCAGCACCGCGATTGCCGGGTGGAGCACCACTATACCTGCACCGACGCGGGCACCGACCGCTTCCGCGAGGTCTTTACCGACGAAGGCCCGGTCTACCAGAGCCGGATCGACGCGCAGGCGCAATGGATCAACAGCCGCGAACTGCCGAACGGCGGACTGACGGAGACGCTGCTGCCGGCGCGGGACCACGCGTCGATGGACACGCTTCTGGAGACCGGCGCGGACACAATGGATTTCGAGCAGCGCACCCCGGATGGCCGCCTGCAGCGCATCACCGGCGAGGACCGGATCGTCGACCGCAACGTGGTCATCGACGGAGAGCCGCTGTACCGCACGGAGTTCGTGGTGAATTTCCTTGCGCCCGATGGCGGTGTGATGGGCACCTACACCGGGTCGGAGTATGTCTCGCCCGTGCATCGCCGGTTCTTTGCCGGGCGCGGCAAGGCGGTGTTCGACGGGGTGGAGACGTCCTTCGACCGGACGCCGAAAGAGTTCATCTACCCGGGCGAGCCGGGCTTTGGGGCGCTGGAACCTGTCTACGATTGCGGGGTGATGATGAGTGCGCTTGAGATCGTGCCGTCCGCCGGTGTTTCGGGGGTGGCGCGTTGAGCGCGCTCAGGTCCGGGCCGCAGACCGGCGGCTGTATGTGCGGCGCGGTGCGCTTCACCGCCACAGAGGTGCCGGTGAACGTCGGCGCCTGCCACTGCGAGATGTGCCGCCGCTGGACGGGTTCCGCGCTGATCGGGGTCACGGTGCGGACGGAGAACGTGATCTGGGAAGGGCCGGTGTCGGTCATCGCCTCGTCGGAGTGGGCGGAGCGCGGGTTCTGCGGGCGCTGCGGATCGGGGCTTTATTTCCGGGTCACGCAGGAGGGTCAGTGGTTCGGCAACACCGAGCTGCCCATCGGCGTGTTCGACGACGCGGACGGCTTCGTGATGACGAACGAGATCTACATCGACCACAAGCCGGACAGTTTCGCCTACGCGGGCGAGGGCCGGCGTCTGATGACGCGGCAAGAGTGCGTCGAGCAGTTCGGCGTGCTGGAGGGCGGCGGCCCGGAGGATTGAGGTCCGCGCCCGTGGCGGCGTCCGGATCGTGAGTATTTGGAAAGCAGAGAAGCCCGGGGCTTCGGCGCTTTCCGGGGATGGGGCCATGAGGTCCACGAGAGAACGGGGCCGGTTGGCCAGTAAATGAGCGGGCCGGTTGGCCCGGTGGGACTGAGACGGCGCTTCGGCGCCACGAATGGAGGGCGTGAGCCATGACCAAGTACGATGCAGAGTGGGTCCGGTCCGAGGAAGCCAAGCGCGCGTGGATGTCGGAGAACGGCATGTACCACGAGAGCGAGGAGCATTCCTCGTGCGGGGTGGGTCTTGCGGTCAGCCTGGACGGCAAGCCGTCGCGCAAGGTCGTGGAGGCGGGTATCGGCGCGCTGAAGGCGATCTGGCACCGCGGCGCCGTGGATGCCGACGGCAAGACCGGCGACGGCGCGGGCATTCACGTCCAGATCCCGGTGCCGTTCTTCTACGATCAGGTGGAGCGCACCGGCCACAGGCCGCGCAAGGACGAGCTGCTGGCGGTGGGGCAGGTGTTTCTGCCGCGCACCGATTTCGGCGCGCAGGAGGCCTGCCGGACCATCGTGGAGACCGAGGTCCTGCGCATGGGCTATTACATCTACGGCTGGCGGCACGTGCCGGTGTCGGTCGCCTGCCTCGGCGAGAAGGCCAACGCGACGCGGCCCGAGATCGAGCAGATCCTGATCTCGAACGCCAAGGGGGTGGACGAGGAGCAGTTCGAGCGCGAGCTTTACGTGATCCGGCGGCGGATCGAGAAGGCGGCGGCGGCGGCGGGCATCGCCGGGGCGGGCGGGCTCTATATCGCGTCGCTGTCGTGCCGGTCGATCATCTACAAGGGCATGATGCTGGCGGAGCAGGTCAGCGAGTTCTACCCGGACCTTCAGGACGAGCGGTTCGAGAGCGCCTTTGCGATCTACCACCAGCGCTATTCGACCAACACCTTCCCGCAGTGGTGGCTGGCGCAGCCGTTCCGCATGCTGGCGCACAACGGCGAGATCAACACGCTGAAGGGCAACGTCAACTGGATGAAGAGCCACGAGATCCGCATGGCCTCGTCGGCGTTCGGCGAGCTTGCCGAGGACATCAAGCCGATCATCGCCAACGGGTCGTCGGATTCGGCGGCGCTGGATTCGGTGTTCGAAGTGCTGGTCCGGGCCGGGCGCAACGCGCCGATGGCGAAGACCATGCTGGTGCCGGAATCCTGGTCGAAGCAGGCCATCGAGCTGCCGGAGTCCTGGCGCGACATGTATTCCTACTGCAACTCCGTGATGGAGCCGTGGGACGGCCCCGCGGCGCTGGCGATGACCGACGGGCGCTGGGTGTGCGGCGGGCTGGACCGGAACGGTCTGCGTCCGATGCGTTACGTGGTGACCGGCGACGGCATGCTGATCGCGGGTTCCGAGGCGGGCATGGTGCCGGTCGACGAGGCGACGGTGCGCGAGAAGGGGGCGCTTGGTCCCGGCCAGATGATCGCCGTCGACATGAAGGACGGCAAGCTTTACCACGACGTCGAGATCAAGGACCGTCTGGCGGCCAGCCAGCCCTTCGGCGAGTGGGTCGGCAAGATCACCGAGCTGGACGATGCGCTGAACGCCATCACCGAGAAGCCGATCTTCGAGGGCGCCGAACTGCGCCGGCGGCAGATCGCGGCCGGGTATTCCATTGAGGAACTCGAGCAGGTGCTGGCGCCGATGGCGGAAGACGCCAAGGAGATGATCGCGTCGATGGGTGACGATACCCCGTCTGCCGTGCTCTCGAAGAAGTACCGCCCGCTGTCGCATTACTTCCGGCAGAACTTCAGCCAGGTGACGAACCCGCCGATCGACTCCTTGCGCGAATTCCGCGTGATGTCGCTCAAGACGCGGTTCGGCAACCTCAAGAACGTGCTGGACGAGTCGTCGAGCCAGACCGAGATCCTCGTGCTGGACACGCCGTTTGTCGGCAATGCCCAGTTCGCCGAGCTGCAGAAGCATTTCAACGCGCCCTGCGTGACGATCGACTGTACCTTTGCGTCCGGGCCGGATGCCCTGCGGGACGGCCTGTCGCGCATCCGCGCGGAGGCGGAGGATGCCGTGCGCTCCGGTGCGGGTCATATCATCCTGACCGACGAACGGGCTTCGGAAGACAAGGTCGCGATGCCGATGATCCTGGCCACCAGCGCGGTGCACAGCCACCTGACGCGCAAGGGCCTGCGGACATTCACCTCGATCAACGTGCGGTCGGCGGAGTGTATCGATCCGCATTACTTTGCCGTGCTGATCGGCGCGGGCGCGACCATCGTGAACCCCTACCTGGCCGAGGACAGCCTTGCGGACCGCATCAAGCGCGGTCTGCTGGACATGACCCTGACCGAGGCGGTGGCACGCTACCGCGAGGCCATCGACCAGGGCCTGCTGAAGATCATGTCGAAGATGGGCATCTCGGTCATCTCGTCCTATCGCGGCGGGTTGAACTTCGAGGCGGTGGGCCTCAGCCGCGCGATGTGCGCCGAGTACCTGCCCGGGATGCTGTCGCGCATTTCCGGCATCGGTGTGAAGGGCATCCAGAAGAAGGCCGAGGAAGTGCACCGTCTGGGTTTCCTGGCCGGGCGCGACGTGCTGCCCATCGGCGGCATCTACAAGGCGCGCAAGTCCGGCGAGACCCATGCGTGGGGCGCGCAGGTCA
Source organism: Sagittula stellata E-37 (assembly GCF_039724765.1). Lineage (NCBI taxonomy): Bacteria > Pseudomonadati > Pseudomonadota > Alphaproteobacteria > Rhodobacterales > Roseobacteraceae > Sagittula > Sagittula stellata. The sequence goes on along the minus strand of NZ_CP155729.1, from coordinate 4,130,106 downwards.
TGCACCTGATGCAGGCGGCCTGCGACCGGGCGTCCTATGAGCTGTGGAAGCAGTATTCCAACGCGATGCAGGCCAACCCGCCGATCCATCTGCGCGACCTGCTGGCGATCAAGCCGCTGGGCAAGGCGATCCCGCTGGAGGAGGTCGAGTCGATCACCGCGATCCGCAAGCGGTTCGTGACGCCGGGCATGTCGCTGGGGGCGCTGTCGCCCGAGGCGCACAAGACGCTGAACGTCGCGATGAACCGTATCGGCGCCAAGTCGGATTCCGGCGAGGGCGGTGAGGACCCGGCACACTTCGTGCCGGAGCCGAACGGCGACAACCCGTCGGCGAAGATCAAGCAGGTGGCCTCGGGGCGCTTCGGTGTCACCGCCGAGTACCTCAACCACTGCGAAGAGCTTGAGATCAAGGTCGCGCAGGGTGCCAAGCCCGGCGAGGGCGGTCAGCTTCCGGGCATGAAGGTCACCGACCTGATCGCGCGGCTGCGGCACTCGACCAAGGGCGTGACGCTGATCTCCCCGCCGCCGCACCACGACATCTATTCCATCGAGGACCTTGCGCAGCTGATCTACGACCTCAAGCAGATCAACCCGCGCTGCAAGGTGACGGTGAAGCTGGTGGCCTCGTCCGGTGTCGGCACCATCGCGGCGGGCGTGGCGAAGGCGAAAGCCGACGTCATCCTGATCTCTGGCCACAACGGCGGCACTGGGGCATCGCCTGCGACGTCGATCAAGTACGCCGGCCTGCCGTGGGAGATGGGCCTGTCCGAGGCGCACCAAGTGCTGGCGATGAACAACCTGCGGTCGCGCGTCACGCTTCGGACCGACGGTGGCCTGCGGACGGGCCGTGATATCGTGATGGCCGCCATGATGGGCGCCGAGGAGTTCGGCATCGGCACCGCCGCGCTGATCGCCATGGGCTGCATCATGGTTCGGCAATGCCAGTCGAACACCTGCCCGGTGGGGGTCTGCACGCAGGACCCGGCGCTGCGCGACAAGTTCACCGGCAACGCCGACAAGGTGGTGAACCTCATTTCCTTCTACGCGACGGAAGTGCGGGAGATCCTCGCCGGAATCGGCGCGCGGTCGCTGTCTGAGGTGATCGGCCGGGCGGACCTGCTGACGCAGGTGTCGCGCGGGGCGGAACACCTCGACGATCTCGACCTGAACCCGCTGCTGATCCGCGTCGACGGCTCCGACACCATCGAGTACAACCGGGACAAGCCGCGCAACGCGGTGCCGGATACGCTCGATGCGGAAATCGTGCGCGATGCGGCGCGGTTCCTGAAGGACGGCGAGAAGATGCAGTTGTCCTACGCGGTGATGAACACGCACCGGACCGTGGGCACGCGGACCTCGTCGCACATCGTGTCGAAGTTCGGGATGCGCAACGCGCTGCAGCCCGATCACCTGCACGTCAAGCTGACCGGCTCGGCCGGGCAGTCGCTGGGCGCCTTCGCGGCCCCGGGGTTGAAGCTGGAAGTGTCGGGCGACGCCAACGACTACGTCGGCAAGGGCCTGTCGGGGGGCACCATCGTGGTGCGCCCGCCGCTGGTCTCGCCCTTGGCCGCGGCCGAGAACACGATCATCGGCAACACCGTGCTGTACGGCGCGACGGACGGCTATCTCTTTGCCGCCGGCCGGGCCGGAGAGCGGTTCGCGGTGCGCAACTCCGGCGCGAAGGTCGTGGTGGAGGGCTGCGGCTCGAACGGGTGCGAGTACATGACCGGCGGCGTCGCCGTGATCCTCGGACCCATCGGCGCCAACTTCGGCGCCGGCATGACGGGCGGCATGGCGTATCTTTACGATCCGCAGGGGCTGGCGAAGGACATGATGAACATGGAAAGCCTGGTGACCTGCCCGGTGACCGTGTCGGCCTGGGAAGACCAGCTGAAGGACCTGATCGAGCGCCACCTGGCCGAGACCCGGTCGCAGCGCGCGGCAGAGATCCTGCAGCACTGGGACCTGGAGAAGGCGCACTTCGTTCAGGTTTGCCCGAAGGAAATGCTGAACAAGATCCCGCATCCGCTGGGGATCGAGGAAGGCCTCGCCGTTCCGGCGGAGTGATCGCGGGCGTCGAAAGCAACGGGTCCCTGCCTGTGGGCGGGGGCCACTCCGGATTGTAGGACACGCGTCCTTCCCGCCTGCCGACCATTGGATCGGCGGGCTTTTTTTGTCCTTCGTCTCGCCGGAATTGTTTTGCCGTCCCGGGGGCAGTCTGGCGGGGCGCGGGCGCATGATTTCGATTTTGGTCATTGGGGCCGACAACGCTTTCGGGCCAAGTGAAGGGCCGGGCGGAACGACCGCCACCAAGGCCCCGACCACGTCCGGGACGTCGGGAGCGTGTCCGGTGCCTAATGGCCCTCCGCCAACTGCGCTTGTCACGGGAGGGGTCAGCGGCCATGATCCGAGACAGCATTGGCCGAAGGAACAGCTCATGGCGGACGGTGAGGAATTGATCGGTTCGTGGCGGATGGACGCGTGGACCCGCACATCGGTGGCGACCGGAGAAACCACCGACGCCCTGGGACCTTCGCCCATAGGCTACATCGCATACCATCGCTGTGGGAGGATGATGGCATCCGTATTCCGTCGCGATCGTTTTCCGCCGACGTCACAGGCATGGACGGTGGAGGAGAAAGCCAAGCTGTTCGATGACATGCTGGCGTATGTCGCAACCTACCGTCTCGAAGGCAATCGGGTCATTCACGAGGTTGACGGTTCGTGGAACCCGAACTGGCAGGGGGCGCTGGACCGACCTTTCACGCTGGAAGGAGACCGGCTGGTCATCAGCGGCGCGCCCGGGATCGACCCGGCGACCGGGGAGGAAGTGATCTACCGAATGGAGTTCACCAAGGACTGAGCTACAGGAACGCCATGGATCGTCTTTCTGGCGGACGTGGGAGAACTGACGGTTTCCGGCCCCCAATAGGGGAAAACGGACGACCCGTCCCTGCCGTTTGTATGCGGCAACCTGAGTGGCCGACTTGGGGCGCGGCGTTTTTCATGGGCCGCGGACGTGCGTGGAGGAAGCGATATGATCGAACTGACGGGGCGTCTGCTGTGCGCCGACGCGGCAGAGGCAGAGCGGGTGCGGCAGGCGTTGCCCGCGCATGTGGCGCTGACCCGGGCGGAACCGGGTTGCCTGTCATTCGAGGTGGAGCCTGACGGCCCGCTTACCTGGCGAGTCGCCGAGCTGTTCACCGATTCCGACGCTTTCGAAGCCCATCAGAAACGTATGCGTGAAAGCGACTGGGGGCGCGCAACCGAAGGGATAAAGCGGGACTACGAAATACGCAAAACTGGTTGACGCAGGGTCAAAAACCTCTTTATCGCCACTTTTGCGCACGGCCCGGGCCACCTTCTCAAGCGATAGTGCATATGTGGGTAGACGGTTCCCTTTTGACGGTTACGAGTGATGTGCCTGGCCGGCTCGGCGGGCGTCGGAGCGTCCTTTGGGGCGCTCCTTTTTTGCTCTCGTTCCTGCCGCCCGTCGGTGTAGACAAGGGGCATGGCAAGACGGGCAAAAGCGGCGCGCAAGACGGACGCGCGGAAGACAAAGAGCGACAAGGCGCGCACGGCGGGCAAGCTTCCCCTGAAACGGAGGCTGCGCAGACTTGTGCTGCGGGGGGTGGTGTTGATGGCAGGACTGATGGTCGTGGCGGTGGCGCTGTTCAGCGTGGTCGACCCGCCGATGACGCACACCATGTGGGTGGAGCGGTCGCGGCTGGGCGGGCTGGAGCGCGACTGGGTCGACATGGACGACATCGCGCCGGTCATGGCGCGGTCCGCCGTGGCGGCGGAGGACGCCAACTTCTGCGAACATTGGGGCTTTGACATGGGCGCCATCCGGGCGGCGATCTCGGAAGGGGCGGCGCGCGGCGGGTCAACCATCAGCCAGCAGGTCGTCAAGAACGTGTACCTCTGGCAGGACCGATCATGGCTGCGCAAGGGGCTGGAAGCCGGCATGACCCCCATGGTGGAGGCCATGTGGTCGAAGCGGCGTATTCTTGAGGTCTATCTGAACGTGGCGGAATTCGGCGAGGGCGTCTTTGGCGTCGAGGCGGCCGCACAGCACTACTTCGGGGTGAGCGCGGACGCGTTGAGCGCGCGGCAGGCGGCGCTGCTGGCGGCGGTCCTGCCCAACCCGAAGGAGCGCAACGCAGGCCGGCCCTCGAACGCGGTCGACCGGCGGGCACGGTCGATCCGGGACGGCGCGGCGACGATTGCCGCCGACGGGCGCGACGACTGTTTCGAAGGATGAGCAGCGGGCCGGCGCCACTGCGCCGGGACGCGGGGAGGTGCTTGAATCCCGGTCGTCTTGACCTCTATTAGAGAGGGGCTCCCCGACCATACAGGACTTAAATGGCCAAGCTTTATCACGTTCCTCTTTCACCGTTCTGCCGCAAGGTGCGGTTGAGCCTCGCCGAGAAGAAGATCGAATGCGAGCTGGTGGAGGAACGCTACTGGGAGCAGGACCCGGACTTCCTGCGCCGCAACCCGGCGGCCAAGGTTCCGGTGATCCGGATCGACGGTAAGACGATGGCGGAGTCGGCCGCGATCTGCGAATGGATCGAGGAGAAGTATCCCGAACCGTCGCTGATGCCGCGCTCGGCCGATGCGCGTTACGAGGTGCGCCGGTTGGTGGGCTGGTTCGACGACAAGTTCCACCACGAGGTCACGTCGAAGCTGCTGTACGAGCGGGTGAACAAGAAGTTGATGAAGGCCGGTTTCCCGGACAGCGGCAACGTGAAGTCGGGCGCCAAGGCGGTCAAGTACCACCTCGATTACATGGCGTGGCTGCTGGACCACCGCCGCTGGCTGGCGGGAGATTCGATGACGCTGGCCGATTTCGCCGCTGCCGCGCATCTGTCGTCGCTGGACTACATCTCGGACGTGGACTGGAACCGGTCGTCGGTGGTCAAGGACTGGTACGCGAAGATCAAGTCGCGCCCCGCCTTCCGGTCGATCCTTGCCGACCAGGTGCCGGGTTTCCCGCCGCCCGCCCACTACGCCGACCTCGATTTCTGAGGCCGGTGGCCGGACGCTGATCGCCGGCGATGGCGCGCAGGGCACTTCGGGCAGAGAGGAACGGGGGGTCGCGTGCAGGATCTGACGGCAGCGCTGAAACGGCAGGCGGCAGAGGTCGGGTTTTCCGAGTGCCGTGTCGCCCGCGTGGCCGACCTGCCGGAGGTGATGTCGCGCCTTCAGGCCTTTGTCGACGCGGGCTATCACGGGCAGATGGGCTGGCTGGCGGAGCGGATGCACTGGCGCGGCGATCCCGCAGCGCTCTGGCCCGAGGCGCGGTCGGTCGTCATGCTGGCAGAGGACTACGGTCCGGATGAGGACCCGCTGGCGGTTCTGCAACAACCCGACTGCGGTGCGGTCAGCGTCTACGCCCGGCATCGCGACTATCACGACGTGGTCAAGAAGCGGCTCAAGCGGCTGGGCCGTTGGCTGATCGAGTCGGCGGAAGCGGAGGGCACGACAGGGCCGGAGATCAAGGTCTTCGTCGACACCGCGCCGGTGATGGAGAAACCGCTGGGGCAGGCCGCCGGTCTGGGCTGGCAGGGCAAGCACACCAACCTCGTGTCGCGCCGGCTGGGATCCTGGTTCTTCCTCGGCTGCATCTTCACCACGCTCGACCTGTCGCCGGACGGGGCGGAGGTGGATCACTGCGGGTCGTGCCGCCGTTGCCTTGACGTCTGCCCGACCGATGCTTTCCCCGCGCCCTACAAGCTGGATGCGCGGCGCTGCATTTCCTACCTCACGATCGAACACAAGGGCCCGGTGGACGAGGCGCTGCGTCCCGGGCTGGGCAACCGCATCTACGGCTGCGACGACTGCCTTGCGGTCTGCCCGTGGAACAAGTTCGCGGGCGTCGCGCAGGAGGTGAAGTACCACGCCCGCGACGACCTGCTTGCCCCGCCGCTGGCCGATCTGGCGGCGCTGGACGACGCGGGGTTCCGGGCGCGGTTCTCCGGCTCTCCGATCAAGCGCATCGGGCGCGACCGCATGGTGCGCAACGTGATGTACGCCGTGGGGAACTCCGGCCGGGCCGCGCTGGAGCCGGTGGCCCAACGGCTGTGCGACGATCCGGACCCGGGCGTGCAGGACGCGGCCCGCTGGGCGGTGAAGCGCCTGCGTGGCAGTGGCTGACGGGGCGCGGCAGTTCGGTCACATTTTCCGGTTTGCCGCAAAAAACAGTGAACGCCACGGCAATGTGACTCTTGCGCGAGCGTTCATTCCGTGATGGAGTCCGATTTGCCGAGTGGGGGACGTGCTGCCAATACGCATTCACTCGAAATGTACAGGTTCCCGCGAAAGCGGGGCTTCGGAACGATGCGCCGCAAGCCGTTGATGTCCGGAGGGGTATTGACGGGCGCAGAGCTGCCATCTCCGCGCCCGAGGCGACTTGCGTGTTCTTGGGAGAAAGCGTTGTCACCCGCCTGTTTCATGACAGGTGAACCTTTTTGGCGCAAGGCTGCCCACATTCATGTGTACGATGTTTCGGCGGGGCTTTGCTTATTCGCAACAGGCCCCATCTTCCGTTGCAGACTGCACAGGAGGACGCAGATGCCAAAATATGAACGCAGACCGGATGTTATCGCCACGTTGACGCCAGAGCAGTACCGCGTCACGCAGCAAAGCGGTACGGAGCGTCCGGGCACCGGGGAATACCTCTCCAACAAGGAGCCCGGCATTTATGTCGACGTGGTTTCCGGAGAGCCGCTGTTCGCCAGCGCCTCGAAGTACGAATCGGGCTGCGGCTGGCCCAGCTTCGTGAAACCCATCGAACCCGACAACGTCGTCGAATTGCGCGACACCACCCACGGCATGATCCGGACTGAGGTCCGTTCCCGCCATGGCGACAGCCATCTGGGGCATGTCTTTCCCGACGGGCCCATGGATCGGGGCGGGCTGCGCTACTGCATCAACTCGGCCTCGCTGCGCTTCGTCCACCGCGACGACATGGAGGCCGAGGGCTACGGCGACTACATTGACCAGGTGGAGCAACCGGGATGAACACTGACCTTTCGGGGCAACGGGCAGAGCTTTATGCTCTGCTCGACAAGGAGGCGCCGGAAATCGTTTCGCGCCGCTCCGGATGGGAGCGTGTGGTCCCGCTGGCCGACGGCGCAGTTGTCCTTGTGCTGTCGTTGTCGCAGGACAAGGCTTCGGTCTACGTCAAACCGGAGGGCCCGGACGGCGCGCGTCTGTTGCGTGACCACCAAGACACTTTGGCACGCCGTCTGAAAGTTACACCGGGGCATGGCAGCGGGCAGGCTGAAAAGGGCTACTGGTATCGCAAGGACAACCCCAAGGCCTGCTTCACGATCCGCAGGCAGTGGCCCGAGGCAATCCGCTGGTTTCGGGCGCAACACGCAACATATTATAAGGCATTCGCCGAACTGGAGGACATCCGATGACCGAACGTGCCGTACTGGCGGGGGGCTGCTTCTGGGGTATGCAGGACCTGATCCGCAAGCTGCCGGGGGTGGAAAAGACCCGCGTGGGCTATACCGGGGGGGACGTGCCGAACGCGACCTACCGCAACCACGGGACACATGCGGAGGGGATTGAGATCCTCTTCGATCCGGAGAAGACGAGCTACCGGCGCCTGCTGGAGTTCTTCTTCCAGATCCACGATCCCACCACGCCGAACCGGCAGGGCAACGACCGGGGCATGTCCTACCGGTCGGCCATCTACTACGTGAACGAAGCGCAACGCGACGAGGCGCTTGAGACGATCCGCGACGTCGATGCCTCCGGGCTGTGGCCCGGCAAGGTGGTGACGGAGGTGGAGCCGGTGGGCGATTTCTGGGAAGCCGAGCCCGAGCACCAGGATTACCTGCAGCGCATCCCGCACGGCTACACCTGCCATTACGTGCGCCCGGGCTGGGTTCTGCCCCGGCGCGATGCGGCGGAATAGGGTTGGACGGGAACCGCTAACAGGGGCGGCGCGCCGGGGGACGGTGCGCCGCCTTTTTCGTGTCCGCGAGAGGGGGGGGGCGCTGCCCCCGCCCCTGCGGGGCTCCCCCGAGGTATTTTGCACCAAGATGAAGGGAGCCGGTCCGCCTTCGGCTGCCGTGGCGCGGCGCGGTCGGGAGGGAGATCCGCGCCGGAGAAACGCAAGGGAGAGCGGACCCCTGGGATGCTTTCGGGCGCGAAGCCAGGACGGCTGACGGGGGCGGTCGTCTTCGCGGCCCATCTCCCGGGATGACACGCGCACTTCATGCGGGCGCGGGCCGTCGTCGCCGGGCTGCCTTTGCGACACATCCCGTCCCGCCCATGACGTCACGTTGACGTGGACGCCGGGCGGGTCATGGTGTGTGGTGCCAGCCAAAGAGGGAGGTCCACACATGACGTCATATCCGCACCTGCTGCGCCCGCTCGACCTTGGGCATGTCACGCTGAGGAACCGCGTGCTGATGGGGTCGATGCACACCAACCTCGAAGAGCGGGGCGACTGGAACCGGGTGGCGGAGTTCTACGCGACCCGGGCGCGGGGCGGCGTCGGGCTGATGGTGACGGGCGGCATGGCGCCCAACAACGAGGGCGGCGTCTTTCCCGGCGCGGCGGGTCTTTACACCCCTCAGGACATCGCCAACCACCGCATCGTCACTGACCGCGTGCACGAGGCGGGCGGGCGGATCGCCATGCAGATCCTACATGCGGGCCGCTATGCCTACGGTCCCGATTGCGTGGCGCCCAGCCCGGTGAAGTCCCCGATCAGCCCCTTCCCGCCGAAGGAGCTGGACGAGGAAGGGATCGAGAAGCAGATCGGCGACATCGCCACCGCCGCCGCGCGTGCCCGCGAGGCGGGCTATGACGGCGTGGAGGTCATGGGCTCGGAAGGGTATTTCCTGAACCAGTTCCTCGTGACCCACACCAACAAGCGCACCGACCGCTGGGGCGGGTCTTACGAGAACCGGATGCGGCTGCCGGTGGAGGTGGTGAAGCGCGTGCGCGCGGCGGTGGGCGCGGACTTCATCCTGATCTACCGGCTGTCGATGATCGACCTCGTCCCCAACGGTTCGACCCATGAGGAGGTCGTGCAGCTTGCTCAGGCGGTGGAGGCGGCGGGCGCGTCGATCATCAACACCGGCATCGGCTGGCACGAGGCGCGGGTGCCGACCATCGCCACGTCGGTGCCGCGCCGGGCTTTCGCCTGGGTCACGCAAAAGCTGATGGGCAAGGTCGGCGTGCCGCTGATCTGTTCGAACCGGATCAACACGCCGGAGGTGGCGGAAGAGGTGCTGGCGGAGGGCTGCGCCGACATGGTGTCGCTGGCGCGGCCATTCCTCGCCGATCCGGACTTCGTCGCCAAGGCGGTGGCCGGGCGGCCGGAGTTGATCGCGCCCTGCATCGCCTGCAACCAGGCCTGCCTCGACCACACATTCGCGGGCAAGGTGTCGTCCTGTCTGGTGAACCCGAAGGCCGGGTTCGAGACGGAGCTGGTGGTCGCCCCCGCCGAGATCACGAAGACCGTGGCTGTGGTGGGCGCGGGACCAGCGGGCATGTCGGCGGCGATCACCTGCGCCGAGCGCGGCCATTCCGTCACGCTGTTCGATGCGGCGGCGGAGATCGGCGGGCAGTTGAACATGGCCAAGGTCATCCCCGGCAAGGAAGAGTTCCACGGGCTGGTCGACTGGTTCCGCGCGATGCTGGTCGACAAGGGCGTGACGCTGGCGCTGGGGCGGCGCGTGGGGGCGGAGGACGTGGCGGACTTCGACGAGATCATCGTCGCCACCGGCGTCACCCCGCGCGATCCGCAGATCCCCGGGCAGGATCATCCTTCGGTGCTGGGCTACATCGACGTGCTGCGTCACGGCGCGGAGGCGGGCAAGAGGGTCGCCGTGATCGGCGCCGGGGGCATCGGTTTCGACGTGTCGGAGTTCCTCGTGACCGGGGACAGCCCGACCGAAAGCCTGCCGGACTGGATGCGGGAATGGGGCGTGACCGATCCCGCCGAGGCGCGGTCCGGCCTTTCGCCCGAGGGGCCGCAGCCCGACGCGCCGGTGCGCGAGGTGGTGATGCTGCAACGCAAGTCCGAGAAGCCTGGCAAGAGGCTGGGCAAGACGACGGGCTGGATCCACCGCGCGGGGCTGCAGATGAAGGCGGTCGAGATGAAGGCGGGCGTCAATTACGAGCGCATCGACGACGCTGGCCTGCACATCTCCCATGGCGAGGCGCGCGAACGGCCCGAGGTCATCGCCTGCGACACGGTTGTGCTGTGCGCGGGACAGGTCAGCGCGCGCGGCCTGGCCGATGCGCTTGAGGCGGTGGGCCGGACCTGCCATGTGATCGGCGGGGCGGACGTGGCTGCGGAACTGGACGCCAAGCGTGCCATCGACCAGGGGGTGCGGCTGGCGGCGACGCTCTGACCGGGCACAGGCCTGCACAGGTCCTGCAGAAATGACAGGGCGCGCCTGCACACGGGGCGCGCCATTGTGGCCAAAGTCATTTATCGGAGGACATTGCCATGCTCAGATCATCGGGGCGACGGTTCCTGATCGTCGGCCTTCTCACCCTTCTCATGTTCATCCCCCTGTTCTTCGCGGCGGAGGTCATCGATTCCCGGAAGTCCTATTCTGAGGCGACGATCGACAGCGTCGGCGAGGAGTGGGGTGGCCGTCAGTACGTCTATGGCCCGCAGCTTGTCATCCCGGTGGAGACCACCGTGACGCGGGTGGCGTCGCGGCCGAAGATCGACCCGGAGACAGGTGTGGTGCAGACCGACCCGGAGACCGGCGATGACCTGTTCGAGCGGTTCCGGGAGACCGTGCAGGAGGCAAGCGCGCCGGTGCACCTGCTGCCCGAGGCCTTCGACGTCGACATCGCGACGCAGACGCAGGAACGGCGGCGCGGGATCTTCCGGGTGCCGGTCTATACGGCACAGGTCGATGCCGGTTTCGATTTCGACACCGCCGCGGCAGAGCGCCTGATCGGCCCCGACCAGCGGCTGCGCTGGGATCGGGCAGAGGTCTGGTTCGGCGTCTACAACAACCGGTCCCTGCGCGGCGAAGCGCGGCTGGAAGAGGGTGGCGAAGCGCTGCCGCTGGAACCCATGTCGCAGCGCTCTGGCGTGAAGGCGCTGGTCGGCGACCCGAGGGCGCGGGACCGCTACGACATGCGCCTCGGGATGAACGGCGCGCAGCTCATGATGGTGTCGCCGGTGGGGCGCACCTCTCGTGTCACGATGACCAGCGACTGGCCGCATCCGTCGTTCACCGGCGCCTTCCTTCCGGATGGGTCCACCGTGACCGAGGACGGCTTTACCGCCGAATGGACGATCCCGCATCTGGCGCGGTCGATGCCGCAGGCCGGGCTGGACGATCCCGACGACGCGGCGCGCCGCACCACCTTCGGGGTGGAATACCTGACGCCCAACGACTTCTACCAGAAAGCCTATCGGGCGGCGCGCTACGGCATCCTGTTCATCGCGCTGACCTTCCTGACGATCCTGTTGACCGAACGCGGCACCGGGCGGCCCGCGCACCCCGTGCAGTACATTCTGGCCGGTCTGGCGCAGACGACCTTCGTTTTGCTGATGGTATCCTACGCCGAACACCTGGGCTTTGCGCTGGCCTACGCGCTGTCGAGCGCGGCGGTGATCGGTCTGCTGACGCTGTTCGGGGTCGTGGCACTGAACCTGGGCCGCCGCGCCCTGGTGCTGGGCGCGATGCTGGTGGTGGTTTACGGGGTGCTCTACCTGATCCTGCGCTCGGCGGATTACGCCCTGCTGGCGGGCTCGACGCTGGCCTTCCTCGCGCTGGCGCTGACCATGATCGTCACCCGCAACGAGGACTGGTACGGCCCCGACGCGGGCAAGCCGAAACAGCGCCGGCCCTTCCTGGGCACCACGTCCGAGGCGCCGCCGCCTCCCGCCACGGAAGGCTGATCCGGGGACCCCGCGCAGGAACTCTGCGCGGGGTCTGTCCGTTTATCTGTCAGAGCGCGACACGCAACGCCGCGCATATGAAACACACGACAGGAGGCTCCCATGCCGAATATCGCAGAAGCAAAAGTACTGATCATCTCCACGCACGGTTTCGAGCAATCGGAACTGGAATTCCCCCGCGACCAGCTGCGCGCCAAGGGTGCCGAGGTGCATGTCGCCACGCTCGACGGCAAGGCGATCAAGGGCTGGGAAGGCTCCGACTGGGGCCGCGAGGCCGAGGCCGACCTGAAGATTGAGGATGCCAACCCGCATGACTACGACGCGCTTGTCATCCCCGGCGGCCAGATCAATCCCGATCTGCTGCGCGTCGAGGAGCCGGTTCTGGCACTGGTGCGTACGTTCCACGACCAGGGCAAAGTTGTCGCCGCGGTCTGCCACGCGCCTTGGGTCCTGATCGAGGCAGGCATCGTCGCCGGTCGCCGGATGACCTGCTACACCTCGATCCGCACGGACCTCGAGAACGCCGGCGCCAAGGTGATGGACACGTCGGTCGTGGCCGACAACGGCATCGTCACCAGCCGCCAGCCCGACGACCTGAAGGACTTCGTGTCGAAGATCGTCGAGGAGATCGAGGAAGGCACCCACGGTCGCAAAGCCGCCTGATCCGACCTTCATGACCTGAACGAAACCCCCGGCCCGCGCGTCGGGGGTTTTCGTTTGCCGGCTCGGTTAAGCCGTTTCCTCTCGTTCGCCAGTCAGGGCAGAAACCGCTTTATTGTCTTTACCGCGCCCCATTTCGGCCCCTGTTCGCCTGCATAAACAACAGGAACGAGATTGGACGAGGAGACGAGAATGGATCGTCTGACCGAAATGGAAGCATTCGCCACGGTGGTGGACCAGGGAGGGTTCACCGATGCGGCAAAGAAGATGGGTATTTCCAAGTCGGCCGTGTCCAAGCACGTATCGAGTTTGGAAGCGCGTCTTGGCGCCCGCCTTCTGAACCGGACGACACGGCGGGTTTCCCCGACGGAAATCGGGCTGGCGTATTACGACCGCGCCCGTCGCGTCCTGAACGACGCGGGAGAGGCCGACGCGCTTGTCACCTCGATGCAGTCGGCGCCCTCCGGCCTGTTGCGGATCAGCGTGGCGACCGATTTCGGGGTGAACCACCTGAGCCCCGTGCTGGGTGAATTTCTGGCCGAATTCCCGGACATCACCGTGAACATGGTGTTGAACAACCGCTACGTCGAACTCATCTCCGAAGGCTTCGACATGGCCGTGCGCATCGGCGAGCTGGAGGACAGCACCCTGCGTGCGCGCAAGCTGACCGAGACGACGAAGCGCATGATCGCCTCGCCCTCCTATTTCCAGAAATACGGGCGACCTTCGCGGATCGACGACCTGAACGAACATAAGCTGCTGCATTATTCCAACCAGGCCTCCGGCAACGTGTGGAAGCTGACCGCGCCCTCGGGCGAGAAACGGCAGGTGCGCACGGCGGGCTGGCTGACTGTCAACGACGGGCAGTCCCTTCTGAACGCGTGCATCGCCGGTCTGGGCATCGCCTACCTGCCGTCCTACCTCTATCACGACGCGATGGAGCAGGGGCTGGTCGAGGATGCGATCCCCGATCTGCCGATGGAAATGCAGGGTGTATACGCCGTGTATCCGCCGGGCCGCTTCACGCAGCCCAAGGTCCGCGCCTTCATCGATTTCCTTGTGCATGCCTTTGCCGAAAAGGGCCCGCAGAAGTGGTAAGATCCGGGGCCTGAGCACCCCCGGTAGAATGACAAGATCTGTTTCCCCCGCCTGATGCTAGGCAAACTGGCCCCCGATGACAGAAGTCGTCGGGGGTTTTTTCATCACCTGTGCCGTGGGGCAGTCGCTTGGCGTGCGGCGACCTTGCAAATAGGGCACCGGATGCGCCTTTCTGGCCGGGCCCGAGCCGGATGCGGCCACCTGACCGAGACAGACACACCACTGGCCGCGTGCACGGGCGCAGGACGTGGGAGCGTGCGGTGGGCACCGGCTGGCTGCGCTAGGGCTATTCGGTGGAGATCAGCACCGCCTCGACGCGGCGGTTGGCCTCCCGCCCCTCGGCGGTGAGGTTGCTGGCAACCGGGGCGAGGTAACCCGCGCCCTCCGCCCCGATCCGCCCGGCGTCGGTGTCGTGACGGCTGCGCAGGTAGGCCACCGCGGCCTGCGCCCGGCGCAGAGAGACACCCCGGTTGGCCTCCAGCGAGCCCGTCGCGTCCGTGTGGCCGACGAACAGGATGCGCCGGGTCGGGTTGTCGGAAAGGTACTGCGCCAGCGCGTCGAGGGAGGCGATGTCGTCCCCGCCAAGGTCAGTCGATCCAGACCGGAACACGAGGTCCGACAGGGTCACATGGCCGTCCCGCTCCAGCGCGGCGGGAATGTCACCCGGGTCGATGGCTGCGCCCGACGTCCGTGCCAAGGCAGGGGCGTCGCGCGTGATCTCGGCCTGCACGTCCTGACCGGCCCGGATCACCTGCACGTACCCATCGGACGGGCCACGGCTGGTCAGCACCGATACGGCGCCGCCCTCCGGTCCGACGGCCGAGACGAACCGGAAGTCGTCGAGACTGACGAACATCTCCGGCGCGGGCACCACCAGCGTGGCAAAGCGGAAGTCGAAGCCGCCACAGACCGCCGCCGCGCAGTCGAGCACGATCTCGAAACCCTCGGCCACCAAGGCGTCGCGCAGCGGTTTCAGCAACTGGAAGGAGGTCAGCCCGGACTTGGGCACCCGCCACGAAGACACCTCGATCCGTCCTTCGATCCGGCGGGTGGGCAGGGCGTCATCAGCCCATGGCCCGGTGGGCAAGGCGTAGACGCCCGGGTCCTGCACGGTGTCGAAGGTCTGCTCGGACGATCCCGGCAGCGGCAGGTCGAGCGCGCGCGCAGGGCCGCACAGCAGGACCAGGACTGCAAGGCCGGCCAGACGCCGCCGGGTATCAGCGCGCCTGCGCGTGATATTCATCGTTCGGGCGCATGTCCGTGGCAGACGCGACGCGGTTCGTCATGTTGAAAAACCCCGCCACATTGGCGATGTCCCAGATGTCGCGGTCGGTGAAGCCCGCATCGCGCAACGCCTCGCGGTCGTAGTCGCCGATCTCGGCGCTGGCTTTCGTCATCTTCTCGGCGAACCAGAGCATCGCGTGCTGGCGTTCCGACAGGTCGGCCACGCGCCAGTTCATCACCAGCATCTCGCCCAGTTTCGGATCGCCCGACAGTTGCCGGACGGCGGCGCCATGGGCGGTCAGGCAGTAAAAGCACTTGTTCACCGAAGAGACGACGACCGCGATCATCTCGCGCTCCAGCTTGCTCAGGCCGGAGTCCGCCAGCATCAGGTCGTTGTACATGGCGGTGAAGGCGTTCAGCTTGTCGACGTCGAAGGCATAGGCCTTCAGCACGTTCGGCACCATGCCAAGTTTGTCCCGGCAAACGTCGAAGTATTTCTGCGTCGCCTCCGGCAGGGGGTCCATCATGGGCAGGTTCAGGGCCGTGGGTCTGGTGTCTGTCACGCGTCTTCGCCTTCGCTTTGGTACATCCGGTAATGGTACTGCCCGGCCACCTCCATGTGCAACGAGGCATAGAGCGCGCTGGCCGCGTCGTTTTCTGCGGTGGCGGCGCAGGCCATCCAGCGCGCGCCCTTCCGCGCGGCCCAGAGTGCGGCGCACCGCATCATCCATCCTCCCAACGCCTTGCCGCGATGGTCCGACAGGATGTGCAGCGCATGCACCATGGCCACGCCTTCGTGGATGCCGCAGAAGCCCGCGCCGGCGGGCCGGTCGGACACCCGCCCGAAAAGGCCGGTCTTGGGCTGGGCCGCGCGGTCCATCACCCGGCGCCGCGCCTCGCCGATGCCGCCGTCCTCCCAGATCTCGTTCATGATCGCCAGCGGCTCCCAGATGGCAAAGGCGGAGACACGCGGCAGCTTCAGATCGGTCAGGTGGTCGATCGGCGCCAGCCAAAGGTTCGTCGGATCGACCCGGTCGTAGCCTTGCGCTTCCAGCGCAATGTCGAGCGTCTCGTCCCCGGGCCGGATCATGAAGAGCGCAGGCTGCCCCATCAGCCGCATCGCCGTCTCGGCGGCGGTCAAGTCGTCCACCCGCCACGCGCCGCGCGCCGTGGCCGCCGACACCCTCTTGCCGCCGCCCCGCCCCTCGCGCAGGGTCCAGGGGCCGGTCTCAACCCGCGCCGCCGCGGGCCAGGTCGTGTCGAGGACCGAAAACAGCCGCGACAGATCGGGTTTGAGGTGGATCATCGTCGTCCTTCAATCGCCGAAAAGGGCATTGAGCCGAGTCATCGCGGCGTCGAGCCGCCCGGCATCGGTGCCGCGCACGACCACGTTTGTTCCGAAGGCACCGTCCTTCTGGAACGGGTAGGACCCGAACTGCAGGTCCGAGAACTCCTCGGCCAGCGCCCCGAGCGGCTCCGCCACCATGCCCTCGCCGCGCTGGACGCGCAGGGTCTGCGACAGCAGCGGCGCGCCGCCAACGAGGGTGGACAGCAGGCTCGCGACCATCGCCTCGAAGATCTGCGGCACGCCCGCCATGACATGCACGTTGCCGAGACTGAAGCCGGGGGCGGCGGAAATCGGATTGTCGATCAGCGTCGCGCCGTCCGGAATGCGCGCCATTCTGAGGCGCGCCTCGTTCATCTCGGTGCCGGAACGGTCGTAATGCGCCTGCAGGATCGCGCGCGCATCCTCCCTGACCGAGATCGGCACGCCGAAGGCCTCGGCCACGCAGGGCGCGGTGATGTCGTCGTGCGTCGGCCCGATCCCGCCCGAGGTCACCACATGGTCGAAGCCATGGCGCAGCGCGTTGACCGCCGCCACGATCGCCGCCCGGTCGTCGGAGACCATGCGCACTTCGCGCAGGTCGATGCCGTGCCGGGTGAATTCCTGCGCGAGGTGGTGCATGTTGCTGTCGCGCGTCCGGCCTGACAGGATCTCGTCCCCGATCACCAGCATGGCGGCGGTGGGATTGGGCATATGCGGCACCTCCTTTGTGTCCCGGGCGCCTTGCGCCTCCAGGTGGTTAACGTATAGGCCCCGCTCCATGCGCTTTCAAACACATCTGGTGCCCGCGACCCTTGAGCGCCGCTACAAACGGTTCCTCGCGGACTGCACGCTGGACGACGGCACGCAGGTGACCGCCCATGTCGCCAACCCCGGCTCCATGCTGGGGCTGGCCGATCCGGGCCAGCGGATCTGGCTGGAACCCAACGACGACCCGAGGAAAAAGCTGAATTGGGCCTGGCGGCTGGTCGACCACGGTGGCGGCCACTTCACCGGTGTCGACACGGGCGCCGCCAACCGCGTGCTGAAGGACGCCCTCACAGCGGGCGAGGTCGCGGGGCTCGCCGGTTACGACACGGTGAGACCGGAGGTGAAGTACGGCGAGAACAGCCGCATCGACTTCCTGCTGACGGGCGGCGGAAAACCGGACACCTACGTCGAGGTCAAATCCGTCACGCTCTCACGCCAGCCCGGCCTCGCAGAATTTCCCGACAGCCGCACGGCACGCGGCGCGAAACACCTGGGCGAACTGGCGGCAATGGCAGGGCAGGGGCACCGTGCGGTGATGCTCTACCTCGTGCAGCGCACAGACGCCCGCGCCGTCACGCTGGCCCTCGACCTCGACCCGGCCTATGCGATGGCCTTCGCAAATGCCGCGGAGGCGGGTGTGGAGACACTGGCCCTCGGCTGCAAGATCGCGCCCGAAGGCATCGATCTCGGGCAAGCGCTGCCGTTCCGCGCACCCTGACCTTCATCTTGGCTCAAATACCTCGGGGGGCGCGCAGCGCGGGGCGGAGCCCCCGAACCGGCAGCAAAAAGGCGCCCCCGCAAAGGCAGGGGCGCCCGACAATCTGACCGACCGGTCCGTTGCGTCTCAGACCTTGAGGTTCGGGATGATCTGCTTTTTGCGGCTCATGATGCCCGGGAGCACGACGGTGTCGCCGGATACGGTCGCGCCAAAGGACTTCTCCGCCACGCCCTTCACCAGGTCGTTGGGGACCAGAAGCGTTGCTTCTTCTTTCAGGATGTCCACGACGAACAGCAGAACCTCGTCCACACCGTCCTCGGCCGCGACCGTCTTGAAGGTCTCCATGAGGCTGTCCTTGCGGCCCAGCGGGATCTCGGGCGCGGTCGTCTCAAGCACCGAAACGCGGAACTTCGTGCCGTCCACTTCGTATTCCTTGGAGTCCATCCGGATCAGCTCCGCGTCGGAGAAGGCGGAGACGTCGGACTTCGCCGCGAACATCTGGGCCGCGTAGTCGCTCAGGTCGACGCCCAGGTCGCGGGCCAGACCCTCGGCCACATCGCGGTCGTGCTGCGTGGTGGTCGGCGAACGGAATTCCAGCGTGTCGGACAGGATGCAGGTCAGCGCGGCGCCACGGACCTCGCGCGGGCACTTCTCCATCTCGGAGCCGATCATGTCGACCATGATCGTCGCGGTGCACGCGAGGGGACGCATGGTGATGTCGATCGGCCCTTTCGTCTCCAGCCCGCCAACGAGCTTGTGATGGTCGATGATCGCACGAATGTCGGCGGCGTTGATGTCCGCCGGCAGCTCGGCCGGGTTGTTGGTGTCGACGATGACGACCGGCGTGCCGGCCTCGACCGAGGAGATGATCTCGGGCTTCTCGAGGCCCCAGTGCGCCAGCATGAAGGCGGCTTCGGTGTTGGGTTCGCCCAGGAGAACGGGCTTGGCAGACTGGCCCTTCACTTCGTTGAGATACCAGGACCAGAGGATCGGGCTGCCGGTGGAATCGGTGTCGGGGCTCTTGTGGCCGAATACGAGCGTCGTCATGGCGTGTCCTTGAAAGGCAAATGGTGTCGCGCGCCCTATACCGCCGCAGCGCGGCATTGTCACCCCGCCGCCGAAGGGGTGCGACCTTCGCGCAGGACCCAGAAAGACTTTTCGGATGAAAAGTCTTCACGTCCAAAGACCTTTCGTCCGAAAGGCCTTTTACCTCGGCATCGGATGTCGGGCCTTGTTGTAGGGGGCCCAGTCGGTGATCTCCGGGTAATAGCGGGCCCGCCAGGCGCGGACCTTCGGATTCATCACCCGTTTCCAGACGGGCGGCACCATCGCCGCCATGGCCATCAGCGGGTAGCCGTAGGGCAGCTGCGGCGCCTCGCTCTCATCGTAGGTCTGCAGCAGCGGAAACCGCCGGTCGGGCTTGTAGTGATGGTCCGAGTGGCGCTGGAGGTTGATCATCAGCCAGTTCGTCGCCCGGTGCGAGGCGTTCCACGAATGGCGCGGCAGCACGTGTTCGTAGCGTCCGTCGTCCAGGTGCTTGCGGGTCAGCCCGTAGTGTTCGACGTAGTTCACCACCTCGAGCTGCCAGATCGCGACCCCGGCCTGCACGAGGAACAGCACCGCGCCCAGCCAGCCGCCAAGCGCCAGCGCCAACAGCATCATGCCCGCCTGCAGCGCCCAGTAGCGCCAGAACGGGTTGCTGCGGTGGGTCCAGGGCAGCCCCTTGCGGGCCAGCATGTCGCGCTCCGCCCGGAAGGACGACTGCAGCGATTCCCGCAGCACGCGGGGATAGAAACGGTGGAACCCTTCATTGTAGCGCGCCGTCACTGGGTCGCGCGGAGTGCCGACATAGCGGTGGTGCACCAGCAGGTGTTCGCTGCGGAAATGCGAATAGAGCACCATGGCCAGCAGGATGTCGCCCAGCCAACGTTCGAACCGGTTCCTCTGGTGCAGCAGTTCGTGGCTGTAGACGATTCCCACCGTGCCCGTCATCACGCCCGTGCCGAACATCACGCCGAAGATCTCCCAGCCGTTCAGGTGATCGGCGCGGCTGACATACCAGATCAGCCCGAAGAGTGTCAGGAACTGCACCGGCACCCAGACTTGCGTCAGGAGCTTGTACCAGAAGAGCTGCCTTTCAGTGGTCCCTAGATCGGCGTTCTCCGTGTTCAGTCCGGTCAGGATGTCGATTGCCGAGAACAGATACCACGTCGCGAGAGGCGTGAGCAGGACCCAGAGCCCGCCCTTGATCGCCCCGATCCAGACCAACGGGATCAGCAGGAAGGAGAGGAAGAACGGTAGCGCGGCGGTAAAGCGGGCGACATGCGCGGCGGGGATCATGGGACTGCTCCGGTGTTCGGGACCGTGTATAGTTCTGACGCGACCCTGACCCAAGCACGCATCACCTGCCTTGCGCGAGGTCAAAGGCCTTCCGCATCACCGTTGGCAGATCACTTGGGCTGAAATCCGGCAAGGCGATGAAATCCCCGCGATGTGGCTTTCTGTCCATGGGCACCAAAGCAGTCTTCACCACCAGCCGCAGGTGAAAGTGAGTGAAGGTGTGCCGGGCCTCACCGCCGACCGTCTTCCACTCGGCGCGGATCGGCGGATCTTCGTCCGGCGCGGGGCCTTCGACGTCCAGCCAGTCCGTCCCCGGCCAGCCCAGCATCCCGCCCAGCAGACCCTTGTCGGGACGCGTCTCCAACAGCCACGCGCCATCCACGCGCCGGGCGAGGTAAGCCACTCCTTGCCGCACCGGCTTGCGCTTCTTCGGCGCCTTCTTCGGCAGCTCTGCGGCGGTGCCGTTGGCCCAGGCCGCGCAGGAGGTCCGCCAGGGGCAGAGCCCGCAGGCCGGGCGCTTCGGTGTGCAGATTGTCGCGCCAAGGTCCATGACCGCCTGCGCATAGTCCCCGGGCCGCGCGTTCGGTGTCAGCGCGGCGGCATAGGCGGTCAGGATCGGCTTGGCCGCGGGCAGGGGCGTGTGCTCGTCGTGAAGGCGGGCCATGACCCGCTCGACGTTGCCGTCGACCACCACCCGTGGCACGTCGAAGGCGATGGCGGAGATTGCCGCCGCGGTGTAGGGGCCTACCCCCGGCAGCGTCAGCAGCACGTCGTGATCCGCCGGGAACACCCCGCCGGTTTCCTCCGCGACGACGCGGGCGCATTTCAGCAGGTTCCTGGCGCGGGCGTAGTACCCCAGACCCGCCCAGGCCGCCATGACCTCCGCGTCCGGCGCGGCGGCCAGCGCGTCCACCGTCGGCCAACGCTCCGTGAAGAGACGGAAATAGTCCTTCACCGCCGCGACGGTCGTCTGCTGCAGCATGATCTCCGAAAGCCAGATCCGGTAGGGATCGGGCGCAATGCCCTTTGCGCGCGCGGAAGGCCCCACGCGCCACGGCAGGTCGCGGGCATGGCGGTCGTACCATTGCAGCAGGTCTGCGGCATCGGCGGGGTCACGCAAGGGTGAATACCTCATGAACTTCGGGGCTGGCGCCCGGGGGCGGTGGCCTTAGAATAGCCTCCCGTACGGGGAGTCAATCATGGCGCAACGCAAGTCGACCACATACGGGTTCGCCCGGACCGAGAAGCTGCTTTCGGGCCAGATCCGCAAGGCCTCGGAGACACGCGGTTTTGCCAAGTCCCGCATCCTCACCCACTGGGAGGAGATCGTGGGCGCTGAACTGGCCGGCATGTGCCGCCCCGTCGAAGTGCGCTACGGTCGTGTCCGCTACGATGGGACGACCAACGATTCGCAGGGCGCCAAGCTGGTGATCCTGACCCGCGGCGCCTTCGCCCCGATGCTGGAAATGCGCAAACGCGAGATCCTCGACCGGATCAATGCGGTCTACGGCTACCCGGCGATCCGCCACGTCATCCTGACCCAGACCGCGCCCACCGGCTTTGCCGAGGGGCAGGCGGACTTCCGGCACCGCAAACCGGAGGAGACCGGTCGTACCCCCGATCCGCAAGCGGTGGCGGAAGCCCGGCAAGCGGCGCAGGCCGTGACCGACGAGGGCCTGCGCGCAGCGCTTGAACGTCTGGGGGCAAACGTCATATCGAAGGCAGGGCGGCGCGAGCCCCGCTCTGCGGACTGAACTCAAGAGAGGCAAGACAGATGAACAGGATCCTTTCGGGCGCCCTCGTGGCGCTGGGACTGGCAGCAGGCGGCGCGTGGTACATCACGCAGGGCGCGCAGGGCACCGGCGCGAACATCGCGCTTCCCGGTGCGGCCAACGCGCAGGAAAGCACCGCAGAGGTCGACACATCCACCATCACCGAGATGGTCATGGGCGACCCGGACGCACCGGTCGAGGTCATTGAATACGCCTCGTATACATGCCCGCACTGCGCCAACGCGGCAAAGACCCTGATCCCCGAACTGAAGAAGAACTACGTCGACACCGGCAAGGTGAAGTTCATCTACCGCGAGGTCTACTTCGACAAGTACGGCATGTGGGGGTCGATGATCGCGCGCTGCGGCGGCCCCGAGAAGTTCTTCGGCATCACCGACCTGATCTACAAGGGCCAGGACACCATCCTCGCCCCCGCGCGCGACGGCAACGACGCCGGTGTCGCGGATGAGCTACGAAAGATCGGCCGCATTGCAGGGATCGACAACGAACAGCTCGACGCCTGCCTTGCCGACGGAGACAAGCTGCGCACCCTCCTCGTCTGGTTCCAGGAAAACGCCAAGCGCGACGGCATCGATTCGACACCGTCCTTCATCATCGACGGCGAGAAGTACTCGAACATGAACTACCGGGACTTTTCGAAGATCCTCGACGAGAAGCTCGGCGAATGACGTCGGCACCGCGCGGCCCGCTCGAAGGCCTCAAGGTCGTCGAGCTGGCCCGCATCCTGGCAGGTCCCTTCGCCGGCCAGACGCTGGCCGACATGGGCGCCGACGTCATCAAGGTCGAGGCCGTCGCAGGCGACGACACGCGCCGCTGGGGGCCGCCCTTCATCGACCGCGAAGACGATCGCTCCGCCGCCTACTTCCATTCGTGCAACCGGGGCAAGACATCGGTGGCGGTGGACCTGACGACCGAAGAAGGTCAGGCCCGGGTGCGGGATCTGGTGGCGGATGCCGACATCCTGATCGAGAATTTCAAGGTCGGCGGGCTGGCGAAATACGGTCTCGACTACCCGTCGCTGGCCAAGCTGAACCCGCGTCTCGTCTACTGCTCGATCACCGGTTTCGGGCAGGACGGGCCTTATGCGCACCGTGCGGGCTACGACTACATCATTCAGGGCATGTCGGGCTTCATGTCGATCACCGGCGCGCCGGACGGCGAACCGCAGCGCGCCGGCGTGGCAATCACCGACCTCTTCACAGGGCTCTACAGCGTTTCCGCCATCCTCGCCGCGATCCACCAGCGCGACCGCACCGGGCGCGGTCAGCACATCGACATGGCGCTTCTGGATTGCGCCGTGGCAACCATGGCGAACCAGGCGCTCAACTACCTCTCCACCGGGACCCCGCCGGAACGCACCGGCAATTACCACCCGAACCTCACGCCCTACCAGGTCTTCGAATGCAGTGACGGGCACATCATCATCGCCACCGGCAACGATGCGCAGTTCCGGCGCCTGACCCGTGTGCTCGGCATGGAGGATATCGGTACACAGCCTGAATACATTTCCAACGCCGCCCGCATCGCCCATCGTGCGCAACTGACCGAACGGCTGGAATCCGGCACCCGTCAATTGACGAAGGACGACCTGCTGGCGGCCTGCGAGGCCGAAGGCATTCCCGCCGGCCCGATAAACGACATGGCCGAGGTCTTCGCCGACCCGCAGGTCGTTGCCCGCGGCCTGCGGATCGCCCCCGAAGGCATCCCCGGCGTCCGCTCGCCCTTCCGGTTCTCCGATGCCGATCTCGCGCTCGACCGCGCCGCCCCGCGGCTGCCCAAGGCGGACTGATTCCCTTCATCTTGGCGACAATACCTCGGGGGGGCCCGAAGGGGCGGGGACAGGGCCCCCTCCGCCGTTTCGGTCGGAGAAACGGACACCCGACTTTCCGTAGGGCGGAGATTTACTCCGCCTGCGCGCCGTCACTCCGTATACATCAAGCATACCGTCAGCGTACCGGCGTTGTCGGACAGCCCCGGGTCGGTCTCGTTGATCCGGAACAGCAGCGTGCCGCCGTTCATCCGGAACGGCCCCGTCGAATCGAGGGCTGTCTTGAACGCGGCCCAGGTGCCCTGCCGCGACACGCCGTTCGCCTCTACCCTGTAAAGCAGCGTGCCATGCGCCGCGCCCGGGTCCACACGCCGCGTCCCGCTCTGGGACAGGACCTCCGCCACGGCGCCAAGGTGGCCCGGCGCGCCCACCGGCTCGTGCACGCCGTCCGCAACCGTCCATGCGCCCGTCACCTGGACGTCCTCGACGATCCCTACCGGAAAGATCGCCTGCTGCCAGCCTTCCCTGGCCGAGACATCCTGGCAGACCGGCGCCGCCGCGACGACACCGGGCCATATCAACAACGGCAGAGCCCATAACCTCATAAGCGGGCGCTCAGGACAGGTGATCCACAACGGTCATGCGCTGCGCCAGCTCCTGCACGCCGTCCAGCCAGCGCGTCACCAGCCGCGGGTCGGAGGGTGCCGCGCTCACGCCGGCGGGCACCTCGCGGGCCAGCACCGCCTGCACCGCCCAGCTCACCGGCACCGACACCAGCCGCGCCATGGCCGAGCCGCGCGCGTCGCCCCAGGCGTCCATCACCCATGTCTTGTGGTAGACCGGTCTGCCTTCGCGCTCGGCCTTCAGCGACACGCAGAGCACCACGCGATCCGGCTCGCCCTCGTCGTATCCGTTCTCGGCCAGCAGCTTGTCGGCGATCTCCTGCAGGCGCGCGTCCGAGGCCGCCGGCGCCTCGGCGAAGATGTCCTTCCACGCCTCCGCCCAGCCGTTCAGCCGCAGCGTGCCGCGCACGAAGTCCTTCACCTTCCAGTCGCCGCCAAAGCCGTACTCCGCCATGAACGGCAGCGAGTCGCGGTTGGGGTAGACCTCGAAGCTTTCCGGTGGGTCGAGCGGCGCGTCGTAGCGTGTCAGCGCGTCCCAGGGGTGCGCCACCTCCAGCGTTTCATGGTGCCGGATGGACCGTGAAGGCGAGCGCAGGGCCTTCAGCACGCCAACCGGCGCCCAGGAGAACTTGTACCGGAAGGCGTTGGGCACCTTCGGCACACCGCCGCAGTAGGAGGTGAAGGAGACCGCGTTCTCCTTGTCGAACGCGGGCGAAGCCTTGTAGTCGGCCACCAGCCAGTGCGCCATCAGGTGGTCGATGCCGGGGTCGAGGCCGACCTCGTTCACCAGCCGCGCGTCCGCCGCCCGCGCCTTCGACTCCAGCGCTCGCATCTCGGGCGAGATGTAGGAGGACGAGACAAACTGCGCGCCCGCCTCCAGCGCCATCTCGGCCAGCGGCACGTGCCAGTCCGCGGGGAGCATGGAGACCACCACGTCGCCCGGCTCCAGCGCGCCCTTCAGAGCATCGGGGGTAAAGGCGCGGACCTCCACGTCCCTGTCGCCGACCGCCGTGCGCGCCTTGTCCACCGTGCGGTTCCAGACCGTCATCGGCACGCCCTCGTCGATCAGCCGCCGCAGTCCCGGGACCGTCGACAGCCCCGTTCCGATCCAGTGTACCGTCATTCCGTGGCCTCCTTCAGATGTGTTTCGAATGTCGTATGTGCCTGCCCCCAGACGCCCGCGTCGATCCGGTCGAGTGTCAGCAGGTGCGGCAGAAGCTGCGCCGCGAAGTCCAGCGAGGATTCCAGCGGCAGGAGAGAGGGGAGGTTGTCGATCGCCATCACGTCCAGCGGCGGCGCGTCGTGCACCCGGACCACCGGCGACTCCCAGCTTGTCACCGCGTCGTAGACAGGCACGGGGTTGTAGTCGCTCGACGGATCGCAGGCGATGTCGCCGATCACGCCCAGGCGGCGCGCCCGACCGCCTGCGTCCGGCGGCACGAAGACCGGCACGCCCGGCATGGCGAGGATGCAGTTGAAGAAGATTTCATGCTCCAGCACTTCGGGGAAGGGGCCGCCGTGTGCGGTCTCGGCCATGTCCCAGCCGGTCACCGGTATGCCCATCTGTTCGCACAACTTCTGCGCGCCCGACCCCACACGCCCCAGCGCGCCGATCACGAGGGCGCGGGCCTGAGGGGCGTCGGCCAGCGCCGCGCGAACCTCGTCCTGAAGGGCGTCGGCGTCCTTCCACGTGCCGACAGGGCCGCAGACCGTGCCGCGCGCCTGCGCCGCCCAGGCCAGTGCGCTGACCGCAGCCCCGGCGTAGCCCGCCCAGAACCCGAAGGCCGCGACCCGCCGGTTGTCCTTGTCGACGAGATATTCGAGATCGTAGAGCGCGCCGCCTCCTTCGCCGAAACGGCGCAGGAAGCCATCCCAGCCGGACTGCCGCTTGAAGGCATGGCCGAACATGATGTGCCGGTGGCGCAGGGCCATGCCATCGTCCGGGAGTTCCTTCAGGCCGAAAACGATGGCGTCGGCCGGCGCGTCGGGCCATGACCCCTCGGGTGCGACATCGGCACCTGCGGCTGTGAAGCTGTCCAGTGGCAGCACGCGGTGGGGGCTTTCCTCCACTGTCACGGCGATGCCCTTTGCGCGCAGGGCCTTCACCCCATCGGGCGTCAGGCCGACGCGCTCTTCGTTGGGGCGGCTCTCGGAGCGGATCCAGAGGTGGGTCAAGCGCGTGTCTCCCGTGTTCTTCGTGTCCGCGCAGGGAAGCGTCCCCCGCGCCGGGGTTCAAGCGGAAAGCGCCGATTTCGGAGCGCGAACCGTCTAGAGGTGGCTGCGCGCGAACAGGCGGTCCGGCGTATCCAGATGCGGCAGCGCGTTGAACTGCGTCAGCGCCAGCCCGCTCGGCAGCGGCTGGATACGGTGCAGCGAGGTATTCTCGATCGCGAGGCAGGCATGGGCCATGGCCGTCAGGTCCAGCCGCATCACGATCCGCATCGCCATGCCGATCAGCCCACCGGAGGTGACGATCAGAGCGCGTCCCTCACCCTCGGCGATCTCTGTCAGTGCCGCGCGGACGCGGGCTTCGAAGGCGGCGAAGGTTTCCGGCGCATCCTCGATCCGATCTTCCTGCCAGAGTCCGAACATCTTCGGCAGGTGCGAGACAAAGGCCTCCCGGTCCACCGGCATCATCAGGCCGTGCTGCGACTCGACCAGTGTGGCGAGGTCGAAATAGGACAGCTCGTTCAGGCGCGGGTCGCGGATCGGCCCTTCGAGACAGTCGGGCGCGATGGCCTCGGCGGTTTCGACATGCCGGCGCAGGGTGCCGGTGTAGACCCGCGCGAACTTCTCTCCGGTGGAGCGGAACCAGCCGCCCAGCCATTCCGCCTGTTGCCAGCCAAGCTCGCTCAGGCGGTCATATTCCAATTCGTCCCGCGCGGCGGAATTGGCCTGGCCGTGGCGGACAAGGGTGACATGCGACATGGGACGTCCTTTCCAATACTCACGCGCGCCTTACGCCGCCGCGCACCGGAGGGAAAGGTTCTTCGGGCCGTCACCTGGGCGGAGAGACGGTGATCGCCGGATCGTAGGTGTACACGTTCACCTGAACGTCGCCGGACGGATCAGGCGCGTAATGCGCCACGCTTTCGGAGGTCTCCCAGCGCATCACCCGGCCGTTTTGGGGGTGG
Source organism: Sagittula stellata E-37 (assembly GCF_039724765.1). Taxonomy (NCBI): domain Bacteria; kingdom Pseudomonadati; phylum Pseudomonadota; class Alphaproteobacteria; order Rhodobacterales; family Roseobacteraceae; genus Sagittula; species Sagittula stellata. Next base: position 4,102,749 of record NZ_CP155729.1, on the reverse strand, counting down.
ACGAAAACGGTGTTCAGGGCGCCGAACCAAGCCCCGGCGGATTCGGGCGTCGGGTCGGTCTTCGTGAAATAGACGAACTTCTCCAGTGTCGTGCCATCGACGTCCGCCATGCCGGGGCAGTCGGTGCGGTCGAGGTTCTTCACGTTCTGCGCCATTTGCGCGCGGATGAATCCTTCGTGGTCGTCGGGGATCAGGTTCGGGGCCTTCGTCCACGGTCCGTCGGGAGACGCCCCCATCCAGCTGTCGGACCCGTCGAGCAGAACCTGTTGCCCGCCCTGCATCCCGCCCACGGTCTTGAGCGGTGTCTCGTAGCGCGCCTCGTAGATCCACCGGACGTTTCCGGCGGCGTCGTAGGTCGTGCCGACAAAGCTGTGCGGCGGCCGTGCGAACGGGTCCAGCGGGCCGCCATCGAACATGGCGGCGATCCGGTCGCGGCACGCGTCGGCAAGCGCCGGGACGGGCGCGGCAAGGGCGAGGCAGGCGAAAAGCGGAAGCAAATGTCTCATGGTGAAAATCCGGTCAGTCAATCAAACAAGGCAAATCCTAGACCGCGTCGGGGCGGATTGCCAAGCTGACGCACTGGCATCTTCGGCCAAAAGGTCCTAAATCTTGCTGAAAGTGAACGGAGACCCGCATTGAACCAGGATACCGCAGGCCGCATCACCCGAGAGGGCATCCGCATCCATGACGCTGCGGACTTTGCCGGCATGCATGCGGCGGGCAAGGTCGCGGCCCAGATCCTCGACGAGGTCGCGGACAAGGTGGATGTCGGCGCAACCACCGGCGAGATCGACGATTTCATCACCCGCCGCGTGACGGAGCTGGGCACCACCTCGGCCACCATCGGCTACAAGGGTTACCAGCATGCGTCCTGCATCTCGGTCAATCACGTGGTCTGCCACGGCATTCCCGGCGACAAGAAGCTGAAGGACGGCGACATCCTGAACATCGATGTGACGGTGATCCTGGATGGCTGGTTCGGCGACAGTTCACGGATGTATGTCGCCGGCAAGCTGCCCCGCAAGGCGGAGCGGCTGATCGAGGTCACGCACGACGCCCTGATGCACGGGATCGAGGCGGTGAAACCCGGCAACACCTTCGGTGACATCGGCCACGCCATCCAGACCTTTGTGGAAGGGCACCGCATGTCGGTGGTGCGCGACTTCTGCGGCCACGGGCTGGGCCGGGTGTTCCATGCGCCCCCGAACGTTCTGCACTACGGTCGACCGGGTTCGGGACCGCGGCTTGAAGAAGGCATGTTCTTCACCATCGAGCCGATGGTGAACCTGGGCCGACCGGAAACCAAGGTGCTGGGCGACGACTGGACCGCTGTGACGCGCGACAAGTCGTTGTCGGCGCAGTTCGAGCATTCGGTGGGCGTGACCTCGGACGGGGTCGAGATCTTTACCCTCTCTCCCGCGGGCCGGTTCCACCCGACCTACTGACACCTGAACCGTTCGCGTGCGGTCTGGTCAGCCAAATTGCCCGGGCCGGACCTTTGGCGGTTCTGCAGGAGCGCCTCCGCGCAATCAACCGAGCGTGAGGGTTTCCGCATTCAGTCGCTGGTGCAGCCACGGATCGTGGCTTGCAACGACAAGGGCCATTCCCTCTTCCACCAGTTTGGCCAGCAGGTCGGCCACCATGGCGCGCGAGACCGTGTCGAGCGCGCTTGTCGGCTCGTCGGCGACCAACAGACGGGGCTGCGCGGCAACGGCGCGGGCAATGGCGATCCGCTGACACTGACCAAGCGAGAATTCGGAAGGGCGGGCATTGATGTCGGCGCGGTCCAGCCCGACCTTGCAAAGCAGGTCGCGCGCGATTGCCTTGCGGTCCTCGGTGCGGATGCGCCTGGTGACGGACGCAGGTTCGCTGATCGTCCGCCAAACCGGCCAGAACGGGTTGAGGCTGGCGGCCGGGTTCTGAAAGACGGGCATGATCGCACCGGCACGGCTGAGTTCGGGGGCACGCCAAACCTGTCCCGTATCGGGCGTATCGAGCCCGGCCAGCGTGCGCAGCACGGTCGACTTGCCCGATCCGGACGGGCCGGCGAGCCCGATGCAGGCCCCGGCACGAACCTCGAAGCTGAGCGGGCCGATGGTCCGGGGGGCTCCGGCGTAGCTGCGTGTGACGTCCTTGCAGGCCACCAGAACCTCGCCCGGCGGCTGCGGCCGCATGACCGGAGGAGAGCTCACCGCGCCGGCCAGCCGGCGTGTCGCCACATGCCGTGCCCCATCGTCGAGCGCGGATACAGGCACGTCGTCGACGATCCGTCCCTCGTGCAGGATTGCGGCCCGGTCCGCGTGGCGGCGCACGAGTTCGAGATCGTGGCTGATGAGCAGGATCGCCGAGCCGCTCGCGCGTAACGTCGCCAGGATCTCTTCGGCGCGGTGGGCGTCCAGCGCGCTTGTCGGCTCGTCCGCCACAAGAAGCGTCGGCACATGGGCGGTGGCGGCCACGATGCAGGCACGTTGCAGCATCCCTCCGCTCCAGCAATGCGGGGCCTTCGTCGCAAAGTGTGGCGCGTCGTCTATCCCCGTGGCCGTCAGGCGCTTGGCGATGCAATCGCGGGCGGGCCTGAGGCCACGGCTTCGCCAGGCTTCGCCCACGTGGTGCCCGACGGTGCGCAGCGGATCGCAGGCCGAATAGGGGTCCTGTGCAACGTAGCCGACAAGGGTGCCCCGCAGGCGGGTGAGTTCGTCCTCGCTGGCAGAGATGAGGTCGTGCCCCAACAGGGAAAGCCGCCCTGAAACCCGGGTCCCGGGCCTGTGAAGCCCGAGGACCGCCTGTGCAATCGTCGACTTGCCGGAGCCGGACTCGCCGACCAGCGCAAGGCATTCGCCCGCTTTCAGGGAAAAGCTGACACCGGTGACCGTGGGGCCGGTTCCGTAGGACACGGTGAGGTTGCGGCAGTCGAGGACCGGAGTCATCGCCGCCCGTCCACAGAGAGCACGTCGCGTAGGCCGTTGCTGATCAGGTTCGCGGACAGGACCGAGAGGAAGATCAGGACAGCGGGTCCCCACAACAGCCATGGCGCGACCGCGAAGAACAGGCGCGCCCCCGACAGCATCGCCCCCCATTCCGCCCGGGGCGGCTGCACGCCGAGGCCAAGGAACGAAAGGCCCGAAATCGCGCCCACCATACCGCCCAACGCAAGCGAGGCGACGACGCCGAGATGCAGCGCGATCCCCGGCAGGATGTGGCGGGTCACGATCCGCCAGCCCGGCACACCGGCCATGCGCGCGGCGATCACGTCGGGCCTGTTCCCGCTGCCGATGGCCATCGAGCGCGCCAGCCGGGCATACCAGGCCCAGTCCGCGACGATCAGCGCGATCAGCAGGTTGACGAAACCGGGTCCGAGCACGCCGATCACGGCGAAGGCGAGGACAAGTCCGGGCAGGCTCATCATCACGTCGGCGACACGCATCATCACCGTGTCGACCGGTCCTCCGGCCAGTCCCGAGACCGTGCCATAGACAAGACCGATGGCAAACACCCCGCCCAGCACCGTCAACGCCGCGCCCAGAGTCCGGTGCGCGCCGTCCATCAGCCGGGACAGCAGGTCGCGCCCGGTGTCGTCGGTGCCAAGCAGGTGTGTCGTGCCGGGACCCTGCAAAGCCACGGCGTAGTCGGGCCAGTCGGGTTCATGGGGTGTCCAGACCATGCCGATCAGCGCGAAAGCCAGCAGCAGACCGCCAAGGATAAGCCCCGCACGCCCGCTGCGGTGCCGCCACAACCGGGGAAGCAGCCTACGGGTCGGCGTAGTGTCGGGCGGACGGGCGCGCGCCACGCCTAGACGGGGCCAGATCGCGCTCATGCCCGGGCCGCGCGCAGTCGGGGGTCTATGGCGATGGCGGCCAGGTCGATCAGCAGGCTGGAGACGACGTACAGACCGGCCGAGACAAGCACGAAGGCCTGGATCACCGGAAAGTCCCGCGCTGTCAGCGCCGCCAGCGTGTAGCTGCCAAGGCCGGGCCAGGTGAACAGCTCCTCGATGATCGGCGAACCGCCCAGCAGTGCCCCGATGGACACGCCGATGGCTGTCAGGAAAGGCAGGGCCGCGTTGGGTAGGGCGTGGATCAGCAGGGTGCGCCGTGATCGTGCGCCACGGGCGCGGGACACCTGGGCGTAGCCGCTGTTCATGGCGTCGATCAGCGAGGCCCGCAAAAGCTGCGTCCACCCCGCCGCGCGGTCGACGCCGATGATCAACGCGGGCAGGATGGCCATGCCGAGCGTGCCGCCCGACAGCACCCGGCCCACACCGGCACCCACGACGACGTATTGCAGCGCCAGAAGGCCGAACAGAAACGTCGGCAATGCCGCACCGACCTGCGTGTAGGCACGGATGAGCCTGTCCGGCCAGCGATCCCGGAATGCCGCCGAGATCAGCGCGAGGGCCAGCGCCACCAAAACGGAGACGGCCAGTGCAAGGCCCAGCAAGGTGAGGGTCGCCGGAAGGCGTCGAGCGATCTCGTCCGAGACCGGCTGGCCGGTCCGCCACGACACGCCGAGATCGCCCTGCACCACGCGCCCAAGCCAGGCCGCGTATCGTACCGGGAACGGCCGGTCGAGGCCCATGTCCTCGCGCAGGTCGGCGATCTCGGCGGGGGTGGGTTCATGTTCCGGCGCCTGCGATTTCAGGATCCGGTACGCCGGGTCGCCCGGCGCAAGCGGCAGCATCGCCCAGACCAGCAGGCTGGCGGCAAGCGCGGTCAGCGCGGCCTGGGCAAGGCGTCGAAGGGCGACCCGGATCACGTCACCGCACCGCGTCGGGCGCGGTCTGCCAGCCGATATGCCGCCAGGCGACACCGGGCTCGTAGGTCGACCAGGCGTCCGACACCAGCGCCCGCGGGCGCAGCATGGTCACGTTGAACACGTAGGGATCGTCTTCGACCAGGATGCCCTGAATCTCGCGCAGGATCTCGTTTCTTGCGGTCTTGTCCACCTCCACGGCAAGCGCCGCGATCAGGTCGTCCATGCGGGCGTTGGAATACCCCGCATAGTTCCGGTTGCCGTCCGAGGCCAGATAGCGGGCGAGAAAACCCTGCACCGCGCCGACGGTGGCCGACCCGTTGCCCAGCAGCGCCATGTCCCAGTCGATCGAACCGGAGGTTATCGCCTCGTTGACGTCGTCCACCGACAGTATTTCGGTGCCGACACCAAGCGCGCGCAGATAGGCCTGCAGCGCGTTCGACAGGGGCACGAGGTCGGGCTGTTGCGGGTAGATCACCAATTTGACCGTCAGGGGGGCGCCGTCCTTCGTCCGGATGTCGCCGTCCAGGGTCCAGCCAGCCTCGTCGAGCAGGCGCGCGGCCTCTTCGGGGTCGTGTTCGTAGTTCGCCACGGCCCAGGGGAAGGCCGTGGAATACAGCCCCTCTGCTTCTGCCGTGGCGCCCCGGAACACCGCATCGGACACCTCGGCATAGTCGATGGACTTCATCAGGGCGCGCCGGACGGCGACGTCCGCAAGCGGCCCCTCTTCGGTGTTCATGAAGGCCGCATAGCCGCCGGTGGACAGGTCGCCCAAGGCGAGGTTCACGTTCGGCGTGGCGTCGTAGACCGGCTTGGCCGAGATCTGCGGATAAAGCGCGATATCCCCTTCGCCGTTCTGGATCGCCAGCACCCGGGCATTGAGGTCGGTCACGAAGGTGACGGTAACACCCGGCATGGCCGGCGTACCACGCCAGTAGTTTTCGTTGCGGGTGGCGGTCAGGGCCGCGTCAGTCAGGTCGGTCACCTCGTAGGGGCCCGTATAGATACCGGCATGTTCCAGCGCCTCCCAGTCCCCGTTCGCGGCCTCCACGGCATCGAGATCGTAGATCAGGAAATAGCTTTCGTGGGCCAGCACGTTCGGGAACTCGGGCAGCGGCACCGGTGTCTTCACGGTGATTTCCAGCGGGCCAGTGACGTCGAAGGTCGTTTCTGGCGGCACGACGCCTTGCAGCGACGCCTTGTTCGCCAGCCGGAAGTCCATCAGCCGCTTCACCGCATCCGCGTCCAGTTGGCGGCCGTTCTGGAACGTCACCCCCTTGTTGAGCGTGATAACCCAGGTCAGGTCGTCCACCTGTTCCAGACTTTCGGCCAGCCAGGGCGCCACGGAGCCATCACGCTGGAATTCCATCAGCAACTCGGCCACGCCGAATTCCTGGAACCAGAAACCCTCGGACTCGGGGTCCATGCTGTCGATCTGGAACGACGTAATCACGCGGATCGGCTGATCGGCCTCCTGCGCCGGGGCGGGCTGGCCAAAAGTAAGGGCGGCGAGGGCCAGCGTGGTCGCAAGGTGTCTCATGATATGGTGCTCCTGTGGGGCGTCGTGTGTTGACTGGGCTGGCTGAGCCGGGCGGTGTGGATGTGCAGGTCAGGCAGTCCGCGCCCCGCGCAAAGCACCTCACGCACGAGGCGTCGGGCTGCCGCGCGGTCCGGTACGTGGAACCAGTCGCCTAGCGGGTAGACCGCGACGACGGGCCCCTTGTTGCAGGGAAAGATGCAGCCGGTGGTCGTCGTCAGGCAGCGCTTCGCGATGCCCGCCTCGGCGCATTCGGCCTTGAGGACATGGCTGAGACTCGCGGCATCGCGCATCTGGCAACGCGGCCCGGTGCAGACCAGCAGATGAAAGTCGAAATCGGGAGGGGTGTCCCAGCCGGGCTTGCCGAGCGCGGGTTTCACATTTTCGACCGACGTCGAAGGCGCGGCAAGCAGGTCGCGCAGCATCTCGGTGGGGCCGGCATCCATGCGGGATGGCTCTGGGCCGAGTGTCACGCCGATGGCCGCATTGACCGGTCGTAGAGACCAGTCGGCCAGAACGCCGGGAAGCCAGGCCAGAAGGCTCTCTGGAAACGGCAGTCCGATGGGTTGCAGCCGGATCGCGCGGGCGCCGCCGCGCCGCATCTCGTCCAGCGCCTCGAACAGGCTCCGGCCCATGTCTTCTAGGCGGATGAGCATGTGGGGGCGTTCCGTCGCCGCGGCGCAGATCGCCTCCAGTCGGTGGAAACCGCCTGCGCTCAGGTTGGCCGACGAACAGGCAAAGAGAACCCATTCCACGGGCGGACCCTCAAAGCGGCCCGCGCCGCAACCGTCGTCGTGTCGTCTCAGGGGAATTATCCGTGCATCTGCCATGGTGCCCTCCGCACAAATGCGGGGCGGGCAGACCAGCGATGACATCGGGCACAAAGAGCCGTCCAAACATAGCACATCTCCTGCCGGACACCCCGCCCGGTTAAAAGTGACTGCGGCGCGGAGCGCGCCGGAGATGGCAGGTCTCCTGACTTGCGGGTCAACGCTTTCCCGAACCTTCCCGAGCCGCCTACCGGCCCAGTGGTGTTCTCAGGATCGCTCTCCGCTCACAGTTGCGGGGGCAGTCGCGGATTCGGCACCTTGCGGACATCCTCACCGTGTTCCCTTTTCATCCCGGTTGGCTTGCTGGCGTTCCGGGAACCATCGCGGATCGTTAAGCACGGATACGGCTTGTCCGTCAATCTCCGGGCGCGATAAAATGAGTGTCGACTTCCCGCGAAGAGTGTATGCGCGTTGATCCGTCGGCGCCGGCAACGATACCCAAGGGCGCGTGGCCGAACACCGTCCCGGATCGCAAACAACCCGGACGCGGTGCATCGCCAAAGCCGTCCAGATGCGCTCGATCGCGACGTGCGCACGACGGAACGTCATCCGCCCGGAATGCAGCGCAGCAGGAACCCTTCCACCGCCGGGGCGTTTTCCGGGTGGAGGAACCGCCATGTCATTCAGAAAGAATTACGTCACCAAGCCGATTTTGAAGTGGGCGAGGGGGGCGATGCCGTCGCTGTCCTCGACAGAGGCCGAAGCCGTCTATTCCGGAGACGTCCACTTCGAGGCGGAACTGTTCTCCGGCAATCCGGACTGGACGATGCTGCGCAGCATGAAGGCGCCCGCCCTTACCGACGAGGAGCGGGATTTCATCGACGGGCCATGCCGGACCTTCTGCGACATGATCGACGTCTGGGATATCGACAGGCGCACCGGCGATCTGCCCCGCGAGGCGTGGACCTATCTGCGCGACGAAGGCTTTTTCGGCATGATCATCCCGAAGGAGCACGGCGGACTCGGTTTCTCTGCCTATGCCCATTCGGAAGTCGTGCGCTACATCGCGGGGCATTCCGTCGTGGCGGCGGTGACGGTCATGGTGCCCAATTCGCTCGGTCCCGGTGAACTGATCCTGCAATTCGGCACCGACGCGCAAAAACGGCACTGGCTGCCACGCCTCGCGCGCGGCGAAGAACTGCCCGCCTTCGGGCTCACCTCCGAAGACGCCGGATCGGACGCGTCGGCCATGACGGACGAAGGCGTCGTCTGCAAGGGGCAGTGGAATGGCGAAGAGGTGCTTGGCATCCGCATGACATGGGCCAAGCGCTACATCACGTTGTCGCCGGTCGCCACGGTGCTGGGTCTTGCCCTGAAGCTGCGCGACCCGGACCACCTGCTGGGCGAGGTCGATGACATAGGGATCACATGCACGCTCGTTCCGACGGATTTGCCGGGGGTGGAGACCGGCCGCAGGCACCTGCCCTCGGGGACCATGTTCATGAACGGGCCGACCACCGGCAAGGACGTCTTCGTGCCGCTCGACCATATCATCGGCGGGCCGGACTATGCGGGGCGCGGATGGATGATGCTGATGAGTGCGCTGGCCGCCGGGCGCGGAATCTCACTGCCATCGCTGTCGGCCGCAGCGGCAGCCATGTCCGCGCACAGCACCGGCGCCTATTCCCGCATCCGCAAACAGTTCAATCTGCCCATCGGGTTGTTCGGCGGCGTGCAGGAGCCCATGGCCCGCATCGCTTCCAACGCCTACACGATCGATGCGGGCCGCCGCCTGACGACGGCGGCGTTGGACGACGGGTACAAGCTGGCCGTGATATCCGCGATCATGAAGTATCACGCCACGACCCGGATGCGTGAAACGATCAACGATGCCATGGATGTGCATTCAGGCAAGGCGGTCATCGACGGTCCGTTGAACTATCTCCAGTCGCACTATCGCGCCATTCCCATCGGGATCACGGTCGAGGGCGCGAACATCGTGACCCGCAACCTGATCATCTTCGGGCAAGGGGCCATCAGGGCCCATCCGCATCTGCTGGACGAAATCGAAGCGATACAGGAGCCGGACCCGGACAAATCGCTCGACTCCTTCGACACCCATTTCTGGGCGCACGTCGGACACTCCCTCCGAACGGTCTGTCGCGCGGGATGGTCGGCTTGGACCGGGCGTGGCAAGGCCCCCGACGATGCAGGCAAGGCGACACCGTTCTATCGGCGCCTGTCGCGCTGGTCTGCGGCATTTGCCCTGACGGCGGACATGGCGTTCCTGACGCTGGGGGGCGGTCTGAAGCGGCGCGAGATGATCTCGGCCCGGCTGGGGGATGCGCTGTCGGAGATGTATCTCGTGGCTGCCGTGCTGAAGCGTTGGGAAGACGACGGGCGTCACGACGCCGACCTGCCCTTGGTGCGCCATGCCACCGAAACGAGTTTCGCCCGGATCGGTCGCGCGCTCGACGAGGTGATCGCCAACATGCCCGCACGCTGGGTCGGCTGGCTGCTGCGGCCCATCCTACGTCCCGGTGCCCATGCGCGGGGTCCCTCGGATCAGGTGATCGAGGAGGTCGCCAAGCTGATCTACGAGCCATCGGACACCCGCAGCCGTCTGGTCGGCCACTACTACGCGCCCAAGCCCGACAGTGGTCTGGGCCTGCTCGATACGGCGTACAAGCTGGTGCTGGAAGCGGCCCCTCTGGAAAAGCGTCTGCGCGATGTGCGCAAAACCCCGCAGGAAGGGCTGGACGCAGGACTGCTCTCTGAGGCCGAATATGCCCAGCTGCAGAGAATGCAGGAGGCTGTGCAGAAGGTTGTCGCCGTGGACGACTACACGCCGGAAGAGCTGGCGGATCTCTACCCCGAAATGACCCCACCGACCGACTGGAAGGAGGCCGCCGAATGAGCCGCCCCGTATACATCGTCGACGGCGCGCGCACGCCTTTCCTCAAGGCCCGTGGTCGCCCTGGCCCGTTCACCCCCGTAGACCTCGCCGTGCAGGCCGGGCGACCTCTCTTGTTGCGGCAACCGTTCGAACCCACGGCCTTCGACCTCGTGATCCTTGGCTGTGTCAACGTCATTCAGGACGAGATGAACCCGGCCCGGGTGGCGGCAATCAGACTTGGCATGGGAGAGAACCAAGTCGCGTTCACGGTGCAGATCAACTGTGGGTCCGGCATGCAGAGCATCGACACGGCCTATCGCTATATCCGCGAGGGCAGTCATGAAATGATCCTTGCCGGCGGCACGGAGGCGCTCAGCCATGCGCCGCTGGTCTATAACCGCGACGCGACCGAATGGTTCGGCGAGATGGCCCGGGCACGGGGGCCGCTGGACAAGGCGAAAGCCATCGCAGACGTCCGGCCGGAATTCTTTTCGCCCGTGATCGGGTTGGAGCGCGGGCTGACCGATCCCATCACGGCGCTCAACATGGGACAGACCGCAGAAGTGCTGGCCCACCGCTTCGGTATCGATCGCAAGATGGCGGATACCTATGCCGATGAAAGCCACCATCGCCTTGCCGCCGCGCAGGAGGAAGGACGGCTCAGGGGCGAGGTGCTGCCGGTCTTCGACCGGGACGGCAATGTACACGAGGTGGACGACGGTGTGCGGCCCAATTCTTCGATCGACAAGCTGGCAAAGCTGGACCCTGCCTTCGAAAAGCCGTTCGGCAAGGTAACGCCCGGAAATTCGAGCCAGATCACGGACGGGGCGTCATGGGTCATCCTCGCCTCGGAAACCGCCGTGGAGGCCCATGGCCTGACCCCGCTGGCCCGCATCGTCGATACGCAATGGGCGGCGCTCGACCCGCGCATCATGGGGCTGGGTCCGGTCCTGTCCTCGACACCGCTGGCGCAGCGTCACGGCCTCTCGGTCGACGATGTCGACCTTTGGGAGATCAACGAGGCCTTCGCCGCGCAGGTGCTTGCCTGTCTGGCGGCCTGGCAGGACGACTCATTCTGCCGCGACATACTGGGTTACGACACCGCCTTTGGCCGGATCGACCGGGGGCGCCTGAACGTCGACGGCGGGGCCATCAGCCTCGGCCATCCGGTCGGCACCAGCGGAAACCGCATCGTGCTGCACCTCGCCAATGCGCTGAAGGCGCGCGGGGGCAGGCGGGGAATTGCAACGGAATGCATCGGCGGCGGTCTGGGCGGCGCCATGCTTTTGGAGGCTGCGTGATGACCTTGTTCAACGAGATCGACCCCGATGACGCCCCCGGCGCCACCCGCCCCCCCGAAACGGAGAACTGGCGTCGCGCCGAGACCGACGGGCTGCTGACCCTCTGGCTCGACTGCCCGGGCACCAGCACCAACACGATCTCCGAAACGGTGTTGCGTGAGTTGGACGTCTTGCTGGACGACGCGAAACAGGCGCAGCCCCGCGGAGTGGCGCTGCGCTCCGCCAAACGCGGCGGGTTCGCCGCCGGGGCCGATATCGACGGCTTTGCCGACCTGCGCGGTCAGGGCGCGACAGAGATGCTGCAGCAGGGGCACGATGTGCTGGACAAGCTGGCCGCCTTGCCGGTTCCGACCATTGCCGTCATTCACGGCGCAACGCTTGGTGGCGGTCTCGAACTCGCGCTTGCCTGCGATTACCGCATCGGCGTCGAGGGGGTGAAGGTCGGCTTTCCGGAGATACAGCTTGGACTTCACCCGGGTCTCGGCGGAACGGTGCGCTTGACGCAACTTATCGACCCGGTGGAAGCCATGCAGATGATGCTCACCGGGCGCAGCGCACACGACCGGAAAGCCAGACGACTGGGGATTCTGGACGCGCTTGTGCCGGAGCGACATGTCGAAGCGGCCATGGATGCCGCCGCGAATGGCAAGCTGAGCCACGACGGCGGCGGCTTGCGGGCAAGCGCCCTGCGCACCCGCGCCGCGCGAAGCCTGGCAGCCAACAGGATGCGCGCGGAGGCCGAGAAGACGGCGCCGAACGCGCATTTCCCTGCCCCCTTCGCGCTGATCGAATTGTGGGAGCGCCATGGCGGCGATCCATCCGCCATGCAGCAGGCGGAGGTGCGGTCCTTCTGCGATTTGCTCGACAGTGCAACGGCGCAGAACCTGATCCGCGTGTTTTTCCTGCGGCGGCGGCTGAAGTCCGGTGCGACCGGGCCTGACGGGATAGACCATGTGCACGTCATCGGGGCAGGGGCGATGGGGGCGGAGATTGCTGCTTGGGCCGCGATCCAGGGGCGGCGTGTCACCATCGAAGACGTGGCTCTTGCGCCGTTGGGCGAAACCGTCCGCCGCGCCACCGAAATCTGCGGCAAAAGGCATCTCGGCGGGATCGAAACGCGCGATGCGCTCGACCGCCTCATGCCCGATCCGGACCGGCTGGGCCGGGCCCGCGCCGATCTGATCATCGAGGCCGCGCCGGAAAAGATGGAGGTGAAGGAGAAGATCTACGGCGAACTTGCGGACCAGATGAAACCCGGCGCCATTCTGGCCACCAATACGTCTAGCCTGCCGCTGTCGTCGCTGGTGACTGCCGCTCCGGTGCCCGGTCACTTTGCCGGGCTGCATTTCTTCAATCCGGTCAGCAAGATGCCACTGGTCGAGGTGGTGTCTCACGATCTTGCATCCGCCGATACGCTGGACCGCCTTGCCCGGTTTGCCAACGGGATCGACAGGCTGCCCGCGCGGGTGAAGGATTATCCCGGCTTCCTCGTGAACCGCGTCCTGGCACCCTACATGATGGAGGCGCTCGCGATGCTCGACGAGGGGCACGACAAGGAGGCGCTGGACCGTGCGGCCCTCGCCTTCGGCATGCCGATGGGACCGGTAACGCTGGCCGATTCCGTGGGTTTGGATATCTGCCTCGAAGTGGCGCTATCCCTGCGCGAGGGGCTGGATGTGCCCGTGGCCGAGACGCCGGGGTGGTTGCAGGACATGGTGGACAAGGGGCACACCGGACGAAAGGCGGGACGCGGTCTCTATGACTACGAAACCGAGAAGCCGCCCAAAGTCCCGGCAGACGACCCGGACCAGAACGTGATCGACCGGCTGATCCTTCCGATGTGCAACGCCGCGGTGGAGTGCCTGCGCAAGGGGATTGCCGAGGATGCGGACACCGTCGATGGCGCGCTGATCTTCGGCACCGGTTGGGCCCCGTTCCGCGGAGGTCCGCTGCATTATGCCCGTGTCCGCAGGGATGTGCCGGACGTGTTGACGAAACTCGCGGCGCAACACGGACCGCGATTTGCGCCCGATCCGGGCTGGGACGATTTTGGCTGACCGCACCACAGCCGAGGCCATCGCCGACGAGATCTTGGATCGGACCGGTGGCGACATCAGGCTTGCCTTGCCGCTTGGGCTGGGCAAGCCTGTCACGCTGGTCAATGCGTTGATCCGGGCCGTCGCTGCGCGTCCGGATGCCCGCCTGTCCATCCTGACGGCGTTGACACTGGAACGTCCGCCCATGAAGGACGAGATGACGCGACGCTTTCTGGGACCTGCGGCAGACCGTCTGTTCGGCCAATACCCCGAACCGGCTTACGCGGCCATGCTGCGGGAAGGGACCCTGCCGCCAAACGTCGAAGTGGCCGAGTTCTTCCTGCTTGCCGGGCGATGGATTGGCGTACCGGCCATGCAGCGCCGGTACATCCCGGCGAACTACACCCATGCATACGACGTTCTTGCCGCCTGGCGCCCCAACGTGTTGATGCAGCTTCTGGCCCCCATGGGATCGGACTACAGCCTGTCTTGCAACACCGATATCTCGTCGGATCTGTTGCGTGATCGCCGCGCAGGCCGCCAGAGCTTCCTTGTGGTCGGCGAAACCAACGCCAACCTTCCCGCGATGTCCGGGCCCGATGCGACGTTGCCGCGGGCAGAGGTGGACCTGTGCCTCGACCCCGGTCCGAATTTCGAGCTATTCTCGGTGGTCAAGCGTCCGGTCGGGCTGACGGAACACGCCATCGGCCTGCATGTCGCCCGCACCGTGCGGGACGGTGGAACACTGCAAGTCGGGATCGGCACCATCGGGGATGCCGTGGCGCACGCGCTGATGCTGCGGCAGTCCGGCGCTTTCGCCGGGGTAGACCGGTCCAACCCCTTCAGGGACGACACATTCGGGGAAACGGGGCCGTTCGATGCGGGGCTCTATGCCGTGACCGAAATGCTTGTCGACGGGCTCGTGAGGCTGTTCGAAGCGGGCGTGATCCGCCGAGAAGTCTGTGGCGCGGCCATCCATGCAGGTTTTTTCGTGGATTGCCGGGATCTATATGAGCGGTTGTGCGCGATGCCCCCGGAACGACGCGACAAGATCCGCATGATGCCCGTGTCTTTCACCAATCAGCTATACGGCGACGAAGAGACGAAACGTGCCGCCCGCGTCGATGCCCGGTTCATCAATTCCGCGATGAAGGCCACGCTTCTGGGCGGTGTGGTCAGCGACATCACCGCGAATGCGCAGGAAGTCAGTGGCATCGGAGGCCAGTTCAACTTCGTGGATCAGGCTTTTGCGCTGAACGGCGCGCGCTCTATCCTGACCCTGCCGGCGACCCGGACAAAGAACGGACGGACGGTCTCCAATATCGTGTGGGCACATCCGCACGAAAGCGTCCCGCGCGCCTATCGGGACATCATCGTGACCGAGTACGGCATCGCCGACCTCCGGGGTCAACCGGACGAGGTGGCCATTGCGCGCATGCTCTGCGTGACCGACGCCCGCTTTCAACCCACCCTGCTGGCCAAGGCCAAAGAAGCCGGGAAGGTCGCGTCCGATTTCGAGCTACCGGACCACGCGGCCAACAACACACCCGAGACCCTGCGCGCCTGGCTGAAGCCGATGAACCTGCCGGAGTTCCCCTTCGGCAGCGATTTCGACGATCTCGAACGGCGGCTCTTGCCAGCGCTCTCCATCTTGTCTGGCGCGCAGGGGAACCGCCTTGCCGTGGCGCGGCTGATGCTGTCCGGACTCGGGGGCAAGCTGCCGGATGACCTTGCCGGGCGCCTGGACCTCGACCCGCCCTCGGGATTGCGCGAACGGGCCCTCCGACTGGCGCTGACGGGCGCCCTGAGGACCGCGTCGGACAACCGGCAGTGACACACGGTCCGGCGCGCAACTGTCCGTTGCGCCGTGCCTGTTGTCCGCGCCTACAGGAAGACCGTCACCGTCACCGGCACAAGGGCCACGACCACCAGCACCAGCAACATCACCGCGATGAACGGCAACGTGGCGGCGAAGATCTGTTCGACGGACACGTTCGGATCGTTCAGCGTGTTGTGCACCGTGAACACAGATATGCCGAAGGGCGGTGTAAGCAGTCCGATCTCGACCGCGATGACCGTCACGATTCCGAAGTGCATCAGGTCCAGCCCCATGTTCTGCGCGATGGGGGCGGCGATGGGCACCATGATCAGCAGGATCGACGTGCTGTCGAGGATCATCCCCATCAGCAAGATGATCGCCGCGTAGAAGAAGATGAACCCGAGCGGTCCGAACCCGGAGTCCGACACAAGCCCCGCGATGGCGTTGGGCAGCCCCGCGATGGCCAGCATCCGGGAATAGAACGAGGCCGCGATCAGAAGCAGCAGGATCGACACGGAGATCACCCCGGTCTGCTTCATCACCTGCCACAGCTTGTGCCGGTCGAGGCTGCGGCGGGAAAGCGCGACCACGAGCGCGCCGAAGGCCCCGACGCCGCCGGCCTCGGTTGGGGTGAAAAACCCGGTGTAAAGCCCGCCCAGCACGAGGATCACCAGCAGGATGATGGGGATCATCTTACGGATCATCTCGCCCAGTGGCATCGGCGTGATATCGCGGTCGAGCCTGCGGGCGCGGGTGCTCTCGGGATCGATCAGCACGAAGGTCGGCGCGACGATGGTCAGGCCGATCAGCATCACGACGAACCCGCCCGCCAACAGCAGGCCGGGGATGATGCCCGCGATGAACATGCCGCCGATGGAGACCTCTGCCAGCACGCCGTAGATGATCAGCAAAAGGCTGGGCGGGATCAGCATCCCCAGAACCGAAGAGCCTGCGACGGTGCCTGCCGAAAAGGCCGGACGGTAGCCGTGGCGCGTCATTTCCGGCACGGCGACGCGGGTAAACACCGCCGCCGAGGCGATGGAGACGCCGGTGACGGCGGCAAAGACGGTATTGGCGGCGACGGTGGCGATGCCCAGCCCGCAGATCATGCGGCGCAGCAATTCCTCCGCCACGGCGAAGGTGTCCCGCCCGACGTTCGAGACGCTGACCAGAAGCCCCATCAGCACGAACAGCGGTATGGTGGCAAAGAGGTAGTCCGCGATGCCGGAATAAGCGGTCAGCTCCAGCATACGGAAGGCCAGGCCGAGGTTGTCGCGGATGATCCAGATGCCGACGAAGGCGACGGAGAACAGCGCGTAGGCGATCTGCATCCCCAGAAGGACAAGCGCGATCAGGACGGCGATCAGGATGAAGCCGATGGTCAGGGTGGTCATTGCGCGGCCTTCATCGTCTCGAATTCCCGTGTGACCCGGTAGAGGGCGGCAAGGGTTGCGGTTGCGGCGCCCAGCACGGTGATCCCGCGGAAGGGCCACGTGGGGATCGTCCATACCCCCTGGACACCGAAGAACTCGGCAGTGGTCCAGGCGGAACCGAACTTCGGCCAGGACGCCCAGACGATCAGCGCGAACACGACCGCGCCGGTGATGCAGAACAGGATCTCGAGCACGGACACCGCGGCGGGCGAGGCGCGCCCGATCCGCCGGACAAGGAAATCCGCACGGGTGAGGCGGCGTTGCAGGATCGCGGCGGGCACCTGCAGGAACACGATTGCGACGACGGTGCGGGCGGCGATCTCCGACACGCCGGTGATCGGCATGTCGAGCAGGTTGCGCCCGATCACATCCGCCACGATCAGCAGCATCAGTGCCCCGATGGAGGCCGTGCCGACCGCCGACATCGCCGCCGCGACACCGCCGAGCGCCGCGCCGAAAGGGGCTTCGGCAAAGGCCGGCACAAACTGGTCTTGGGTATCGGCGGAGCTGTCGTCGCTCATGAATGCCTGCCTTTGCGGTAGGGGTCAGCCCGACCTTCCGGGATCGGGCTGACAGGGGTCAATGCAGTCTTGCGTGGCAGGCTCAGAGCCCTTCGGCCCAGTTCCGGGTCGGGGTCGCGCCCCGTTCGGCCAGCGCATCGAAGTAAGCCTTGAGCACGGTCTTGCCCGCGTCGCCGGTCTGTTCCAGCCACGGCTCGACGATGTTCGGCAGGCCGTTGACCCACTTCGCTTTCTCTTCTTCGGGCAGTTGGTGGACCGTCAGACCCGCGGCCTGCATTTCGTCCATTGCGCGCGCGGCAAGGTCGGCCACGTAGTCGCCATGCGCCACCGAGGTCGCCTTTGCCGCCTCGCGGAAGGCCTCCTGCACCGGGGCTGGCAGGCCTTCGAAGAAGTCCTTGTTCGCCGCGATCCCGCCGAAGTACATCGACCCGATGCCGACACGGGTCAGCTCGGGGGCGACCTCGTAGACGCGCGTGGGAAGGATGCCCGATGCGAAGGACAGGGTGCCCTCGGTCACGCCGGTCTGGATGTTGGTGTAGTAGGTGGTCAGCGCGCCATCGACCGGTGTCGCCCCTGTGTCCCTAAGCCAGTTGGCCGAGGTGCCCGGCGCGTTCAGCTTGCGGTTCTGCAGGTCTTCCATCGTGTTGACCGGGAAGGTCGCGTAGATGTCGTAGCTGTCGGTGATCAGCGAGGACAGGTGGACCATCCCGTTCTCCGCCCACGAGTCCTTCAGCTCGGGCAGGTTCTCTGACAGGTCGTCGAAGATCTCGATGATCATGCGGTGGTCTTCGGTGGCGAAGGGCGTGAAGTAGGTCACGTTCTGGAGCGGCATGTTCGCGCCTTCCCAGACCGTGCCGACCATGCCCACGTCGACGATGCCATCCATCACCGCCTCACGTGTGTCGGTGAATTTGTAGAGCGTGCCGGCGTAATTCTCGACCCAGTCGATCTGATACTCGTTGCCGTTCTCGGCGAGGATGCGGTTCACCTCCGGCTGGAAGGTGTTCTTCATCGCGTAGACCCAGATGTTGGCCTCCGGGTGCGACGAGCCGATGTTGACCGTGATGCTCTGCTGCGCCATCGCGGCGCCGCCCATCAGCACGGCCATTGCGGTCGTGGTCGCCAGTTTCATGAAAGTCATGGTTGTTCCTCCCTGGTGCGGGGCGCGCTCCCGTCGCGCCCGTCGTTTGGTTCAGTCCTCGAATGCCCCGAGCGCACGCAGGATGCGCTCCGGGGTGAAGGGCATCTCCGTGACCTGCGCCCCAAGCGGGCGAAGGGCGTCGTTGATCGCGTTCATGACAGCCGCCGGGGCACCGGCCGTGCCGGCCTCTCCCGCCCCCTTGGCGCCCAGTTCGCTTTCGGCGGTGGGCGTCTCGACATGGCCGATCTGCATGTCCGGCATCTCGGCCGCCATCGGCACGAGGTAATCCGCCATCGAGCCGTTCAGCAGCTGACCGTCGCTGTCGTAGTGGATTTCTTCGTAGAGCGCGCCGCCAAGGCCCTGCACGATGCCGCCACGGATCTGTTCGTCGACCAGTTGCGGGTTGATGACCCGCCCGCAATCCTCGACGCACCAGTGCTTCAGCAGTGTGACGACGCCGGTGTCGGTGTCGACCTCGACGTAAGAGGCCTGCACGCCGTTGGTGAAGGCGAAGGGATAGTCCATCGTGATGAAGTGCCGGGTCTGCACCAGTTCGCGCGGCAGTCCCTTGGGCAGGGTGTCGCCCCGGAAATAGACGATCCGGCCCAGTTCCTCCAGCGGCAGGCGCGCCTCACCACTGTCGGCGTTCACCACCTGACCGTCGCGGATGTCGAGCGCGCCACTGTCGGCCTGGAGCATCGAGGCCGCCACATCGAGGATCGACTGCCGCAGGGCACGGGCCGCCTGAAGGGCTGCCTCTCCGCCGATGCCGGCCCCGCGCGACGCCCATGTGCCGCCGCCGTAGGGCGTGACCTGCGTGTCCCCGGTGATGACGCGCACCGACGAGGGCGGCACACCGACTCCTTCGGCGACGACCTGGCTCAGCATCGCCTCGGTGCCCTGTCCCTGCTCCGTCACGCCGGACAGCGCGACGATGGAGCCGTCGGGGTCCATCCGCACCGTGCAGCCGTCCTGAGCCGAGATCCGCGCCCCGCCGATGCCGTACATGAAGGGCGAGGGGTTGGTCAGTTCGATGAAGGACGCAATGCCGATGCCGCGCCGCTTGCCCTGCTTCAGCGCCTCCGCCTGATCGGCGCGGAGCGCGTCGTAGTCCATCATGGCCACCAGCTTGTCCATCGAGGCATGGTGCGACAGCCCCTCGAACCGCATCTTGGCGGGCGAGGTCACGGGGTAGGCGTCGTCGGCGTACATGTTGCGGCGCCGGATTTCGACCGGGTCCATGCCAATGGCGGCGGCGGCCATGTCCACCAGCCCCTCGGTGATCGCCACGGCGATGGGGTGGCCCACCGCACGGTACTGGCAGGTCGGTGTCTTGTTCTGGAACACCACCGTCGTCTTCGCCCGGTAGTTGGCGAAATCGTAGGGCCCGCCGCAAAGGTTCACCACCTGGTTGCCCTCGATGGCCGAGGTGCGCGGATAGACGGAATACGGGCCGATCCCTGTCCAGTCGTCCACGTCGATAGCAAGGATCCTGCCATCGGCATCCACCGCGATCTTCGCCTCGATCTCGTGGTCGCGGGCGTGGATGTCGGTCGAAAAGCTCTCCAGCCGGTCGGCGATGAACTTGACCGGGCGGCCCATGACCTTGGCGATGGCAGCGGTCGCGACCTCGTCGGGATAGACGTGAACCTTGATCCCGTAAGACCCGCCCACGTCGCCGCAAATCACCCGCACCCGGCCTTCCGGAACGCCGAGGTGCTCTGCCAGAACCGTCTGGATCATGTGCGGTGCTTGAGTCGCATGGTAGGCGGTCATTTGCCCTTCGGCCGGGTTCCAGTCGACGAGGATGGAACGCGGTTCGAGCGTGACGCCGGTATGACGCGCGGTGCGGAAGCTCGCGGAGATCACCTTGTGGGCAGAAGCCATCGCGGCCTCTACATCGCCCTCTTCGTGCTGACGCTGGAAGGCGAGGTTGTCGCCCAGGTCGGGATGGATGACGGGCGTGTCGGGGTCGAGCGCGGTCATCGTGTCCGTGACAACGGGGAGCGGGTCGTAGTCCACGTCGATCAGGGCCGCGCCGTCCTCTGCCGCGGCGCGGCTCGTGGCGACGACGGCCACCACGGGTTCGCCCACCCAGGTCGCCCGGTCGACTGCCAGCGCGTGCTGCGGCGGGGACTTCAGGCCTTTCAGGTGCGCCAGAACGGCGACCCAGGGCGTGCAGACCTGGGCCAGGTCGGTGCCGGTGAAGATCCGCAGCACACCCTTCACGTCCTTGGCGTCGGCCATGTCGATCCGTTTGATCCGCGCGTGAGCAAAGGGCGACCGAACAAAGGCCACATGCACCATGCGGGGCAGGGTGATATCGTCGACGTAGCGCCCGCGCCCTTGCACCAGCTTCGCGGCGTTGGGGCGGGGGACCGTCTTGCCGATGTAGGAATTGGGCCGGTCGGGGTTTCCGAATGCGATGGTCATGCGCGGCCCTTCCCGGCGCGCGCCTGTGCGACGCTTTCGACCGCGTCGACGATGGACTCGTAGCCTGTGCAACGGCAGTAATTGCCCGACAGGTGTTCCCTGATATCAGCCCGCGATGGGACGGCGCCGCGGCTCAGCAGCTCCTCTGCGGCGACCAGCATTCCCGGCGTGCAGAAGCCGCACTGCAGCGCGTTGCGCGCGACGAAGGCGTCCTGCAGGTCGGAGATGGTGCCAACGTCGGTCAACCCTTCGACTGTCCAGACCTCTGTCCCGTCGGCCTGTGCGGCCAACATCAGGCAGCCACGGACCGCCTGTCCGTCGACCCTGATCGTGCAAGCGCCGCAGACACCGTGTTCACAACTCGCATGGGCGCCTGTCAGCGCCAGTTCCATGCGCAGAAAATCGACGAGATGTTGTCCGGCGGGCACGCGCGCCTCGACCGGTTCGCCGTTCACGGTCAGGGAAATGTCCACCTTGTCGCGGAAGGCCTGTGTCATGGGTTGTCTCCTTCGATGCGCGCCACGGCACGCCGCAAAAGCACGCCTGCCAGATGCCGTCGGTAGCTGCCGCTTGCTTGGGTGTCGGAGGGCGGGTCGATCTCTTTGCGCAGGGCTTCGACCGCCGCCTCTGTGTCGCCCGCGTCGAGCGCTTGCATCGCGCCGCGGGCCAGCGTGGGCACCGGCCCGGCAGAGAACACCGACAGCCGGTGCCTCGCCTTGCGCCGGACGAGGCAAAGGCCCGTCAGAGCATAATCGCCGGACCGGCGCGCGACCTCCTCGATCACCTGCACTTCGTCCGGTTCTGCCTTCGGGACGGAGATTGCCGTCAGGATCTCTCCCTCCTCAAGCGCGGTGGTAAAGACGTCCTCGAAGAAGTCCTCCACGGAAATGTCGCGCGTGCCGGCGCTGCCGCTTGCGTGCATCGTCGCGCCAAGTGCCAGGGCACAGGCGGGGAATTCGGCGGCAGGATCGGCATGGGCCAGCGCCCCGCCGATGGTGC
Organism: Sagittula stellata E-37; assembly: GCF_039724765.1. Lineage (NCBI taxonomy): Bacteria > Pseudomonadati > Pseudomonadota > Alphaproteobacteria > Rhodobacterales > Roseobacteraceae > Sagittula > Sagittula stellata. The sequence continues at coordinate 4,081,114 of NZ_CP155729.1, read as the reverse complement.
CGCGGTTGCGGATCGCGGCGTGGGCGATGTAGTCCACGGCCGTGGACAGAAGGGGCGCATGGGCGCGGATCATCGGGTCGTTGCCGACCTGCGCATGCCGCGTCAGCGCGCCGATCCGAAGGCGGTCGCCGTCCTCGCGGACACCGGAAAGGTCTGCGATACGGGAAATGTCGATCAGCATGTCGCCTTCCGAGAGGCGCATGTTCATCGCTGCGACAAGGCTCTGGCCGCCAGCCAGAAAACGACCAGCCCCCTCCGACCCGGCCATCAGCTCCAGCGCGTGCGCGACGTCGACAGCCCGGGCATATCCGCCCGCCGATGCCTTCATGATGGTATCCTCCCTCCATGAGCGCGACCCGGCTTTTGCCTATTATTGATCGTATGCTCACTACTGTTGAGCGGATGATCTATAAAACTGTGAGCATTACAAGGAAAATTTGCTAAACGGGTTCCGGGACAACGAACCGGGGACACCGTCGTGGACAAAGAAAACGAACAGGACAGGGACGCGGGCACCCGCCGGAGACTGCCTCCAAAGGAACGGCGCGAGCAGATCGTGAACGAGGCCGTGCGCTTCTTTGCCGAGGTCGGACTGGAGGGGAATACCCGCCAGCTGGCCAAGCGACTCGGGGTCACGCAATCCCTTCTTTTCAAATACTTCGCCACCAAAGAAGAGCTGCTGGAGGCGGTCTACGAAAAGGTCTACCTGGGCCGTTTGTCCAACGACTGGCCCGACCGGCTCACCGACCGGTCCGTGCCTTTGAGGGCGCGACTGCTGGCGTTCTACACGGAATACAGCGGGCTTATCTTCGAACATGACTGGATGCGGATATTCATGTTCTCGGGCCTCGCCGGGGCGGCCCTGAATAACCGCTACCTCGAACACCTGGGCAACGTGATTCTCCGCCCGGTGCTGGCGGAGACGGCTGCTTTGACGCCCGGACAGACGCAGCCCACCATGGAGGATCTGTGGAACCTGCACGGCGGGATCGTCTACATCGGTATCCGCACGCACATCTATGGGTTGCCCGCTCCGGATCATCCCGAAGAGGTCATCGCCCGGGCCATCGACAAATACCTTCGGTTCTTCGGTATCCCGCACGACGCCTGACAGCGCGGCGTCCCTGCGAAAGCGAAAAGCGCGGCCCCGGAAGAGGCCGCGCTTTCGGTTCGTCCAGACGGTGCAGGCTCAGACGATGTTGAAATCGAGCCCGAAGATCAGCGGATCGTGGTCAGAAGAGGCGTAGACGCCGTCGTTGTAGAAGTCCGGATCGTTGAAGCTGGTGTCGTATCCGATCAGGCCGGGTTCGTCGGCGTTGATGTGCCACTCCGCCGCGCCGGTGACATGCGCCGCCAGTGCCGTGTCGGCCAGCCCCTGATCCAGCGTGCCCCGCTGGCCGTCGAAGACGTAGGAATACGCCTCATCCTGACCGCCCGGCACGAAGGTGTCGATCAAGTCGACCAGACCGGCGTTATCGTCGAGATACTGGACCGCGTCTTCCTCGGCGTAGGAGTTCATGTCGCCAAGCAGGGCATAGTTCGTGGTGCCGCCGCCATCGTAGGTGTTGGCGATCCAGTCGGCCAGTTCGACCGCCGCGTCGAGGCGGACCCCGTTCCAGAAGCCCTGACCGTCACCCTGATCGTAGTTGGGATCGGCATAGAGGTCGGCCAGCAGTCCCTCGACAGTCGTGTAATTGGCGTTGCCGGGGTTGTTGGTCAGCCAAGTTTCCGCGTCTCCCGCCAAGTTGTCGAGCCCGCTCGGCCCCTTGGATTTGAAGTGCGAGGACACGACGGTAAACGTGTTGCCGCTGGCATCCTCGAAGGTCGCGGCCACGGACGGACGGTTGCGCTGGTAGTCGTCGAAGCTGCCCCCGATGTAGCTTGCCAGATCCATGGCGATGGCCGCCGTCGCATCGGCAGAGGGTTCCGCGTACACGAGGTATTCGGAGTGCAGCAACGTCACGGCGGACGCATCGTAGATGATCCCCGTGGTGATCGCATCCTCGCCGATGAAGTCCCCCGTCCCCGTCGGATCGACGTAGGCATAGGTGGCGGCGGTGCCCTCGGCGTTCAGCAGATCGACCAGCGTGCCGATGGCCGTGGTGCCGTTGTTCTCGATCTCCTGCAGGGCCAGAACCTCGGCGCCGGTGCCGATGATGCCGTCGACGATCTTGGCGGACTGGCGGGCGAATTCGTCCGCAGTGTCGGCGCCGCGCGGATCGAGATCGCCGTTCGGTCCGGTGGCGTTCGAGCCCTCGTCAATCGTGGTGAAGAAGTTCAGCACGTTGTAGGAGGCTACCTGCAGGCTGCCGCCCACGTCCGGCGCGGTGGTCGGGCGCGGGTTCGCGCTTTCGTCGAACACCAGCGTATCGGTGACCTGCAGCGTCCATTCGTCAAAGGCGAAGCCCAGCACGCCCTCTATCGGCTGCGCGATCCCGGTGCCGAGGCGCACGGTGGAGCCCATGTCCCCGAAGTCGTCGGCCTTGTCGAGATAGTCGTTGCCGTCCAGCGGGTTGTTGTCGGGGATGTACTGGAACTCGTCGGGATTCTGGCTGCTGACGCCGTCATCCAGAAGGAGCGAGGCATTGGCGTTCTGTTCGGCCAGTGCCGCGATTTCGGCCTGTTCGGTCTGGGCGTCGTAGATCTGGGTCGGTTGCACCTGTGTGCCCGCCGAAACCGAGATCTGACCATACCGTGCGAGGTTGTAGTTCTCGTTGATCGTCAGCGGGTCCATGGTGCCCGAGACGACCTCCAGCCGCATCCCCTCAAGGCTTTCCCAGTCGGGGACGGTGTCCGGCGACAGAGCGACCACGGTCGCGGAAGGCAACGGGTTGCCGGAGGACTGGACCACGACGCCGGAGACCGAGGTGATTTCCGTCAGGCCGAAGAACTCCGTCACCGATCCGGTGACCTCGACGAGATCGCCAAGCGTGACGGCATAGCCGCCGCCCGTATAGACGTAGATGCCTTCGGAGGTCGCCATGTCACCGTCGCTGTCAGCGTCTTCTTCCTGTAGCCAGAAACCCTCGTCCGTGAGCGCGGTGACGATGGCCGACGCGGTGACCTGCTGGCCAACCAAGGCTGAGGCATCGCCAGCGCCCTGGATCTCTGAAATCAGGGTAATGTCCTCGACCGGCGGCTCGACGACCGCATCCGGATCGGCGGTGACGATGACGTTGTCGAGGTAGACCGCCTCGCTGCCGGAGTTGCTGTCGAACTCCACGATCAGTTGGGCGCTGTTCACGGATGCGTCGACCGTGGCCGACAGGGTGTTCCACGCGCCTTCGATGCCCAGGTCGTCGATGTCCTGCCAGGTGGAGTCGAGCAGGATGACCTCGCCCGCGTCGGTGGCGACGTAGACCTTCAGCAGGTCGTCGGATTCGTAGCCGGTCGATTGCAGGAAATAGTCGATGGAGAAGGTCAGTTCGCCCACGTCCGTCAGGTCGAGCGTGTCGAAGGACAGCCTCAGCAAGCCATCCCCGTCCGACAACTCATACCCTTGAAGGCCATCGCTGTAGGCGCCGACGACACCGGCATAGTTCTGTACGCCGATGAAATCGCCATCTGACAGACCCACGTCGCCGCGGGTGTTCACCCAAGTGAGGTCAAAGCCAAGCTGACCGGCAGAGGCTGCAGTGCTGTCCACGGTGGCAAGGCCCGCGCGGTTGGGCACCTCGGCCTCTTCGCCAAACGCGGTCTGGCCGTCAGAGGCATCGTCGAGTTGGTACTGCGCCCCGGTGGCTTCGGTCTCGAAGCTCTGGGTCACCTGGAAAATCTCTTCCAGCCGCACGTTGTCGAGATAGACCGCCTCGCTGGCGGAATTGGAGTCGAACTCCACCACCAGAGATGCCTCGGTCACGCCGTCTGGCAGCTTGGTGGACAGGGTCTGCCAGGCCCCCTCGATATCGAGGTCGTCGATGTCCTGTCCGCTTGTGTCGATCAGTGTGAACGTGCCGAGGTTGGTTTCCACCACGATACGCAGCAGGTCATCGGCTTCCCAGCCGGTCTCGACCAGGAAGGTGTCGAGCGAGACCTTCAACACGTGGTTCTCGGTGCGGTTGGACAGGTCGATGGTGTCGAAGGTCAGACGCAGCAGGCCGTCCGCATCCGACAGCTCGTAACCTTTCTGTCCTTCGCTGAAGGCGCCCACTTCGCCCGTGAAGGATTGCACGCCGATGAAATCGCCGTCCGAGATGCCCACGTCGTTGCGGGTGTTCTCCCACTCAAGGTCGAAGCCCCACAGCCCGGCGGATGCCTCGGTGCTGTCGACGGTCGCAAGTCCGGGCACGTTGGGCAGGTCTACGACGTCGCCCAGCTCGGTCAGGTTGCCGGTCGCCGGGTCGTAATCGTACTTGCTGCCGCCTGATTCCGTCTCGAACCCCTGCGTGACGGCGATCTTCTCCGATACATCGTTGACGGTCACGGTGATCGCACGCGCGTCGCGTGCACCGTACTCGTCGGTGACCACGACAGTCAGCTCGTAGGTGTTGTCGGTGTCGGCGTCGGCCGGGGCCTCGTAGTCCGGCCCGGCCCCGAAAGTGATCGTACCGTCATCTGCAATCTGGAACAGGGACGCGTCGTCGCCTTCAAGGGAGTAGGACAGCACAGCGCCATTGTCGGCATCTGTGGCCGAGACGGTGGTGACGGCGGTGGTGTTCTCATCCACTGTAATCGCCGGGTCGGAGACTGTCAGGACAGGCGCGTCGTTGGTGCCGGTGACGGTCACCGTGACGGTTGCGGTGTCGGTCCCGCCATAGCCGTCGTCGACGGTGTAGGTGAACGTGTCCTCAAGCGTCTCGCCCTCGGCCAGCGCGTCGAAGGTGGGCGTGTAGGTGATCTGCCCGTCCGCCATCGCGACCATGGCCCCCAGCGCCGAGGTGGCGTCCACGGAGGTGATCGTCAGCGTGTCACCGTCAAACTCGGTGTCGTTCGACAGGAGGTCGGCGACGTCGAGGGTGATCGCCGTGTTTTCCGTGGTGGCCGCGGCGTCGTCGCCTGCCAGCACGGCATTGTTCGTCCCGTCGAGGAAGAGCGTGTAGTCGTCCGCCGCGAAGTAGAGCGCCTCAACCTTCTTCAGCACGTCGACCGAGGTCACGGCGCCCTGGGCATCCGTGATTGTCACGATGGCGGTGGATGCGTTGAGGGCGTGGTGGCGACCCTTCTTGAGGCCCGACAGAGCGATGTCGGCGTCAAGGATGGAGCCAGAATAGACCACGGTGTCGAAGCCCCGGTCGCCCATGATGAAATCGAGGCCGTCAGACGCGATCACCGTGTCGTCACCGCTCCGGCCAAAGATGAAGTCCGTGCCCTCGGTGCCGGTCAGCATGTCGCCTCGGCGGGTGCCGAATTCGAAGTTGAAGGGATTGGAAAAGGCACGGCCGAAGGCCCGACCGTTCAGAGCGTGGTGAAACATTGAGAGGCCCCAGTTGCTGTCATTTGTTGTTTCCTGACAGCCTTTGGTAACAGAGCCTTGACGTCCAGCTTTATGAGCGCGGCTCACAACGCTGGCGCGAGTTTTTGCCGATTGGTCAAAAAATCGCAGGAATTATCGGCGCATGCCGTAAAGGCACTTTTGGGTGACGTAAGGACAGTTTTGCGCCTGTCGCCGCGCTGCATTGGTGCCCGGCGGACGTGTGATCGGCGATACGCAGCAATGATTCGCCCCTCGGGCGGGCGCAATGGGGCAGATGATCGCGCATGGTCGTGCCCATGATCACCCCTTCCAGAAGGGGCACAAATTGCCAAAACGAGCGGCGAGACCGCGTGCTGGACGAAACGGCAACCGCTCGCCACGAACTCTGCCGGTTGGGGGGCTGCCCGCTGCCGAACCGCCGGATTTCAGTGCGATGCAACGGCCCGGGCAAGAACTCGCCACGGACAGAGCGACGCGTTGCCCGGCATTTCCTGCGCCGAGTCGCGTATTCTTTGAGATTTTCCGGGTCTGGCTGTTCGTTGATGGCGATCGTTCTCGGAGCGATCAGTATCAAGGGAGGATACCATGAACTATCTTGCAACCGCGCTCCGCGGCACCGTCGCCGCATCCATCATCCTGGTCGGCGCAACCGGCGCCCATGCGCAGAATTTCGTGAACGTGCTCACCGGGGGCACCTCGGGCGTTTACTATCCGCTCGGTGTCGGCCTGTCGAACATCTATGCCGAGAACATCGACAAGGTGCGCACGCAGGTACAGTCCACCAAGGCCTCCGTCGAAAACCTGAACCTGTTGCAGGACGGCCGGGGCGAGATCGCCTTTGCGCTGGGTGACAGCGTCGCGGCGGCATGGGCCGGGGACGAAGAAGCCGGTTTCCCGGAGAAACTCGACAAGCTGCGCGGCATCGCGGGCATTTATCCTAACTACGTCCAGCTTGTGGCCCTTCAGGAAAGCGGCGCGACCACGCTGGCGGACCTTGCGGGCAAGGGCGTTTCGGTTGGCGCGCCCGCGTCCGGTACGGAACTCAACGCGCGTGCGATCATGGGGGCGGCGGGCATGTCCTATGACGACCTCGGCAAGACCGAATACCTGCCTTTCGCGGAGTCGGTCGAACTGATGAAGAACCGCCAGCTTGACGCCACCCTGCAATCGGCGGGCCTGGGCGTGGCGTCCATCCGCGATCTCTCCACGTCCGTTCCGATCACCGTGGTCGAGATCCCCGCATCCATCGCCGAAACCCTCGGTGCGCCTTACCGGGCGGCGGTGATCCCCGGCGGCACCTATGACGGGCAGGACAGCGACGTTCCGACCGTGGCAATCGCCAACTACCTCGTGACGCACTCGGACGTGTCGGACGAACTGGCCTACCAGATGACCAAACTGCTGTTCGAGAACATCGAGACGCTGACCTCGTCGCATCAGGCGGCGGCACAGATCAAGCTGGAGAATGCGCTCGAAGGCATGCCGATCCCGCTCCATCCCGGCGCGGAGCGCTTTTACCGGGAACAGGGTCTGATCAACTGATCAGGGACGGGTTCACGGCGCCGCGTGCCCCCGCGCGCGGCGCGCGTGCCGTTGTCGAGGGAGACAGACATGACTGACCAAGCCGCACCGCCGGTTCCGGCGGAGACCCATGGCGTGACCTTCCCAGCCGGAAGGGTAGGACGTTTCCTGTTCTGGATCGCCGTGATCTTTTCCCTGTTCCAGATCGCCACCGCGGCGCATCTGGTGGACATGCCCAGCCAGATCGTCCGGGCCATCCACGTGGGTTTCCTCATGGCGCTGAGCTTTCCGCTGGTCGCCTACGCCCGCGAGGCGGGGCCTGTCCTGCGCGCCCTTGCCTGGGCGTTGGCCGCCGCCGGTTTGCTTGTGGCCTGCTACCAATGGGTCGAGTACCGCGACCTGATCCTGCGCGCGGGGCGCCCGACCTCGGCCGATATCGCCATCGGGGTGATCGCGCTCGTCACCGTCTTCGCCGCGGCCTACTGGATGATGGGCATCGCCCTTCCGATCATCGCGGGCCTGTTCCTGCTGTACTGTCTCTTCGGCGAGCATCTGCCCTACCCGCTGGACCATCGTGGGTACGCCTTCGAGCAGGTGATCGACCATATGGCCTTCGGGACCGAGGGCATCTACGGCATCCCGATCTACGTGTCTTCGACTTATATCTTCCTTTTCATCCTCTTCGGTTCGTTCCTCGAACGGGCGGGCATGATCCAGCTTTTCACCGACGTCTCCATGGGGTTCTTCGGGCACCGGCAGGGCGGCGCCGCGAAGGTTTCCGTCGTCTCGTCCGGGCTGATGGGCACGATCTCCGGCTCCGGTGTCGCCAACGTCGTGACGACCGGGCAGTTCACCATTCCGCTGATGAAGCGCTTCGGCTACCGGGCGGAGTTCGCGGGCGGTGTCGAATCCACCGCCTCGATGGGCGGGCAGATCATGCCGCCGGTCATGGGGGCGGTTGCCTTCATCATGGCCGAGACCTTGGACGTGCCCTATGTCGAAGTCGTCAAGGCGGCGCTGGTGCCGGCCATCCTCTACTTCGCATCGGCCTTCTGGATCGTACATCTCGAAGCGGGCAAACACGCGCTGCGCGGACTTCCGCGAGAGGATCTGCCGTCGCCCTTGAAGGCGGTGAAGGACGGCTGGATGCTGCTGGTTCCGCTTGGTGTGCTGGTCTACCTGCTGTTCGGAGGGTACACGCCGCTGTTTGCCGGCACGGTCGGGCTTGGCCTGACGGTCCTGCTGATCCTCGGCGGCTCAATCGTGCTGGGCCTGCCGTCGCCTGCGCTGCGCACCGTCTTCTGGATCGGGCTCGGCCTTGTCACGGCGGCCTTCCTGCAGTTCGGTACGGATGTGCTTTTCGGGGCCGTTGCGGCTCTGCTGATCTGGTGCGCACTGTCCAAGGGCGGCCGCGAGACTCTGTCCCTGATCCGCGACAGCCTGGCCGAGGGCGCCCGCACCGCGCTGCCGGTGGGAGTGGCCTGTGCGCTTGTCGGCGTCATCATCGGCACCATGACCCTGACCGGGGCGGCCAACACCTTTGGCCAGTTCATCGTCTCCATCGGCCAGCAAAACCTCTTCCTGTCGCTGGTGCTGACCATGATCACCTGCATCTTCCTGGGCATGGGCATACCGACGATCCCCAACTACATCATCACGTCCTCCATCGCCGGACCGGCGCTGCTGGACCTTGGGGTGCCGTTGATCGTCAGCCACATGTTCGTCTTCTACTTCGGCATCCTCGCCGACCTGACGCCCCCCGTGGCTCTGGCCTGTTTCGCGGCGGCACCGATTGCCAAGGCGAACGGGCTCAGGATCTCGATGGAGGCGATCAAGGTCGCGGCGGCGGGCTTCGTCATCCCGTTCATGGCGGTCTACACACCTGTCCTCATGCTGCAGCCGGGTGGACCGCTGGCGGAGGCCATCGGTTTCTGGCCTGCGGTGGCCTACGTGGTGTTCAAGACGGTTGTCTCCATCGCTCTGTGGGGCGTGGCGGTGATCGGCTGGCTCGGTCATCGGCTGGGCTGGCCGGTGCGTGCCCTGGCAATGGGCGCGGCCTTCACGCTGATCGCCTCGCTTCCGATGACGGACGAGATCGGTTTTGCGCTGGCGCTGGCCGTGGCGGCGCTGATCTGGTTCGGCGGGCGCAAGGCGGCAGAGGCATGAGCGCGCTGTGCATTGGGGCCACCGTCGCCGCGTTGGCTGCGCAGCAGTTCACGCTGTCCTGGACGCATTCGGTGGAACACACCGGTTGGCAGGAAACGTGGGTTGTCGAAGAGGATGGTCTGCACCTTGTCCGAAGCGCGGTGCAGGGCTCTGGGGCCGGGATGGAGCCCGGCCCGGACGCCCGGTTGCAGAATGGCTGGTGGGTCTGGGACAGCGACGTGTCGGTGGCGGAGCTGATGCTGGCCGCCTCCGGCGCGACGGGGGGCGGATGGCAGTTCTGCGCCGGGGCGGAGTGCCGGGAAATAGGCGCTGTCTCCGGCGCGCCCACACGCATCGCCCCTTGCGACGAGGGGAGTTCCGCCGCCGCATCACTCGTGTCAGAGTAACGCCATGAGACCGCTTCGTCACAGGGCCTTGTGGCCGCTGGTTGTATTCTGTGCCGCGCTTGCGGCCGGGGCGGCAGGCATTGCGGCGTGGCATGTGGCGAAGGGCGCGCTGGCGCAGCGGGTGGACCAGTCGCTGGTTCTGACCGCGCGGACCATCGAGGCAGAAATCGAGCGGTTCCGTTATCTGCCGTCCATCGCGCTCGAAGATCCGCGCATTCGCGCCGCCGTCGTGACGCCGGGCGACACCGCAATGACAGTGACCGCCAGCAGGGCGCTGGAGGTTATCGCCCGGCAGTCGGGCGCCGACGAGCTTTTCCTGATGGATGACACCGGCACCGCGATCGCGTCGAGCAACTGGCAGGACGACCGCAGCTTCGTCGGTGAGAATTACGCTTTTCGACCCTACTTCAAGAACGCGATGAACGGTGGGGCGGGCCGGTTCTACGCCGTGGGCGTCACCACCGGAGAGCCGGGCTATTTCCTGTCGTCGCGCGCCGACATCGCCGGGCGCCCCGCGGTGATCGTCGTGAAGGTCGACCTCCGCCCCTTGCAGGACACCTGGGTCGATGCCGGGGACACGCTGGCGGTGGCCGACAGTTTCGGCGTCATCATACTTTCGGGGCTGGAGGACTGGCTCTACCGCCCGCTGCTGCCGCTGTCGCCGGAGGACCGCGCCGCCATCGTCGAGGAGCGTGTCTTTGCCGGCCTCCCGGTTGCAGAGCGTGCGCCCCTTCTGGAGCGGCCCGGGCAGGAGGACGTGCAGGTCGACGGCAGCAACCGGCTTCTCAGGCGGCAGGCGCTTCCGGTGGATGACTGGGTGCTCCTGGGCAGCACGTCGCTGGCGCCGGCCGTGCGCGGGGCGTCGATCACGGCCGGTGTCGTATTGCTGACGGCGCTGGCCCTTGGCGCGCTGATGCAGACGTGGTGGCAAAGGCGCCGGCTGATCGACATGCGGCTGCGACAGGGGGCCCTGCTGGAAGCGCGCGTGGCCGAACGGACCGCCGCCCTGGCCATCGAGATCGAAGAGCGGCGCCGGACCGAGGACGACCTGCGCGCGGCGCAGGATGCCCTGATCCATTCCGAGAAGATGGCGGCGCTTGGGCGGATGTCGGCGGCCATCGTGCATGAGATCAGCCAGCCGCTCGCTGCGATGGAAGCCACTCTGGCCGCCACGCTCCTGTCCGGTACGGTCACGGATTCCTACGCCACATCGCGGATCGAGAAGGCGCGCAGCCATATCAGGCGGATGCTGCGCACGATCCGGCACCTGAAGAGCTTTTCACGCAAGGAGGCCGGAGAGCGGTCGCCGGTTCCGGTGGACCCGGCCATCCGGAACGCCATGGAACTGGTCGCGCCGCGCGCGTCAGCAGGCGGCGTCTCCATCGGCTTCGATCCCGAAGGTCCGGTGCCGGTGGTTCTCGCCGGGCAGGTGCGGCTGGAACAGGTGCTGGTGAACCTGTTGATGAACGCGCTCGATGCCGTCGCCGGGCAGGACGGTCCGCGCATCCGGGTGGAGCGTCGACAGTCGGAAACCGCTGTCGAGATCGCCGTCGTCGACAACGGACCCGGCATTCCCACGTCGCTGTTGACCCGGGTGGTGGAGCCGTTTTTCAGCACCAAGAAAACCGGCGAAAGCCTCGGTCTCGGCCTGTCCATTTCACGCAACATCGTCGAGGAGTTCGGTGGTCAGCTGACGCTGTCGAATGCGGCGGGGGGCGGTACATGCGCGCTGCTGACCTTCGAGGCGATGGCCTCCGACAGGATCGCCGCGGCATGACCGGGGCCCGCGTCTTCGTCGTCGACGACGATCCCGACCACCTTGAAGGGTTGTGCGACCTGATCTCGGCGGTTGGGCATGAAACCGTCGCCTTCGACGTGGCGTCGGCGGCGTTGACCGCAGCCACCGCCGCGCCGCCCGACCTTGTGCTGACCGATCTGCGCATGCCTGGTCTGGACGGAATAGGCCTTCTGGACGGACTGGTCGATGCGGGTTGCGACGTGCCCGTGGTGGTCTTGACGGGACACGGAGACGTCGCGCACGCGGTCCGCGCTATGCAGTGCGGCGCGGAGGATTTCCTCGAAAAGCCGTACGACGCCGAGCACCTGATGTCGGTGATCGAACGCGCGCTGAAGACCGGGCGCCTTAAGGCCGAAGTCGCGCGCCTGCAGACGCGGTTGGAGGAACAGGCGGACTTCATCGGCGAGAGCCGGGCCATCGCCGCGCTTCGCGACACCCTCGCCGAGATTGCTCCGCTGGCCATCGATGTGGTGCTGACCGGGGAAACCGGGACCGGCAAGGAACTGGCGGCGCGCCTGCTGCATCACCGTGGACCGCATGCGCAAGGGCCGTTCGTCGTGGTCAACTGCGCGACCCTGCCCGAAGTCGGGGCCGAACCGATCCTGTTCGGGGACCCCCGCGCCGCCGCGGACGGTGCCCCGAACCCGGGGCTGATCGCATCCGCCGACGGGGGCACGCTGTTCCTCGACCAGATCGACACCCTGTCGATGGCGTTGCAACCGAAACTGCTGCGCATCCTGCAAACCCGCGAGACGGATGAGATCGCGGGGCCGCGCAAGCTGGATTTCAGGGTCATTTCCTCGGCTTCCCGCCCGCTGCGCGACGCGATCCGGCAGGGCACGTTCCGCGAAGACCTGTATTACCGGATCGCGGGGTACGAGGTCGCGCTGCCCGCCTTGCGGCAGGTGCCGTCGGATGTGCCACTGATCTTCGCGCATTTCCTCGCCGCCGCCGCCGCGCGGCACGGGCGCCAAACGCCCGAGATCACCTTTGACGACCGGAAGGCGCTGCAAAGCCACCACTGGCCCGGCAACGCCCACGAGTTGCGGATCATGGCCGACCGGCACGTGCTGGGGCTGCGGCGCCCGCGTGCGGTGGCGCGGGACAACGGTTCGGGCGCCGTGGTGAACACGGGCCAGACGCTGCGGGATCTCGTGTCCGACTTCGAAGCCAAGGAAATCAGCCGCGTTCTTGACCAGTGCAATGGCAACACGGAGACGGCGGCCCGCATCCTGGGCCTGCCGCGCCGGACGCTCAATGACAAGATCGCCAAGCTGTCGTTGGCCGCAGGGCGCAGGAAGTGACTTGTCGGCTGTTGTTGTGGCCAGCTTTCCTGCCGCGCGATGCCTGGCTCTCCCGGCGAGACACTGCCGGAGGTGGCAATGGCCGAGACGTGAGACCTAGGTCTCAAGCAGGATGAAGCGGGCCAAGTGATGGTCGTGCAAGGCGTCTTGCTGGCTGCTTATCCCGAATTTCGGACGCGCAGCAACAGCGGCAAGGGATAAAAGACGCTGCGGACCGGGGCCATGCATGTACTTATTGGCGCCGCAAGGCGCTTCAGAGGTCGCGCACTGGCTTTTGCCGCCGCGTCCCAGTCGCACGGCCAAGAGCCGCTCAGGGATCGAGGCGCGCGACCTCTACAAGGGCCGTGTGTGCGCTGCAGCCCTGGCCGAGTTTCGAGGTCCCCACGTCCTTCGTCAGCACGTTGGGGTTGCCGTCGAGGTCGATGTTCCCGCCAGGATCGCTATACCAAGCGCCGGTCGGCAGGGCGACAACGCCGGGCCTGATGTCCTGCGACACTTGCGCCCGGGCACGGCAGGCTCCGCGTGCATTGAAAACGCGCAGGAGGTCGCCGGATTCGATCTGACGCAGTGCCGCATCGTCGGGATGGATGACCAGAGGTGCGGGCCGTGCGCCCGGCACATCCGCCAGCGCACTTTCGAGCTGGCTGTGCAGCTTGTCGCCGGGCTGGGGCGAGACGAGGTGGAGCGGCGTTTCCGCATTGGCGGACCCCAGCCATTCGGACGGCGGCAACCAGACCGGGTGACCGGGGCAGTCCTCGTAACCGAACCCGTCAATGGTTTCCGAGAAGATCTCGATCCGGCCCGAAGGCGTCCCGAGCGGCGCCCGGGCCGGATCCGCCCGAAAGGGACCGAAGTACGAATGGCCGATGCGCTCGGAGCGGATCGGCAGCTTGATCCAGTTTTGCTGCCGCAAACCGTCGAGGTCCGGGATATCGATGCCTTGTGCGACTGCCCGTTCGCGGAAGTCGGCATACAGGATCTCGATCCAGTCGTCAGCGCTGCGGCCTTCGGAAAACACCTCTCCTTCTCCGACCCGCTCGGCCAGTGCCGCGAAGATGGCGTAGTCGTCGCGCGCCTCGCCCACCGGCGACACCAGCCTGGGCATATGGAACAGGTGATCGTCGAGGCTGGAGCGGCCGATGTCTTCCCGCTCATATGGGGTGGTCGCGGGGAAGACGATGTCCGCGCGCTTCGCCGTGGCTGTCCACCACGGTTCGTTGACGATGATCGTCTCGGGCTGTTGCCAAGCTTCGTGCAGGGCGTTCAGGTCCTGGTGGTGGTGGTACGGGTTGCCGCCCGCCCAGTAGATCAGCCGGATGTCGGGGTAGGGCGTGCACTGACCGTTGAAGTCGTAGAGTTGTCCGGGATTGCGCAGCATGTCGGCGATGCGGGCCACGGGGATCCTTGTCTGCACCGGGTTCGACAATTGCGAGAAGGTCATCCCCGACATGGCGTCGAGGGTCTTGCCCACGCCACCGATCGCCCCGTAGCCGTAGCCCACGCCGCTGCCCGGACGGCCGATCTGCCCAAGCATCGCGGCCAGCACGGCGGACATCCAGTAGGGCTGTTCCCCGTGTTCGCCACGTTGCAGCGACCAGGCAACCGTGATCAGCGTGCGGGTCCTTGCCATGCGGCGCGCGAGGTCGCGGATCGTGTCGGGTTCGGCCCCGCATAGCGGTGCGGCCCATTCCGGGGTCTTCGGGGTGCCGTCGCTTTCTCCCATCAGATAGGGGCGGAAGCGGGCGAACCCCTCGGTGTAGCGGTCGAGGAAGGCGTGGTCCGTCAATCCTTCGCTCTCCAGAACGTAGGCCAGTGCCAGCATCAGCGCGGTGTCCGACCCGGGCCGGACAGGCAGCCAGTCGCAGCCTTCGGGGGCGTCCGAGCGCTGCGGCCCGACGTTCAGACAGTACATCCCCTTCGCAAGGCAACGTTGCATCCAGCTCGCGGTGTCGTGATCGGTCACGCCGCCCATGCTGACCTGCGCATTCTTCGGATTGATCCCGCCGAACATCACCAGCGTTTCAGTATGGTCGTGAATCGAGTGCCAGCCCTCTTGGTGCTGGTAGAGCAGCGAGAGGAAGTCGATTCCGAAGACGTGCGGCATGATCGATTGCGCGCAACCGGTAGAGTAGCTGCCGAAAGAGGCGACATACCCACCGATGCTGTTCAGGAACCGGTGGACCTGGCTTTGCGCGTGGTGGAAACGCCCGGCGGAACTCCACCCGTAGGAGCCGCCGAAGATCGCCTCGTTGCCGTGGGTCTTGCGGATGCGGTCTATCTCGGCGGCGGCGATGTCAAGCGTCTCGTCCCAAGGCAATTCGACGAAGTCGTCCGTGCCACGTCCGCTGCGCTCCCTGGTGTCCAGCCAGCCACGGCGGATGGAAGGGCGTGCGACCCGCGAGCGGTGATGCACCGCCTGCGGAATGATGTCGGGTATGCGGGAGGGATGCGTATCGCCCGAGAAGGGCCGCGTGGCGACAATGCGGTCGTTCTCCACGTCCACTTCGAAAGCGCCCCAGTGGCTCGACGTGATCCTGGTGAAGCGTGCGGCGGTGTCGTCCATGATGCGTCCCTGGCTCCGGCTGGTTCCTGTGGCTTTCCCTAGCCAACATGGATCGGCGCGCCAAGGGAGAGAGTGGCGGATACACCATTCGTAGGGGTGGCGGAGATCAGGCGGGGCCAGTCGCGCGCCGACTGAGATGGGCGAATGTCGGGGGGAGGGCGCCCGGCACGTCTGATCCGGACCGGGGCACAAGGTGGGGCGGGGCACCGTTGCCCCGCCCAATGATCACTCGGCCGGTTGTGTCGCGGATTGCGCCCGCTTGCGCGTGAACAACCGAACCACAATGACGAAGAACAGCGGAACGAGAAGCACGCCGAAGACGGTGGAGGACAGCGTGCCCCCAAGCACCCCGGCGCCAATGGCGTTGCGTCCGCCGGAGCCCGCACCGGTGGAAATCACCAGCGGCACGACGCCAAGCGAAAAGGCCATGGACGTCATGATGATCGGGCGGAAACGCTGCTTGGCGGCCTCGACCGTGGCGGTCAAGACGTCTTCGCCTGCCTCCATCCGGTCGCGGGCGAACTCCACGATCAGGATGGCGTTCTTGCCGGTCAAACCGATCACCGTCAAAAGACCCACCTGGAAGAAGACGCCGTTCTCGAAGCCGCCGGCCCACGCCCCGAGCAGCGCGCCCAACACGCCGATGGGCATGGCCAGCATCACCGCGAAGGGAATCGACCAGCTCTCATAAAGCGCTGCAAGCGACAGGAACACGGCGGCCAGGGACAGCGCGTAAAGCAGCGGTGCCTGGTTGCCGGATTCGCGTTCCTCCAGCGACAGACCGGTCCACGACAGGCCGAACCCGTCGGGAAGCTGGGACACGAGACGCTCCATCTCGGCCATGGCTTCACCGGTGGTCACACCGGGCGCGGGACTGCCCTGGATCTGGAGGGCAGGCACACCGTTGTAGCGGTAGATGCCCTGTGCCCCCATCTGCCACGAGCCTTCCGCAAAGTTGGCGAAGGGCACCAAACCGCCGGAGGCATTGCGCACCCGCCACTTCGCCAGGTCGGTCGGCGTGGACCGGCTGTCTGCCTGTCCCTGCACGTAGACCCGCTTGATCCGGCCCCGGTCGATGAAGTCGTTCACATAGGCGCCGGCCCAGGCGATCCGCAACAGGTTCGACACATCGGTTGCCGTCACGCCCATCGCGCCCGCCCTGCGCCAGTCGATGGCGAGGTTGAACTGCGAGGCATCTTCGAGCCCGTTCGGACGCACACCCGTCAGAAGCGGGCTTTGTGCCGTCATGCCCAGAAGCTGGTTGCGTGCTGCGACCAGTTCTTCGTGGGTCTGGCCGCCGCGTGCCTGGAGGAACATGTCGAAGCCCGAGACGTTGCCGAGTTCGGTGACGGCGGGCGGCACGACCGGAAAGACGAAGGCGTCCTGGATTTGCGACAGGGCGCCGAAGGCCCGCCCCGCCACCGCCCGGGCAGACAGCGCCGGGTTTTCGCGTTCGGACCAGTCCTTCAGCCGGACGAAGGCCAGCGCCATGTTCTGCCCCTGACCGGCAAAGCCGAAGCCCGCCACGCCGAAGACCGCTTCGACCGCCTCGGATTCCTGTTCGAGGAAGTAGGTCTGCACCCGTTCCACGACATCCTCGGTCCGTTCCAGCGTCGCGCCGGTGGGGGCCTGGATCATCACGAACATGATGCCCTGGTCCTCGTCCGGCAGGAAGCCGGTGGGCGTTCGCATGAACAGCGCGACCATGCCGCCCACAATCAGAAGATAGACAAGAGCCATGCGGACCGGACGCCGCACGATGCCGCCGACCGCCTTGCCATAGCCGCGGGTCGTGGCTCCGAAGCCCCGGTTGAAGAAGCCGAAGAACCCGCGCTTGTCACTGGGGGTGTGCTTGAGCATGGTCGCGCAGAGCGCCGGTGTCAGCGTCAGCGCCACCAGCACCGACAACGCCATGGCCGACACGATGGTGACCGAGAACTGCTGGTAGATCACGCCGGTCGATCCGCCGAAGAAGGCCATGGGCACGAACACCGCGGAAAGAACCATGGCGATGCCGATCAGCGCTCCGGTGATCTGGCCCATCGACTTGCGGGTGGCCTCGCGCGGCGAGAGGCCTTCCTCTTCCATCAGGCGTTCGACGTTCTCGACAACCACGATGGCATCGTCGACGAGCAGGCCGATGGCAAGTACCATGGCCAGCATGGTCAACGTGTTTATCGTATAGCCCATCACCGCGAGAACCCCGAAGGTCCCGAGGATGACGACCGGCACCGCCAGCGTGGGGATCAGTGTGGCCCGCAGGTTTTGCAGGAACAGCAGCATCACGAGGAAGACGAGCACGATGGCCTCGACCAATGTGCGCACCACCTCCTCGATAGAGATCTTCACGAAGGGCGTGGTGTCGTAAGGGATCGTGTAGGCGATGCCGGCGGGGAAGAACTGAGCGAACTCCTCCATCCGGGCGTGCACCAGCTCCGATGTGTCCAGCGCGTTGGCGCCGGGTGCGAGGCTGATCGCCATGCCGCTGGCGGGCTGGCCATCGTAGGTCGGAGTGAAATTGTACCCTTCAGAGCCGATCTCGACCGTCGCCACGTCGTCCAGCAGCACCAGGCCGCCGTTCTCCTGCGCACGCAGGACGATCTGGCGGAAGTCCTCCGGCGTCTGCAGCAGCGACTGCGCGGTGATCGTGGCGTTCAGCATCTGGCCGTCCGACGTGGGACGGTCGCCGAAAGCGCCGGCGGATATCTGTGCGTTCTCGGCACTGACCGCGGCCACCACGTCCGAAGGCGTCAGTTCGTAGGCGGTCAGCTTTGACGGGTCGAGCCAGATGCGCATGGCGTACTGCCCGCCGAACACCTGCACCGCGCCGACGCCTTCGATCCGGGACATCTCGTCCACGAGGTTGGACTTCAGGTAGTCGGAGAGGTCCGTCTGGTCGAGGCTGCCGTCCGGAGAGATCAGCGCGATCACCATCAGGAAGCCGGCAGAGGACTTCTGCACGGTTACACCCTGACGCTGCACGCTGTCGGGGAGGAGCGGCGTCGCTTGTGCCAGCTTGTTCTGCACCTGGACCTGAGCGATGTCCGGGTCGGTCCCGGTCTCGAAGGTCAGCGTGACGCTGGCGGTTCCCGCCGAGGTGGAGTTCGACGACACGTAGCGCATTCCGTCGAGGCCGGTCATCTGTTGTTCGATGATCTGAGTGACGGTATTGGCCACGGTCTGCGCCGAGGCACCGGGATAATTCGCCCGGATGGAGATCGAGGGCGGCGCGATCTGCGGATACTGTGCGATGGGGAGCGTCAGAACCGACAGGATGCCGATCCCCATGATGATGATGGAGATGACCCACGCAAAGATGGGCCGCTCGATGAAGAAACGGGCCATTGCGCTTACTCCGTTGCCGTGGCGGCGTCGCCGTCCGTTGCCGTCGCGGCCTCGGCGGAGGTGTCGGTTGAGGTCTCGGCGGTGCGTTCCGATGGGGCGACGGTGGCGCCCGGCCCGGCCTTTTGCAGGCCTTCCACAACGACCCGGTCGCCCGGGTTCAGACCCTCGCTGACCACCCAGTCGGAGCCGCGGTCCTGCAGGATCGTCAGCGGGCGAACCTCGACCACGTTGTCGGCGTTCACCACCCAGGTCGTCGGGTTGCCCCGGCGGTCGCGGGTCACGGCTTCCTGCGGGACCAGGTACACGTCTTCGAGTTGCGCGGTCGGCATTTCGACCTGCACATACATACCCGGCAGCAGCAGCATGTCGGGGTTCGGGAATTCGATCCGCAGCACGATCACGCCAGTCTGTTCGTCCACATGCGGCTCGGCGGCGGTGAGGTGACCGGGCTGGCTGAAGGGGGCGCCATCGGCGAGGGTCAGCTTGACCTCGCCCGTGGTTTCTTCGTCCAGCGCCGTGCCGCGCCGCCAGGCAAGCAGCTCGGCTGCGGATTGAGTCACGTCGACATAAACCCTGTCCAGCTTGCGGATCGTGGTCAGCGGCGTCGGCTGGCTGGCGGTCACGAGCGCGCCGCGCGAAATATCCGAAAGGCCGATCCGACCGGAAAGGCGGGCGCGGATTTCGGTGTGGTCGAGGTTGATCTGTGCCGACCGCAGCGCGGCCTCGGACATCACCACCTGCGCGTCAGCGGTATCGCGGGCAGACGTCGCCTCGTCCACGGCCTGCTGGCTGGTGACACCGCGCGTGGACAGGCTGCTTACCCGGTCGAAGTCCCTCAGAGCCGCGCGTTGTTGGGCCTGTGACGCGCTGAGCTGCGCCTCGGCCTGCGCGACGGCGGCCTCGTAGGTGGTCGCGTCGATGGTATAAAGAAGATCGCCTTCCTCGACCATCGTGCCCTCTTTGAAGTGACGCTCGGTGATGATGCCGTTAACCTGCGGCCGGACCTCTGCCACCGCCGACGCGCGGACGCGGCCGGGCAGGGTAGAGGTCAGCGTCAGCGCTTGCGGTTGCATCGTCTCGACTGTGACGGCCGCGGGCGGACGCTCGCCGCCTTGTTGCTGTGCAAGCGCGGGTGTGAAGGACAGCGGCAGGGCTGCCGCAACAAAAAGCGCCAGAAGCGGCGCGGTCGTGACCGAACGCATTGTCGGCTCCTTTTCGCGAATCCGGCGAAATCGCTTGGCGCAATCCGGCGGAGTATTTAAAAGACTCTGGCGTCTCATAAGTACCGTAATGTGGATTCCGCAAGCCGCTTTTTGGCGCGAAGGGCAAGGCAGCGCGATTTGGAGGGCAAGCGTGGCACGTACCGCACAAGCAGTCGGCAGGAAAGACGATCCTGTGCCCGTCCGTAAGGGACGGCCTGTCGTCATGGACGCGGAGAAACGGCGGGCCGTGATCCTCGACGCGCTGGACGAGCACTTCCGCGAGGTGGGTCTGGCCGGGATGACCATGGCGGCCATCGCGCGGCGCGCGGGCATGTCGAAACAGACGCTCTACGGCCTGTTCCAGGATCGCGACACGCTGTTCGACGCCTACATCGAAAGGCGCTTTGTCAGATGCGCGCCGGTGCCGGATCTGCCGGAGGACGGGTCTTTCGCGGTCCGTCTGCGCAAGCTTTTCATGATCGACGAGCCCGGCAACCGATGGGACCTGCCGATCGCCCTGTTCCGGCTGGCCATCGCCGAGGCCCAGCAGCACCCGCGCCTCAGCCGGCGCTGTCTGGAAGAGGGGCCGCGCAACAAGCAGGCCATGGTCCGGGCAGAGATCGAGCGGGCCTGCGCGCGGGGCGAACTGCAGGTCGAGGACCCCGCCGCGGCAGCGACGTTGTTGCTCGACATGTTGCACATGCCGGTGATCGAGGCACTGATCCAGACCGATGAACACCCCTGCAAACAGGCGCCCAAAGCGCGGTTCGAGCTGGGTCTCAGGGTCTTCCTGAACGGCATTTCCTGAGGCCCGCGCCGGTTCGGTCAGGCGGCAGGGATCGCGCCCCCGGGACGGGGGTGTTTCAGGAGGCTGTCCAGCGGATCGTGTTCGGCCACGAGGTGCCCGCCGCCCATGTCGCGCAATTGGGGCACATAGACGTCTCCCTTATCGGCGAGGCGCGAGGGCAGGAAGCGCAGCGACGCGCGTGGATCCAGCGGTGAGGGCAGTTCTCCGGGGATGCGGATGCGATTCCGGGCGCGTTCGGCCACCGGATCGGGGATCGGTACTGAGGAAATCAGGGCCTGCGTATAAGGGTGCTGCGGCCGGGCGCAGATGCTGTCCGCGTCGCCCATCTCCACGACGCGCCCGAGGTACAGCACCATGATCCGGTTGGAGATGGCGCGCACCACCGAAAGGTCGTGGCTGATGAACAGCATCGACATGCCGAATTCGTCCTGAAGGTCCTTCAGGAGCTTCACGATCTGCGCCTGGATCGAGACGTCGAGCGCGCTGACCGCCTCGTCGCAGACGATCAGCTTGGGCCGGGTGATCATCGCGCGGGCGATGCCGACGCGCTGGTTCTGTCCGCCGGAGAGTTCATGCGGGTAGCGGTTGTACATCGACGGCTCCAGCCCGACGCGGGTCATCATTGCGACCACTTCCTCGCGCCGCTCGCGGGCGGTCAGTTCAGGTCGGTGGGTCTGAAGCGGCTCCGCGATCGAGGCGGAGATGGTCAGGCGCGGATCGAGGCTGGCCAGCGGGTCCTGAAAGACGATCTGGAGGTCGCGGCGTTCCCGCTTCAGCGCCTTGCGGTCCAGTTCTGTCAGAGGCTTGCCCAGCCACGACACGGTGCCCGACTTCGATGGGATCAGTTGCAGCACCGCGCGGGCGAGTGTCGATTTTCCGCAGCCGGATTCGCCCACGATGCCCAGCGTCTCGCCTTCCTTCAGGTCGAAGCTTACGCCGTTGACCGCCTTCAGAGGGACGGTGCGCCCGAACAGACCGCCACTCACGCTGATCGGAAAGTGCACCTTCAGGTCTTCGACGTCGAGAATGGTGTTGCCTGCGATGTCGCCCGGCGTATCGCCCTTGTCGATCCGGGGCATCGCCTCCAGCAGCTTGCGGGTGTAATCGTGTTCCGGTTCGGCGAAGATGCGTTCCACCGGGCCGTCCTCCACGAATTCGCCAAGGCGCATGACCTTCACGTGATCGCACATGCGGGCGACGACGCCCATGTCGTGCGTAATCAGCGCGATGGCGGTGCCCATCTCCTTCTGCAGCGTGGCCATCAGGTCCAGCACCTCCGCCTGTACCGTCACGTCGAGCGCCGTGGTCGGTTCGTCCGCGATCAGCAGTTTCGGATCGCAGAGCATGGCCTGCGCGATCATCACGCGCTGACGCATCCCGCCCGACAGCTCGTGCGGGTACTGGTCGAGACGGCGCTCGGCCTCGGGGATCTGCACGCGGTTCAGCCAGTCGAGGCAATGCGCGCGGGCGGCGCGGCCCCGCAGACCCTTGTGGACTCTGAGCACCTCGGCCATTTGTGCGCCGATCTTCAGGTGGGGGGTGAGCGCGGTCAGCGGGTCCTGGAAGATCATGCCCACATCCGCGCCGCGGATGGCGTTCAGCCGTTTCAGCGGAAGGTTCAGAACCTCCTGCCCGGACAACGTCACCGACCCGCTGGCATGGCCGTTCGGCGGCAGCAGGCCCATCGCGGCCATGAAGCTCTGCGACTTGCCCGATCCGCTTTCGCCAACGATGCCAAGACACTGGCCCGCGGCGATATCGAAGGAGACCCCCTTGACGGCCCGAACGGCGCCGTCGGGCGTGTCGAAGGAGACCTTCAGATCCTTGACGGAAAACACGGTCATGTCAGCGGTCCTTCGGGTCGAGTGCGTCGCGCAGGCCGTCGCCGATAAAGAACATCGCGATGATCAGCGTGACGTAGAAGAAAAGCGGAACCAGCAGCTGCCAGAGGGTGCCGTAGGCCATGGTGCCTGCCCCCTCCGCGATCAGGCGTCCGAGCGAGGTGTTGGGCTCTGAAATGCCAAGACCGAGGAAGGAGATGAAGCTCTCGGCGAGGATCATCTCGGGCACCAGCAACGACGCGTAGACGATGACCACCCCCGCGAGGTTCGGCAGGATGTGGCGCCGGATGATGGTGGCCTCCGACACGCCGGTGGCGCGCGCGGCCTCGATGAACTCGCGGCCCTTCAGGGTCAGGGTCTGGCCGCGGACGATGCGGCTCATGGTCAGCCACGACACCGCGCCGAGGCCCAGGAACAGTGCCACGAAGCTGCGCCCGGCGACGACGAGGATGAGGATGAGGATCAGCGTCAGCGGGATGGCGAGCATGATATCGACGAAGCGCATCATGACACTGTCGAGGCGCCCGCCGAAGTAGCCCGCGACGACACCCCAAAGCGTGCCCACGACCAGCGCCATGGCGGCACCGATCAGCCCGACCAGCAGCGAGGTGCGCGTCGCCTGGATCGTCCGTGCATACAAATCGCGGCCGAGATCGTCGACGCCGAAGTAGTGCCCGGTCTCCAGCGACGGCATGCCCATGCCCTTCACGTCTCCCATCACGACCCAGTCGATTTCCTCGTTCGACCATTGCGAGAACAGCGGTCCGAACAGCACGAACAGCACGACCAGCGCAAGGATGACGACGCTTGCCATCGCGGCCTTGTTGCGCAGGAAGCGGTTGAAGGCGTCCCTCAGAAGCGACCGGCCGCGCACGGCGGTGAAGTCGGTGATCTCGCCCGCCAGCGCGGCGGCCTTGGGGGATGTTCCGAAAAAGCGCATGTCAGTACCGGATCTTGGGATCGAACCACGCGTAGGCGAGGTCGGTCAGCAGGTTCACGACGACGGTCAGCGCGCCGTACAGGATCGTCACGCCCAGCAGCACCGCATAGTCGCGGGTGAGGGCGGAGTTCACGTAGCTCTGACCGAGGCCGCCGGTGGAGAAGTAGAGATCGACGAAGACGGACCCCGTCAGCACGTAAACGAAGACCGGCCCGAGGTAGGAGATCACCGGCAGCAGTGTCGGCTTCATCGCGTGTCGCCAGATGATCGTGCCTTGCGGCAGGCCCTTGGCACGGGCGGTGCGGATGAAGTTGGAGTTCAGCACTTCCAGCATCGACGACCGGGTGATCCGCGCGATGGACCCCATGTAGGAGGTCGAAAGCGCAATCACCGGCATGATGAGGTATTGCCACTGTCCGCCGTTCCAGCCGCCGCCGGGCAACAGCCCCAGCCAGAGCGTGAAGGTCAGGATCAGGATCGGGCCCATGATGAAGTTCGGCAGCGCCTGTGCGGCGATCCCCAGCGACACGGCGGCGTAATCGATCCAGGTGTTGTGCCGGATCGCGGCGGCGATGCCGAGAACCACACCCACAACCGTCGCGGCGAGGAAGGCCAGCGACCCGTAGGTCAGCGAGATCGGGAAGCCCTGCGCGATGATGTCGTTCACGTCCCGGTCCTTGTAGACGAAGGACGGCCCGAAATCGAAATGCAGGACGATATTGGCGAAATAGTCCCAGAGCTGCTTCCACAGCGGCTGGTCGAGGCCGTAGCGACGCTCGATGTTGGCGAGCACCTCGGGGGGCAGGGGACGTTCGGAAGTGAATGGCCCGCCCGGCGCAAGCTGCATCATGGCAAAGGCAGCGATCACCAGTAACAGGATCGTCGGGACAGCAACCAGAAGCCGTCGGATCACATAAGAAAGCATTTGGGGTTCAACCTTGCGGGAATGGATCGGCATCCCGGGACCGGGTCTTGTCCGGTGCCCGTGCCGCCGCGTGCGATTCCTGCGCGCGGCGGCAGGTCCCGGCGCGAACGCCGGGACGGGTCTGGGAACGGCTTACTCGGCGACCTTGTAGAGGTCCTTCGAATACCAGTTCTGTTCGACGTTGTTGACCGGCCAGTTGCCCACGTCGCTGTCCATCATGTAGACGCCCGCCGCGTGGTAGACCGGGATCACCGGCATGTCCTGTGCAAAGATCTGCTCGGCCTCGGTGTAAAGCGGTGCGCTGTCGTCGGCGGACTTAGCCTCCTGGATCAGCGCGTCATAGTCGGCGTTGGAGTACTTGCCGTCGTTATAGCCGGACGGCGTCGTCAGCAGGTCGAGGAAGGTGGACGCCTCGTTGTAGTCGCCGCACCATGCACCGCGCGCCAGTTCGAAGTCCTGATTGCCGCGCACTTCGAGGAAGACCTTCCACTCCATGTTGGACAGTTCGACCTCGACGCCCAGCTTCTGCTTCCACATCTGCGACATGACCACGGCGATTTTCTGGTGGTTGTCGGAGGTGTTGTACATCATGCCGAACTTCAGCGGGTTGTCGGGACCGTAGCCCGCCTCCGCCAGGAGTTCCTTCGCCTTCGCGTCGCGTTCCGCCTGGGTCATCTCCTGCATTTCGGAGACCGGCGGTTCGAAGTTGGCGACGGCGGCCGGCGTGAAGCTGTAGGCCGCCACTTCTCCGCCCGCCAGCACGTTCTTGGTGATGATGTCGCGGTCGATGGCCAGGGCCAGGGCCTTGCGGACGTTCACGTCCTTGAACGCTTCGGGGCCGCTGTCGGACAGGTTGAACGTATAGTAGTAATTGCACAGCCGCGGAAAGCTGATCGCCTCGTCAGGGTGCTCCTTGGACAGGCGCGGGAACTGGCCTGCGGGGATCTCGGTGCGGTCGAGTTCACCGGCGAGGAACCGGGTCAGGGCCACGTTCTCGTCGTTGATGACCAGCGCCACGGTCTTGTCGATGATGGTGTTCTCGTTGTCCCAGTACATCTCGTTGCGCTCGCGGGTGGAGCGTTCGTTCGGGATGTGTTCGGTCAGCACGTAAGCGCCGTTCGAGACGATGTTCTCCGTCTTGGTCCAGTCGGCGCCGAACTCCTCAACCACCTTCTGCGGTGCCGGGAAGGTCGTGGCATGCGTCACCATCTGCGGGAAGTAGGACAGCGGCTGGCTCAGCTTCACTTCGAGCGTGCGGTCGTCGACGGCGGTGACGCCCAGCTCTTCGGGGGCCATCTCGCCTGCGATGATGGCATCGGCGTTCTCGATGGACATCAGCGACATGTACCACTGGTACGGCGATGCCAGTTCCGGCGAGACAGCACGGCGCCACGCGAAGACGAAGTCCTGCGCAGTCACCGGATCGCCATTCGACCATTTCGCATCGTCACGCAGCGTGAAGGTGTAGGTGGTCTTGTCTTCCGAGGCCTCGTATCCGGTGGCGACACCCGGCACCAGTTCGCCGTTTTCGTCCTGGTTCATCAGGCCTTCGAACAGGTCGCGCGCCACTTCCGACCCGGTCACGTCCTCGACGACCTGCGGGTCGAGCGAAGAGAATTCGTCCAGGATGCGGTAGGTGAAGGTCTGATCGGCGGCCAGCGCCTCGCCGGTCTCCGGGTGGGTCTCCTGCGCCAGTCCGACGGTGGCGATGCCGGCTGTCAGAAATGTCGTCAGAGTCAGTTGGGCGAGTCTTGACATAGTGAATATCCCTTGTTGGCTCGGGGCAACGATGCCCGTCGTGTCTTGGTGTCCTGGCCGCCCGTTATGGTATTGTTATTTTTTGGGTTGTCAGCCTTGGAGTGAGTTCGCGTACCCATGTCTGGGTACTTCAGATTGACTGTTTCTGCTATCGGCAATTCAAAACGGAAGGCCGTCGGGCATGCAATAGGGGTCTACGCGACGTTATTGGATCTTTGGCGCAGTTAGACGTTTCCTATGCCGACGGACTGTCATCCCGCCACCAATGTTGCGTCGTGTCCCCGTGCGGCGCAACGGAATCCGCTCCGGGCGGCGGTAAGCCTGTGTTTGCGGTGACACGATGCCCAGGGATGCGTCGCAAGGGTGGAACCGGGCGCGGGCCAGTTAGGTTTGATTTGCATCCGGCGCCTGAATGCCTGAGAAGGGCAGACCAACACTGCGGGGTTCCATGTCTGTCTCCATGCTGTCCACCTTCGTCAAGCCGATGCACCCGGAAGGGCGGAAATTCGTTGCCATAGCAGCCGCGATCGCGGTCGTCCTGTTCCTCGTGTGGGAACCGCTGGGGTGGATTGCCGCTGGCGTGACGGTCTGGGTCTACTACTTCTTCCGCGATCCGGAGCGTGTGACGCCGAACCGCCCGGACGTCATGGTATCGCCTGCGGACGGGATCGTGTCGCTGCTGGAACCCGCCATTCCCCCGGCAGAGCTGGGTCTGGGCGATGCGGAAATGATGCGCATCTCTGTGTTCATGTCGGTCTTCAACTGCCATGTGAACCGGCTGCCGACCGCCGGGACGGTCGATACCGTCGCTTACCGGCCGGGCAAATTCCTCAACGCCTCGCTCGACAAGGCGTCGGAGGACAACGAACGCAACGGCCTTGCCGTGACCCTGCCGGACGGGCGCCGCTACGGCGTGGTCCAGATCGCAGGTCTCGTGGCGCGCCGTATCCTGTGCTGGACCAAGAAAGGCGATACGCTGGAGCGCGGCGAGCGGTTCGGCCTGATCCGGTTCGGCTCCCGTCTCGACATCTACCTGCCGCCCGGCGCCACGTCGCTGGTCCGCATCGGCCAGACGATGGTTGCGGGCGAAACGGTCATCGCCGATCTGACCGCCGAAACCGGAGAAGGCTGAGCCATGTCGGATCTCCCCCCCGAGCCGGACTCACAGGCGGAGGACCGCAGCCAGGTCTCTCTGCTGATGCTCCTGCCCAACATGGTCACGCTGACCGGCATGAGCTTTGGCTTCACGGCCATCCGGTTCGCGATGGAGGGACGGTTCGGGGCCGCGGTCTTCGCCATCCTGATCGCCGCGCTGGCGGACGGCCTCGACGGGTTGCTCGCCCGCAAGCTGAAGGCCGAGTCGCCGATGGGGGCGCAACTGGACTCGCTGTCCGATTTCCTGTGCTTCGGCGTCGCACCGGCGGTTGTCGTCTACCAGGTGCACCTGGCCCATACCGGCGGGTTCGGCTGGGTCTTTGCGCTGCTGTTCGCCGCCGCCACCTGCCTGCGGCTCGCGCGGTTCAACGTCATGTCGGGGCAGGCCGATGAGAGTGCCGGGCCGAAACGCCACTTCGTCGGTGTGCCTGCACCTGCGGGGGCCATGCTGGGCCTTCTGCCGGTTTTCATGATGCTTGCCGGCGGATGGGACGCGGGGGAGGCACCGGCCATGGTCGCCCTCTGGCTCGCGCTGATCGGTGTGCTGATGATCTCCAAGCTGAAGACGCCGTCCCCGAAGGCGATCAAGGTGCCGCGCCGCATGATCGCGGTCATCCTGTTTGCCACGGTCACGGTGATCGGGTTCAGCTTCACCCACCCGTGGTATCTGTTGGTTTTGCTCGACTGGGCCTATCTGGCCGTCGTCGCACTGGCTGCCATCCGGGCGCGCGGTCGTCTCTTCGGCTGAGCTGAAAGCCCCTCTGCGTTGACAAGCCCGGCGCGGACCCTCACCAATCGGGAAGGGGGTGGCCATGGACGTTCAGAAAAGCGCGGCGCTGGTTGCAGAGCGGATCGCCGAGACACCGGCACGAGGGCGGCGGAGGCTGGTCGCTCTGGCCGGGGCGCCGGGTTCCGGGAAATCGACGCTGGCGCATGTGGTTGCAGCGCGGACACCCAATGCGGCGGTCATGCCGATGGACGGATTTCACCTCGACGACCGGTTGCTGCGGCCCGCTGGCCTGCTGCCGCGCAAGGGTGCGCCGGAGACCTTCGACTTCGGCGGTTTCCGAGCCTGCCTCGCCCGTGTCGCCCAAGAGGACGAGGTCATACTGCCGGTCTTCGACCGTACCCGGGAAATCGCCATCGCCGGAGCGGAGCGCATCGGCCCGGAGACCGAGACGGTGATCGTCGAGGGCAACTACCTGTGCCTTGCCGAGGACCCGTGGCGCGCATTGGTAGAGTTGTGGGACCTGACCGTTTACCTGTCCGTTCCGATGTCGGAACTGGAGCGGCGGCTGATCGAACGTTGGGTGAGCTACGAGTACGACCACGCGGCGGCGCGCGAAAAGGCGCTGAGCAACGACATTCCGAACGCGCATCGGGTGGCGGACAACCTTGGCAACGTCGACCTGACCATCTCCTGGGAAGGGCATCCGTGACCTCTCCGCCGCAGTTTCAGCCGCACCGCAGCATGGACGGTGGTTGTCGGCATGCACCTGCGCCATACTTGTAAGACGGACAGCGGGCAGAGGTCGTCTTATGGGTTTGATCGTGTTCACCGATCTCGACGGCACCTTGCTGGACCATGACACGTATTCCTGGGAGGCGGCGCGTCCGGCGCTCGATGCGCTGAAGGAACGGGGCGTTCCGCTGGTCCTCGCGACCTCCAAGACCGCCGCGGAAGTTGCCCCGCTTCACGCCGATCTTGGCCTTGGCGACACGCCCGCCATCGTGGAGAACGGCGCCGGGTTCTACCGGCCCGCCGACGGTGTGGCGCAGGACGCCGGGGATCACGCCCACATCCGCCGCGCCCTTGCCGATCTGGCGCCGGAACTCCGGGCCGGGTTCCGGGGTTTCGCCGACATGACCGCAGAGGAGATCGCGGAGGTGACGGGACTTGGCCTCGACGGCGCAAGACGCGCCGGGCAGCGGTGTTTCTCCGAACCGGGGATCTGGTCGGGCGCGGACGACACCCGCGCCGCCTTCCTGTCCGGGCTTGGCATGTATGGCGTGCGCGGGCGCAGCGGCGGCCGTTTCCTGACCCTCTCGCTGGGCCGCACGAAGGCGGATGCCATGGCTGAACTTGCCCGCGAAATGGGCGCATCCCGGACAATTGCGCTTGGCGACGCGCCCAACGACATCGAGATGCTGCAGACGGCTGACATCGGCGTCGTCGTGCGCAACGATCACGGGCCGGGCCTGCCCCTGCTGGAGGGCGAGGACGCGGGGCGCATCCTGCGCACTGACCTGACCGGCCCCGCAGGTTGGGCGGCGGCGATGCTGTCGCTTCTTGACGATTACGACGCGAAGGATCCCGCGCATGGCTGACTTTCACCAGAACGGCAACATCGCCCAGTTCCACAACCTGAGGCAGCGCCCGATCGAGGAACTGGTCTACGAGATCGAGACCTTCGCCCAGACGCGCAAGATCAGCCTCGTTCTGCCGTCGCTCTATTCCGAACTGGAAGGCCCGGCGCTGTCGAACATCATCGACGAGCTGAGCCAGGTCAGCTACCTGCACCGGATCATCATCGGGCTGGACCGTGCGGACGAGGACCAGTTCCGCCGGGCGCGCGATTTCTTTTCCCGGCTGCCCCAAGATCATGTGGTCCTCTGGAACGACAGCCCCAGGATGAAGTCCTACATGGCGCGGCTCGAAGAGATGGGGCTGGCCCCGGACGAGCCGGGCAAGGGCAAGAACATGTGGACCTGCATGGGTTACATGATCTCTTGCGCGGATACGGCGGTCATGGCGCTGCACGATTGCGACATCGTCACCTACGACCGCGAGATGCTGGCCCGGCTGGTCTATCCGGTGGTCAATCCGAATTTCCGCTACCAGTTGTCGAAGGGGTTCTATCCGCGTGTCGGCGACGGCAAGCTGAACGGGCGGGTGACCAGGCTGCTGGTCTCGCCGCTCCTGATCGCGCTTAAGCGGGTGATCGGGGACCGGGACTACATCGACTACCTGCGCGCTTTCCGCTACCCGCTGTCGGGCGAGTTCGCGCTGCGCACTGGCCTCTTGCCGGACCTGCGCATCCCCTCCGACTGGGGGTTGGAAATCGGCGTGTTGTCAGAGGTTTGGCGCAACAGCGGGCGGCACACGGTCTGCCAGGTGGAGATCGCCGATGCCTACGATCACAAGCATCAGGACGAAAGCGAAGGCGACGCGGCGGCGGGTCTGAACCGCATGTCCACCGACATCTGCAAGGCGATCTTCCGCAAGCTGGCGGCGGATGGGACGATCTTTACCGCCAACTCTTTCCGGGCGCTGAAGGCCACGTATTACCGGGTCGCGCTGGACCTGCTGGAGTTCTACGACAACGACGCCAAGATGAACGGCCTGACGCTGGACCGGCACCGCGAGGAACGGACCATCGAGCTGTTCGCGGAGAACATCATGGTCGCGGGGCACACCTTCCTGGCCAAGCCCAACGATGCGCCGTTCATCCCGAACTGGAGCCGGGTGAACGCCGCCGATCAGGGGCTGGTGTCGGAGCTTCGGTCGCTGGTGGCCGCCGACAACGCGGAGTTCGCGCCTAAGCCGTTCTGATGAATATCCGTTCATCTTAATGCGGCGCGCGGAGGGATTAAGGCCGCGTGCGATGCCCTGCAACGCGCAGATGTGGGGCCGTCCGCGACGCGATCCACAATGGATCAACCACCTGTTCACCATGCTTAACAACCCGTAGGGGGTGAACCGGCCGGTTCGACCCCTCGAACCGGCCGGTTGGTAATCTTTCTGCGCCGCAGCGAAAAAAAGAGGTTAACGAGGCCTCCCGGGCGATCCGAAACGGGTCAATCCGCGCTGTTCAGGGCCGAGATGCGCCAGCCGTCCGGGCCGGACACCAGCGTCATACGAAGCGCGTACACCTCGCCTGATGACGCGCCGCAGCCGGTCACGCGGGCGCGCAACTGGACCAGCGCAGAGCCGCCCGACACACCCGCATCGGAGGCCTCGACGACGCTCGCATCGCAGATGCCTGCGGCGGCACGTTCGATGGCCTCGCGCTTTTCCGGAATCCAGAGCGCTGCGGGCGCCCCTCCGTCACGCTTGCCGAGCCGGTCGAAGTAGGCGCGCGCCAGCGCCACCGGGTCGGGGCCCGGAACGGAGGTCTGGGCTGCCGCCGCGCCACCGCCCGACGCCTTCCAGGAGACGGAGGTGACGGGCGTGCGCGGGGGCCAGGCCATGCTGTAATGCATGTAGGCCCGCAGATCGGCGCGGTCGCTGTCGGCGGGCATGTCCTCTTGTGGGTAGAGGTTGACCGACACGGTGCCGGATCCCGGCGAGGGCTTGATCTCGCACCAGCCGGTCCAGCCCATCCCCAGGTTGATGTTCCGGAACTGCACGAAGTTCACCGGGATGCTAACGTTGTCGCCCAGCCAGGGGGCGGGGTCGCGTCGCTGGACGTGGTTCGCGACGCTGTCGAAATAATCCTGCCCGCCGGTGTCGTAATCGGCAAAGCCGAACTCCGAATGGTTCCAGCCGCGATAGGTGGAATAGAGCAGGTTATAGCACAGGGTCGCGGCGCGCTGCCGGTCGAAGGCGGGGGTGGCGGTGTTGGGGATGTCGTCCATCAACCCGATGTCGAAACTGTAGAACTGGTCGTTGGTGGTGATGGTGTAGAACTCCTCCGGCGGCGTGCTGAACATCTGCGCGAAGAGGTCGGGGTGGATCATTGACTGCTTGTAACCGGTGGAGGCCACGACCGAGGAGAGCTTGGAAAACGCGCTCTGGATCTGGGCGAAGATGTCGAGCGCGGCGGAGAACGACAGGTCGAGCGGCACGAGCTGCTGCTTCTGGTCAGGCTGGAGGAAGGGCGCGTGGAAGCCCAGCGTCGCGGTGGGGTGCATCCCGCGCGTGGGCTGGCAGGAGTAGGGTGCCCCGGCGCAGGTGTGGCCCGCCATGAAGATCAGCGAACAGGCGGACAGGCATGTTTCACCTGCGTCGATCACGGTGGTCGTGCGGCTGAAGTGCTGGGGGATGGCCAGCGCCTCGGTCACCGAGCCGCCGGGCGAAGACAGGTGCAGGGTGGAATAGGTGCAGGCCGCGCTGTCCATCAATGCTCCGAAGCGGTCGGCGTCGCCCTTCACGATCTGGCCGGAGAGGTAGACGTCGCAATCGTCGCCCATGGTGATGTCGGCGGCCTGCGCGGGCGCGGACAGAAGAAGGAGGCAGGCGAGGGAGGCCAAGAAGCGGAAAGGCATGAGGTCGTCCGGTATTGGTCAGCAGGTCGGCCCATGATGGGTCGGGACCTGCTGCCGGGTCAACAATCCGTCCGGTCGCTTTTTCGCGGTCAGCCCCGGTTGGTGATCCAGCGGCACTGGTAGGGGGCGAGCGTCACGCCGTCCTCCTCGGGGTGCAGCGTCTCGCCAGACAGCAGGTCGATCCAGTCCTCGTCCGCGATCAGGTTGAGCGCGCGGGGCGGCAGGTCCACCGTTTCGGCGCTCACGTTGTGCAGGGCAAAGATCGACTGCTCGCGGTTGATCGACTGCCGCCAGACGCAGAACACGCGGTCGTCGACGTTCAGCGTGAAGTTCGTGGCGTTGGGGTGGAAGGCGGGCTGTTTCGCGCGGAGCTTCAGCCGCTCCTTCAGGGCGGGCAGGACCTGGCCCTGCGGGGTCTCCGGGTCCTTGATGCGCTTGCGCAGGTCCGTGTAGTCCCAGCGGTGGCGATTGATGGCGCGGTTCATGCCACGGCGTTCGACGCCGTCGATGTCGTTCTCCGTGCCCAGCATCGCGTGGATGTAGAAGGCGGGCACCCCTTCGATCGACATGACGATGGTCTGCGAACACAGGAAGCGCGCGATGTGGTTGGCGGTGTCGCCGCGATAGGTCCGCGACAGGGCCGAGAAGAAGGTGGCGTTCAGCTCGTAGACCGATGTGCCGCCGTTCGGCAGCGCCCGCATCGACGCCCGCCCGCCGCTGTCCTGCACGGTAGAGATCATGCGCGCGATTTCCTCGTCCGGCAGCAGGCCTTCGGCGGGGCGCATCCCGATGCCGTCGTGCGAGGCGGTGAAGTTCAGGTAGGCGCAGCCGTGCGGCGCGGGCGGCATGGAGCGCAGCCAGTTCGACAGGAAATGCGCGTCCCCCGAGAGCATGGCGTGCAGGATCAGCGGCGGCAGCGGGAAGTTGTAGATCCAGTGCGCCTCGTTCAGTTGGCCGAAGTAGCTGAGGTTCTCGGCCTTGGGCACGTTGGTTTCGGTCAAGAGCACGACCGGTTCGCGGGCGAAGTCCGCCAGCACCCGCAGAAGCTGCACGATGGCGTGGGTCTGCGGCAGGTGGATGCAGGTCGTTCCGGGCTGTTTCCAGACGAAGGCCACGGCGTCGAGGCGGACGATCTTCACCCCCATCTCGATGTGCAGACGAATGATGCGGATGATCTCGTAGAGGACTTCGGGGTTCTTGAAGTTCAGGTCGATCTGGTCGTGGCTGAAGGTGCACCAGACGTTCTTGACGCCGTTCGCCGTCTCGACCTCCTGCAGAAGCGGCGTCGTCCTCGGGCGCACGACCATCGACAGGTCGTCCTCCGGCGAGGCCTCGAAGAAGAACCCGTCGTAGGGCTTCTGCCCCTGCCGGTAGGCGTTGAACCACGTGCCCTGCGACGAGACGTGGTTCAGCACGAGGTCGGAGGCAAGATCCCATTCCGAGGCGATGCGCTGGATGTCGGGCCAGTCGCCCAGCGAGGGGTTCACCTTGCGGTAGTCGGTCACCGCAAAGCCGTCGTCCGAGGTGAAGGGGAAAAACGGCAGGATGTGCACGCCGTTGACCACGCCCTTCAGGTGCTGGCCAAGGAAGTCGCGCAACAGGTCCAGCGGCTTGTAGACGCCGTCGATCAGGCTGTCGCCGTAGGTGATCAGCAGCGCGTCCTTCTGGCTCCAGAGCTGGTTGCCGGGCTTGCGGGCGCGTCCGCGTGGATCCGTGCCTTCGGGCCAGAAGGCCTCGACGACCCTGGCGGTCACCTCTTCGGTGTCGTGGTCGGGGTAGAGGCGCATGAGCAGCGCATGCAGGCGGTTCGTCAGGGTCGATGGAACGGTCATGGCGGGCCTCTGGGCGGTCGTCGTACCCGGCATTTATAGACGGGCCTTGCGCGATGGCGAAAGGGGCAGGTCATCCGCAAGGCCTGCGGCACCGGAAGCCGGGTGCTTTGCCCTGTTTTTGGGCACCCTGCGAGCTTGCCTCCGCAGACGCCATGGCCCAGCGTGGACGGCAAAGCGAAGGAGCCGGACGATGGCGGAAGTGACGGTCGGGGTGCGCGGGCGCGTGCTCGAAGTGGTGCTGAAACGGGGCAAGGTGAACGCCATCGACGCGGCGACGTCACGAGCGCTCGGCGCCGCCTTCCTGCGCCTGCAGGAGGACGACGCCCTGTCGGTGGGCATCGTTACCGCCGAAGGGCGCTTCTTCTCCGCCGGTTGGGATCTCAAGGCCGCGCAGGACGGCGAGGACCCGGAGGCCGACATGGGCCCCGGCGGCTTCGCGGGCCTGACGGAATTCTGGGACCTGACGAAACCGGTCATCGCCGCGGTGAACGGCACGGCGCTGGGGGGCGGGTTCGAACTGGCGCTGGCGGCGGACATGATCGTCGCCGCCGAAGGGGTGGAGTTCGGCCTGCCCGAGACGTCGATCGGCCTGGTGCCGGATTCCGGCGGTGTGATCCGCCTGCCGCGTCGCCTGCCGCGCGCCGTGGCGATGGAGATGCTGATGACCGCCCGACGCGCCGGGGCAGAGGAATTGCTGCGCTGGGGCGTGATCAATGCCGTGGTGCCCGCCGATGCGCTGATGGCGCAGGCCCGCGCGCTGGCCGACCGCGTCGCCGCCTGCGCACCGCTCTCGCTGCGCGCGGTGAAGGAAATCGCCCGCGCCACGGAGGGCCTCGGCGAACGGGACGCTTTCGCCCTGATGCGCGCTGGCGGGCTGGAGGCCTACGCCCGGCTCTACGACAGCGCGGACGCGAAGGAAGGCGTGGCAGCGGTCATGGAAAAGCGCAGCCCCGTCTGGACGGGACGCTGACTTGCTGGAGACGGAGACTTTCCTGCATCCCTGGACCGGCCACGTGGACGCGCCGCTGCGGCTGGTGGAGAACGTGGTCCGGCCGGCGTGGGTGGACGAATACAGCCACATGAACATGGCGCATTACCTGACGGTCTGCGATCAGGCGAACTGGGCCTTCTTCAACTGGATCAACGATCCGATGCGGATGGAGGCGCGGAACGGCCACGAATACGTCATCGTCGAGAACCACGTCACCTACTGCGGAGAACTCGCCGAAGGCTGCGCCTTCGCCATCGAGACGCAACTCCTCGCCCATGACGCCAAATGCTACATCCTCTTCCACCGGGTGCTGGACGGATCGGGACAGGTGGCGGCGACAAACGAGGTCAAGATGCTGGGCTTCAATCTCCGCACCCGCCGCCCGGACCCATGGGGCAACACCCCGGCGCGCGCCTCGCGCTTGTCGCGGACGCACATCGCGGCCTGCCTGCTCCGGCCTAGGGTCAGGACTCGTTCTCTCTCAAAGCCAGAAGATCACGGTCGCAGCGAGTGCGATCGCTGAGAAGAAGGTCTTTGGGCATCGGTCATAACGGGTCGCCACCCGTCTCCAATCCTTGAGCCTGCCGAACATGATCTCGATCCGGTTGCGACGCTTGTACCTGCGCTTGTCGTACGGGACGGGCGTCTTCCGTTTCGTCCGGCCCGGGATGCAAGGGCGTATCTTCTTGTCTTGCAAGGCTTCTCTGAACCAGTCGGCATCGTAGCCGCGATCTCCGAGCAGCCATTTCACGTCTGGCAGCCCGCCGACCAGCGCACGCGCCCCGATGTAGTCGCTGACGGGGCCGGCAGTCAGGAACAGGTCGATGGGCCGGCCATGGCTGTCGCAGACGGCGTGCAACTTCGTGTTCATGCCTCCCTTCGTCCGGCCAATCAGCCGTCCACGCCCCCCTTTTTCACGCCCAGGCTGGACGCCGTGCGATGGGCCTTCAGATGAGTTGCGTCGATCATCACGGTCGTCTCCTCACCATGCTCGCCCGCCAGCCCGGCCATGATCCGGGCGAAGACGCCTCTATCGCTCCACCGCTTCCAGCGGTTGTAGAGTGTCTTGTGCGGGCCGTATTCCCTTGGCGCATCTCGCCACCGCAATCCATTGCGATTGATAAAGATAATACCGCTCAGAACGCGCCGGTCATCAACCCGGGGCTTGCCGTGCGACTTGGGGAAGTAAGGCTCCAGACGCGCCATCTGCGCATCGCTCAACCAGTAGAGATCAGACATGTTCACCGCTCGTTTTCGAACGGTGAATCACGCTCGCTCAACCAAATCAATGGGTCCTGAACCTAGGCCGGTCAGGGCATCGTTTTGGGGAAACGCTGAGGACACGGCCGTTCCGGCCGTTTGGGGGCTCTGCCCCCGCCTCCCTTGCGGGAGCCTCCCCCGAGGTATTTGGGCCAAGATGAAGGCAAGACGCCTTTGCTTCTTTGCTTCGAAAATACTCTGAAGGGGGTCCGGGGGAAGTGAAACTTCCCCCGGCGGGTCGCTGACGCAGTCAGCGAAACCCGGTTTGTGTGGCGCCCTTACTGGAGCGCCTTGTCGCTGACCGCGTGGGTCCATGCGCCTTCCGGCGCTTTCGTGATGACCGGGTCGGAGCCGCCCGCCAGCAGCGTGTCCACCGTGCGCTGGTAGTCGGCTTCGTCCAGCGCGCCGTTGGAGCCCGACGTCAGCTTGGCGACTTCGCCCATCATCCGGATCTGGTGCTCTTCGGTCTGCGCGCCGGTTTCGTCGTAGTCGAGCACGATCATCGCCGCTTCTTTCGGGTTCTCCTCGGCCCATTTCCAGCCCTGCATGGAGGCGGAGACGAAACGCGCCATCTTGTCGACGAAGGCCTCGTCCGAAAGGTTGTCTTCGAGCACGTAAAGGCCGTCCTCCATCGTGGCGACGCCCTGGTCCTGGTACTTGAAGGTGATGAGTTCGTCTTCGGACACGCCCGCGTCGAGGACCTGGCCGTACTCGTTGTAGGTCATGGTCGAGATGCAGTCGGCCTGGCGCTGGAGCAGCGGATCTACGTTGAAGCCCTGTTTCAGCACCTCGACGGAGCCTTCGGCCTTGCCATCGGTCTTGATGCCGAGCTGGCTCATCCACGACAGGAAGGGGTATTCGTTGCCGAAGAACCACACGCCGAGCGTGCGGTCGGCGAGATCCGCCGGTTCCTCGATGCCCACGTCGCCCCAGCAGGTCAGCATCATGCCCGACGACTTGAAGGGCTGGGCGATGTTGACCAGCGGCAGGCCGTTCTCGCGCGCCGCCAGCGCGGCGGGCATCCATTCGACGATGACGTCGGCGCCGCCGCCCGCGATCACCTGGGTGGGCGCGATGTCGGGGCCGCCGGGCAGGATCGTGACGTTCAGGTCGGCATCCTCGTAGTAGCCGTTTTCCAGCGCCACGTAGTAGCCCGCGAACTGCGCCTGTGTGACCCACTTCAGCTGAAGCGTGACATCGTCCGCGGCAAAGGCCGGTGCGGCGAGCGCGAGCGCGGCGGTGGTGGAAAGGATGTATTTCATGGTTACCTCCGGTTGGTGATGGCCCCTCGTTGATGCGGGGGCTTGGGATGGATGTTAGCGGCCTCGGGTCGAGGCGTGCCAGAATGTCATGCGTTTTTCGATCAGCGTGATCAGGCCGTAGAAGCCGGTGCCCGCCAAAGCGGCAACCACGATGGCCGACCAGACCATCGCCAGGTCGAGCTGGCCGATCGAGGTGGAGATGCGGAAGCCGAGGCCCAGGGTCGGCGAGCCGAAGAACTCTGCCACGATGGCGCCGACCAGCGCGAGGGTCGAGGTGATCTTCAACCCGTTGAAGATGAAGGGCAGGGCGGCGGGCAGGCGCAGGGTCCAGAGCGTCTGGCCCCAGGTCGCGGCGTAGGTCTTCATCAGGTCGCGCTGCATGGCGGTGGTTTCCGACAGGCCGGCCACGGTGTTCACCAGCATCGGGAAATAGACCATGAGCACGACCACGGCGGCCTTTGACTGCCAGCCGAAGCCGAACCACATCACGAGGATGGGCGCCGTGCCGACGATGGGCAGGGCGGCCATGAAGTTGCCGAGCGGCAGCAGCCCGCGCCGCAGGTAGTCGGAGCGGTCGACGAGCAGTGCGGTGAGGAAGGCCGCGACGTTGCCAATCACGTAGCCCGAGAGCGCGCCCTTGAGGATCGTCTGCGTGAAGTCGCGCCACAGGAGGCCGGTGTTGCCCGCGAAACGTTCCGCGATGTCGGAGGGCGGCGGCAGGATCACGGTGGGGACCTCGGCGCCGCGCACGATGAGTTCCCACATGGCGAGCAGCGTGGCGCCGAAGATCAGCGGCACGGCGATCTGCGCGGCGCGCGTGTCGCGGGCAGGTCCGTTGGCGAGCGCCACGTTCAGCGCGAAACCGGCGGCCCAGAGCGCGAGGGCTGCGAGGATCAAGGTCATCGCGGACCTCCGGTGGCGGAGTGGGTGGAGGGGGTGGAGATGAGTATTTGCAAAGCAGAGAAACCGAGGGATGCGCCCTTGCCCGGCGTGGGTTTCCCGGGGGCGGCGAGGAGGAAGGTCATCGCGGGCCTCCGGTGGCGGACTGGGCGGATGGGGTGGGCTTGAGTATTTGCAAAGCAGGGAAACCGAGGGGTGCGCCCTGGCGCGGCGTGGGTTTCCCAGCGGCGGCGGTCCGGGAGCGCGCGACTTTTGGGTGTGGGGCGGGCGGTCATCTGGACATGCCCATCCTGACGAGCGTGCGGCGTTCCACGGCGCCGATCGCCCAGACCAGCACCGCGGCGAGCCCGGCGGCCATCAGGAGCGCGGCCCAGATCTGAGCGGTCTGGCCGTAGTAGCTGCCGGCCAGCATGCGCGCGCCGAGACCGCCTTTCTGCACCGGGAGTTCTCCGACGATGGCGCCCACGAGGCTGGCGGCGATGGCAATCTTCAGCGAGGCGAAGAGGTAGGGCACCGAAGCCGGCAGGCGCAGCTTCGTCAGCACGTCGCGGGTCGGCGCGTTGTATGTGCGCATCAGGTCCATCTGCATGCCGTCCGGCGAGCGCAGGCCCTTCACCATGCCGACCACCACAGGGAAGAACGACAGGTAGGCCGAGATCACCGCCTTGGGCAGCAGGCCCTGGATGCCGATGGAGTAGAGCACCACGATGATCATCGGCGCCAGCGCCACGATGGGGATGGTCTGGCTGACGATGGCCCAGGGCATGACGCTCATGTCCATGACGCGGCTGTGCACGATGCCGATGGCCAGCACGATGCCCAGCCCGGTGCCGATCAGGAAGCCCACGAAGGTCGCGTTCAGCGTGACGATGGCGTGATACAGAAGCCCGCGGTTCGACAGCGACCCGGACCTGACCAGCCCGCGCCGCCCGGTCAGCTCTTCGGTGACGGTCGAGTCGTAGAGTTCCGCCACGACCTGATGTGGGGCGGGCAGGCGCGGTCGGTCGAGCGACCAGCTTTCGCCGAGCGCGCCCAGGTTGCCGAAGACCAGCGCCCATGTGCCGGTGTCCCGGCGTTCCACGGCGGTGGCGGGTGTGACGGGTATTTCGGCACGTTCGGCGCGGGTCAGGGTCTCCTGCACGTTCATCGGCACGACGGCTGCGTACCATAACGCCAGGAGCGCCAGCACGACGCCGAGGAGCGGGGGGATGAAGCGGCTCATGATCCGTACCTCGACCATTCCATGCGCAGCCGGCGGAGCGGCACCGGCAGCGTTTCGTTTTCGATCCCCAGCGCGGTGAAGCCGTTGCGCCGCCAGAAGGTCTGGGCGCGGACGTTGGCCATCAGGGCGTTGACGCTGAGGAAGTCACGGCCCTCGCGGGCGGTTGCCAGCAGGGCGGAGCCGTGGCCTAGGCCCGGGGTCCGGCAGTTCAGCGCGCCGATGTGGCCATTGGCGGGATCCAGGGACAGGTAGGCTTCGACCGGTTCGCCGATCACCCAGATGATCCGGTACCGGAGCGCGCCTTCGAACATCTCGCGGACCTTCTCTGCCGGGGTGGCGCGTTGCAGCCATGGCGTGCCGTCGATCCAGCCGTTCACCACGTCTGCGCATTGCGGCAGGTCGTCGGTTTCGGCCAGGCGGATCATGACGTGCCCTCCGCGCGGGTCCAGTCCATCCGCAGCATCTGCGGCGCGCCGTCGCGGTCGGCGTCGAGGCGGGCGGTCTCCACGAAGCCTTCGCGGCGGTAAAACGTCTGCGCCCGGGTGTTGGGCACGTAGACCGTGAGCCAGAGGCGGTCGCGGCTCGTCTTGGCGAGGTCCATCAGCCGCTTGCCGGTGCCCTGGCCGGGGCGGGTCAGGTAGAGCGCGCCGATCTTGTCTTCGGCCGGGTCGACGGAGAGGTAACCCGCGACCGGATCGCCCACCACGTGGATGTCGCGGGCCGGGAAGGCCGTTGTCAGGTGGCCGGTCAGCGTCGCGACGTCGGGCGTGTCGTGGATGTATCCGCTGGCGCGCTCCCAGTCGTGCACGATCCGCGCGCAGGCGGGCATGTCGGCAAGGGTGGCGGCGCGGATCGCTGTCATTCATCGTACCCCGCGCGCAGCCCTTCGCGGACGCGGTGGGCGATCTCGATGAATTCGGGCGTGTCGCGGATGTCGAGCGGGCGGTCCTTCGGCAGGGGGCTTTCGATCACGTCGGTGATCCGGCCCGGGCGCGGGCTCATGACAACGATGTGGGTCGAGAGATAGACCGCCTCGGGGATCGAGTGGGTGACGAAGGCGATGGTCTTGCCGGTCTTGTCCCAGAGGCGCAGGACCTCCTCGTTCAGGCGGTCGCGGACGATCTCGTCGAGGGCGCCGAAAGGTTCGTCCATCAGGAGGATGTCGGCGTCGAAGGCCAGGGCGCGGGCGATGGACGCGCGCTGCTGCATGCCGCCGGACAGCTGCCAGGGGAATTTTTTCTCGAAACCGGAAAGCTCGACGAGGTCCAGCACGCGGGCGATGCGTTGCTGCCGCTCGGCCCTGGCGTAGCCCATGATTTCGAGCGGGAGGGCGATGTTGCGCCCGATGGTGCGCCACGGGTAGAGCCCCGCCGCCTGGAAGACGTAGCCGTAGGCGCGGGACCGGCGGGCCTCGTCCGGGGTCATGCCGTTCACCGTCAGCGTCCCGCCGGTTGGGTGTTCGAGCGCGGCCATGCAGCGCAGGAAGGTGGTCTTGCCGCAGCCCGAGGGGCCGATGAACGACACGAAGGCGCCCTTGGGGATGTCGAGGGAGACATCCTTCAGCGCGTGGACCGGGCCGTCGGCCGTCTGGAAGGTCAGGTCCAGGTTCTGTGCCTGGATCACCGGTTGGGCTGTCATCGAACGAAGCTCCGGAGGTTGGCCTGTCCGGCGGCGGGGCCGGAAAGGCAAGCATGGGCGACCGGGCGCGGGCCGCGCCGTCGGGCCGAGTTTTCGGGGCGTGCCGGACTGGCGTCAAGGGATGCCACGGGGCGCAGAGCGCAGAAGTCCGGACCGCGTCCCTGCGGCATCATCGGGCCACCGGGCGCGCGCGGCGGTGCGGGGTGGCGTGCGGCGTGACGGTGCCTTTGATCGAGGAGGTGCATGTGGTCATCGGGGTGCCGGTGTCCTGCGGGCGTCCGTGCGGTGTGACATCCGGGTGGTTGCGTCGGCACATCCCTTAGGCCTGGTGCGGGCTGCCATGTTGCGGTGAGTATTTGTGAAGCAGAGAAACAGTGGCACGCGCGTTGCGGTGACGGGGCGCAGGGTGTCCCTCTGGCCGGCATCGCGGCATGAGGGCCGGCGTGGGCGGCAGGCGGACGGGGCGGGCTGCACCGTTGCGTCGGACCGCAGGGGGCCGCGGGCGTCGGAGGTGTGGGCCGGTCGGGGTTGGGCGCGCCGCGCGGGGTATGCGGCCCGATCCCGTCGAAGCGGGACGGGATGGGTTGCGCGCCCGGTTTCCGGATGGCGGTCATGGCGTTGGGCCTGCGTGCGATTTTTTTGGCCCCCGGGTGCTGGCGGCGCGGCCCCCCGGGGATCCGGCAAGGTGTGGTGCTGTATCGGTTCGCCGCCGCCGCGCCGCCGCAAGGAGGGCGCGCGCCCCGGCTTTTGCGGGGCGGGCACCGTCCGGGCCATGACCAGCGTTTCGGCCAAGCGTCATACCCCGCTTGCCGGGATGCCGGACCGCTGTACCGGGCGCGGCGCGGTGAGGTCCTTCCACTTCGACAAAGCGGTGTTGGTGGGCGTGCCGGCCTTGCGCTCGACGAACTGGCCGTGGCCTTCCCGGGAGGTCAGCGTGCCGTCGGTGACGGCGACGTGGCCGCGTGTCATGACGTAGCGCGGCAGGCCTTTCACCTTCTTGCCCTCGAAGACGTTGTAGTCGATGGCGCTGACCTGCGCGGCAGCGGAGATGGTCTTTTCCTTCTCCGGGTCGAGCACGAGGATGTCGGCGTCCGAGCCCACGCGGATCGCGCCTTTCCTCGGGTAGCAGTTGAGGATCTTGGCG
This sequence comes from Sagittula stellata E-37, assembly GCF_039724765.1. NCBI lineage: Bacteria > Pseudomonadati > Pseudomonadota > Alphaproteobacteria > Rhodobacterales > Roseobacteraceae > Sagittula > Sagittula stellata. The sequence continues at coordinate 4,038,532 of NZ_CP155729.1, read as the reverse complement.
ATGTTGGTGGAGGTGACGGCGACGAATTCCTCGGGCGTCAGGCGGCCGGAGCCCACGCCTTGCGTCCAGAGCATCGGGATGCGGTCCTCGAGCCCGCCGGTGCCGTTGGGGATCTTGGTGAAATCTCCGACGCCGTAGCGCTTCTGGTCGGTGGTGAAGGCGCAGTGGTCGGTGGCCACGACGCTGAGCGAGCCGCTCATCAGGCCGGCCCAGAGGCTGTCCTGATGCTTCTGGTTGCGGAAGGGGGGCGACATGACGCGGCGGGCGGCGTGGTCCCAGTCCTGGTTGAAGTATTCGCTTTCGTCGAGGGTCAGGTGCTGGATCAGCGGTTCGCCCCAGACGCGCTTGCCCTGCTGGCGGGCGCGGCGGATGGCCTCGTGCGCCTCTTCGCAGGAGACGTGCACGACATAAAGCGGCACGCCCGCCATGTCGGCGATCATGATGGCGCGGTTGGCGGCCTCCCCCTCGACCTGAGGCGGGCGCGAATAGGCGTGGGCCTCGGGTCCGGTGTTGCCCTCGGCCAGCAGCTTGGCGGACAGTTCGGCCACCACGTCGCCGTTTTCCGCGTGCACCATGGCGATACCGCCCAGTTCGGCGAGGCGCTGGAACGAGGCGTACATCTCGTCGTCGTTCACCATCAGCGCGCCCTTGTAGGCCATGAAGTGCTTGAAGGTGGTGATGCCGCGGGTGTCGATCACGGTCTTCATCTCGTCGAAGACCTGCTCGCCCCACCATGTCACGGCCATGTGGTAGGAGTAGTCGCAATGGGCGCGACCGGCCTTGTTGTCCCACATCTGGAGCGCGTCCAGCAGGCCCTGACCGGGGGAGGGCAGGGCGAAGTCCACCACCATCGTCGTGCCGCCCGCCAGCGCCGCCTGCGTGCCGCTGTCGAAGTCGTCGGTGGAGTAGGTGCCCATGAAGGGCATTTCCAGGTGGGTGTGCGGGTCGATGCCGCCGGGCATGACATAGCAGCCGGTGGCGTCCAGTTCCTTGTCGCCCTTCAGGCCCTCGCCGATCTCGGTGATGATGCCGTTCTCGACCGCGACATCGGCCTTGTAGCTCAGGTCGGCGGTGACGACGGTGCCGTTCTTGATGACTGTGGTGGTCATGTGATGCTCCCTGTGTTCGGGTCGTTGCCCGGTGTCTCGGTGAAGGCCCGGGCCAGATGCGCCGTGGCGCGCCGGTGCCAGTGATCCGCGTCTGGGCGGAAGGCTATGTCGTTCTGCCGCTCGATCGCGGCCTCCAGGTTCCAGAGGGCTTGAGCCTCGGGCAGGTTGCCCGCTTCGGCCTGTGCGTCCCCAAGCCTGTCCGCCAGCCCGGCGAGCACGCAGATGTCCGCCACCGAGAGGGTCACGGTCACCGGGGCATCGAGGTCGACATCGGGCAGCGTCATGCGGATCAACCCACGCAGTTCAGGAAATGGAACTTGCCGTCCTGACGATAGTAGAAGCACAGGTCGTCCGTCACGAAGACTTCGCTGAGGGGGATGCCGTCGGGCAGGCCCTCCGCGATGCCGAGCGGCAGGTCGAAGTCCACCGGTTTGACCTTGATGGTGTCGGCGGGCAGCGGATCGGCCCCGAAGGTGGCCATTGCAAGCAACACGATGCAGCCGATCAGGGAAAGCGAGAGGCGGTTCATTGGCAGGTCCCGTACGTCGCGGTGAGGTCGCGATCCTTGAAGATGAGAGACAGTCCGGCAGCCTCGGCCGCAGCGCAGGCGCCGGCGTCGGGCGCGCGGTATTCGGCGGCGAACACCGGCTTGCCCGCCGCCACGTAGGGCGCGAAGGCGTCGCACCAGCCGTGTTCGTGACAGCTTTCGAGGATCGCGAAATCCAGCGTCGGGGCCAGAGCGGCGGCGAGGTCGGGGGCGTTCTTCTGGCCGATCTCCAGCCCCAGCGCATGGGCGCTCTCGGCCAGCAGCGCGACATAGTCGCGGGTGTCGTCGGGCGTCAGCGCAAAGCCGGAGTCGTTCAGGTGGGCGTCCATGTTGTCCGGCTCCACCGCGTCGAAGCCCGCATCGGCGCAGCGCCGGAACCGGTCGGTCATGACCGGCAGCAGCACGTCGTGGCGGCGGATGTCGAGGTAGCGTTCGTCGGGCCAGTCGGGCAGCGTTTTGCCGAGCACGTCGCCGGGCACGTCGAGGGGGCGCCAGGCTTCCCATGTGCCGACTGATACGTAGCAGATCAGCTTCACCCCGCGGGCTTTCAGCGCGTCGATATCGGCCTGCGGGTGGTTCTGCGGGTCGAGGTCCATGACCTCCACCGCGCGGGACAGGTCGAAAGGTTCGGTCAGCTGCCAGTCCCATGTCGGCTGCGCGGCGGCGGGCGTGGCGAGCGAAGCCGCCCATGCAACCGCCAGCACGGTGCCCGCGTTGATGAGGAAACGGCGGCCCATGGCCGCATTGCCCGAAGATGAGGACATCCGATGAACGACACCGACATCCGCCTGCACGAGGCGCTTGAGAACATGTTTGACACCAAGACGGACACCGGCAACGACACGCTTGAGGTCACGGCCCGGGAACTGGCCAATGCCGCCGAGGTGGAGGGCAAGACCGGGTCCGTCAGCACCGAGGCGGCGATGGCCGTCCTGCGCGAGGTCGCAGGTCCGGGCGACGAGATCGACGGCGAGACTGCGCGGTTTGCCATGCCGCGCAGCGCCGCCTAGGCGGTCGGACATCAGGCGACCGGGGCGCCGATAAGCGCCATCCGCACCGGGAACGGTCGGTTTATGTCCGCCCGGGGCCTGACAGGCCGGATTTTGCAATTGCGGGCGGGTCATTCTATCGTGCAGGCGGCCCAACGCCCGCCTGCGCCCGTGCCTTGCCAGCATTCGTAAGCGACGCGACCGCTGCGGTAGACGACCTTGAAGCAGCGCGACGCTTCTGCGGCTGATTTGGTGGCAGAGGTCATCAGCGCGTCCGGCGCGACGCCTGCCGGCGGTTCCACAGCGGACAGCATGTCGCTGTTGGCCGATAGGATGGCGCTGGCCATGGCGGCGACCGTCAGGTCGTCCTGCTGTTCGGGTACAAAGAACAGGTCCTTGCCGGGGTTCTCTCGGCGCAGCGCCGCGAGGGCGCCCGCGCGACCCGCAACGCTTTGACGAGCGGTGCCGTTCCGATCCAGTGCAATCCAAGTGAAGCCCATGTCCGCTATGTCCCCGGAGTCCTAGGATACGATTTCCGCCGTCTCGACCACCGCGTGGAACAGGACGTCCGTCCCGGCCTTGGCCCATTCCTTTGAGATCTCCTCGGCCTCGTTGTGCGACAGGCCGTCGACGCAGGGGCACATGATCATCGCGGTCGGCGCCACGTCGTTGATCCAGCAGGCATCGTGACCCGCGCCGGACACGAGGTTCATGTGGCTGTAGCCCAACCGCTCGGCGGCGTTGCGCACGGCGGTCACGCAGCCTTCGTCGAAGGTGACCGGATCGAAGTGGCCGACCGGCTCGATCTCCAGCCCGAGGCCCAGCTCGTCGGCGATCTGCTGCGCCTTGGCCTCGTACTGTTCGCGCATGGAGGTGAGTTTTTCGAGGTCGGGAGAGCGGAAGTCGACGGTGAACACCACCTTGCCCGGGATCACGTTGCGCGAGTTCGGATAGACGTCGCACTGCCCGACGGCGCCCACCGCGTGCGGCTGGTGGGCCATCGCGATCTGATGCGCGGCCTCGGTCATCCGGGCCATGCCGAGCCCTGCGTTGACCCGCATGTTCATCGGGGTGGAGCCGGTGTGCGCGTCCTTGCCGGTGACCGTGCATTGCAGCCACCACAGGCCCTGGCCGTGGGTGACGACGCCGATGTCCTTGCCTTCGGCCTCCAGGATCGGGCCCTGTTCGATGTGCAGTTCGAACATGGCGTGCATCTTGCGGGCGCCGACCTTTTCTTCGCCCTTCCAGCCGACGCGCTCCAGCTCGTCGCCGAAGCTCTTGCCCTCCGCGTCCTCGCGGTCATAGGCCCATTGCAGGTCGTGCTTGCCGGCGAAGACGCCGGAGGCCAGCATCGCCGGGGCGAAGCGGGTGCCTTCCTCGTTGGTCCAGTTGGTCACGACGATGGGGTGCTTCGTCCGGATGCCGGTGTCGTTGAGCGAGCGGATGACCTCCAGCCCGCCGAGAACGCCCAGCACGCCGTCGTACTTGCCGCCGGTGGGCTGCGTGTCGAGGTGGCTGCCCACGTAGACCGGCAGGGCGTCCGGGTCGGTGCCCTCGCGGCGCGCGAACATGTTGCCGATCTCGTCCAGCCCCATGGTGCAGCCGGCCTCTTCGCACCAGGTCTTGAACAGCGCGCGGCCCTCGGCATCGGAGTCGGTCAGGGTCTGGCGGTTGTTGCCGCCCGCGACGCCCGGTCCGATCTTCGCCATCTCCATCAGGCTGTCCCAGAGGCGGTCGCCGTTGATCGTGAGATTTGCGGCTGGTGCTGCCATTTCGTACACTCCCCTTCGGACCCCGGTGCCAAGGGTCTCTTGCGATTTGACCATTCGGTCAAAAGAACGCTACCAAAGGACAGATTCCAGTCAAGCGCCGCGCCGTGAATTCCGGCGGGCGCCTAAATAAAGGGCAGGCAGGGGCGGGGATGACGGAGAAAACGGCAGGCGTGCAGGCTCAGGAAGTCCGGCCGCAGACTCGGATCCAGAGGCAGAAAAGCGCGGCGATTCTGGAAGCGGGTCTGACCGTGTTTTCCGAAGCCGGGTTCCGGGGCGCGACACTTGACCGGATCGCGATGGAAGCGGGGCTTTCGAAGCCGAACCTGCTGTACTATTTCCCTTCGAAGGAAGCGATCTACGAGGCGCTCCTGCGCGAGTTGCTGGACACATGGCTGGACCCGTTGCGCGCCATCGACCCCTGCGGCGAACCGGTGGACGAGATCCTGGACTATGTGCGCCGTAAACTGGAAATGGCGCGCGACTTTCCCCGCGAAAGCCGGCTTTTCGCAAACGAGATCCTGCAAGGCGCGCCGCTGATCGGTCCCGTGCTGGCGGGCGAACTGCGCGACATGGTGGACGAGACGGCCCGCCTGATTGACGGCTGGATCGCGGAACGCCGCCTCGCCCCGATCGACGCACGGCATACGATCTTCTCGATCTGGGCGCAGACGCAGCATTATGCGGACTTCGACGTGCAGGTGCAGGCCGTGTTGGGCGGGCAGGATTTCGATGGCGCGGCAGCACACCTCGACACGCTTTTTCGCCGGTTGCTGCAGCGCTGACCAGCGGTGGAGAAGCGCGCGGAGGGGCCGCCGTTCACCACGCCTTTACCGGGATCGCGCAGGCTGGGGGCATGCAGACTCTCCCGCAGAAGGCCGGCCCGGCCCACCCACAGACTCTTCGACAGACTCTTCAGCAGAATTGTCGACTGTCGAACCACAGTCCCAACGAGCCGTGGCTCGCCCAGATTTTCGCCGCGAAGGCGGTGCGGACCGGCGGGGTCGTGCGGCGCGCGGTGCGGGACGTGGAGCGGGAGGTGGGGCGCGCCCGTCTCATGCAGGAGGTCGCGGCGCGCGGGTTCCACCTGATCGAATGTGGCGGGCAGTTCGTGATCGTCTGCCGGACCAGCGACCTTGTCGTCCATCTGTGAACGGAATAGGGCAGACTTTTCCTCGAAAAGTCTGCCGTGTCGAAGAGTTCTCGACGAGAACTCTTCACGGGTCGGGTGCCTTACTCCGCCGCTTTGGCCATCGGGTTGTTCGGATGGGTGGTCCAGTTGGCGTAATCCGCCTCGACCGTGCGGCCGGTGCGCGGATCGACAGAGCCAGGGGCCAGCCGTTCCATGGTGATACAATCCTCGACCGGGCAGACGTCTAGGCACAGGTTGCAGGCCACACATTCCGCATCGTTGACCTCGAAGGTCCGGTCCTCGTGCATCCAGATCGCCTGGTGGCTGGTGTCCTCGCAGGCGGCGAAGCACCGGCCGCATTTGATGCAGGCGTCCTGGTCGATCCGGGCCTTGGTGATGTAGTTCAGGTTCAGGTACTGCCAGTCGGTGACGTTGGGCACCGCCTTGCCGACGAAATCGGCGGTGGACGTGTAGCCCTTTTCGTCCATCCACTGGCTGAGGCCGCGCTTCATTTCCTCGACCACTTTGAAGCCGTAGGTCATGGCGGCGGTGCAGACCTGCACGTTGCCACAGCCCAGCACCATGAATTCCGCCGCGTCCCGCCAAGTGGTGACACCGCCGATGCCGGAGATCGGCAGGCCGTGGGTCTGCGGGTCGCGGGCGATTTCGGACACCATAGACAGGGCGATGGGCTTGACCGCCGGGCCGCAGTAGCCGCCGTGGCTGCCCTTGCCGTCGATGGTGGGTTCGGGTGCGAAACTGTCGAGGTCGACGGAAGTGATGGAGTTGATCGTGTTGATCAGCGACACCGCGTCGGCTCCGCCGTTCCGGGCCGCTGCGGCGGGTTTGCGGATATCGGTGATGTTCGGCGTCAGCTTCACGATCACCGGCTTGTCGTAGTACATCTTGCACCAGCGGGTGACCATCTCGATGTACTCGGGCACCTGGCCCACCGCCGCGCCCATGCCGCGCTCGGACATGCCGTGCGGGCAGCCGAAGTTCAGCTCGATCCCGTCGGCGCCGGTTTCCGCCACGCGGGGCAGGATGGCCTTCCAGGCGGCCTCCTCGCAGGGCACCATGATCGAGGCGATGAGCGCGCGGTCCGGGTAGTCGGCCTTCACCCGCGCCATTTCCTCGAGGTTGGTTTCGAGCGGCCGGTCGGTGATCAGTTCGATGTTGTTCAGTCCCAGCAGGCGGCGGTCGGCGCCGTGGATCGCGCCGTAGCGCGGGCCGTTGACGTTGACGACCGGCGGGCCTTCGGCGCCCAGCGTCTTCCAGACCACACCGCCCCAGCCGGCCTCGAAGGCGCGGCGGACGTTGTATTCCTTGTCGGTCGGCGGCGCGGAGGCCAGCCAGAAGGGGTTGGGGCTTGTGATGCCGACGAAATCGGTGGTGAGATCGGCCATGTGCTGTCTCCTTGGCGGACGGCCTCTGCGGTCTGGCGCGAGGCGTGGCAGGGGATGGGGCCCGGCGCTGCGGCCGGGACCGGTTCAGTCGGCGGTGAGCGTGGCGTGGATGTCCTCGGCGGCATCGCGGCCTTCGGCGACGGCCACGACGGTCAGGTCCTCGCCGTGGGTGCAGTCGCCGCCCGCCCAGACGCCCTGCAGGGACGTGCGGCCCGCGCCGGTGGTGGCGATCTTGCGTCCGTCGAGGTCGAGCCCCGCGGGCGGAGTGAGGCGCTGGCCGATGGCGCGGAAGACCTGGTCGGCGGGCAGGCGGATGGTCTCGCCGGTGCCTTGCAACTGGCCGCCCGCGTCGGAGGTGTATTCCAGTTCGATCTCCACGGCCTTGCCGTTGCCGTGCACCGCTTTCGGCATCGTGTTGGCGAGGATGCGCACGCCTTTCGAGGTGGCGAGGTCCTGCTCGTAGCGGCTGGCGGGCATCTGATCCTGTGCGCGGCGGTAGGAGAGCGTGACCGTCTCGGCGCCCAGCAGCTTGGCTTGGACGGCGGCGTCGATGGCCGTCATGCCGCCGCCGATCACCACCACGTTGCGCCCGATGGGCAGGCCAGCGAGGTCGGAGGCCTGCCGGAGGTCGGCGATGAAGGACACGGCGTCGGCCACGCCTTCGCGGTCCGCGCCTTCGGCGTCCAGCGCGTTGGTGTCGCCGAGACCGATGCCCAGGAACACCGCGTCGAAGTCGGCGCGCAGGCTGTCGAGGGTGATGTCAGCCCCCAATGCCTTGCCGTATTCCACCGCGATTCCACCGACTTGCAGCAACCAGGCGGCCTCGCGCGCGGCGAAGTCGTCGGTCGTCTTGTAGGCCGCGATGCCGTATTCGTTGAGGCCGCCGGGCTTCGGGCGGGCCTCGTAGACGGTGACGTCGTGGCCCTTCAGCGCAAGGCGGTGGGCACAGGAGAGGCCCGCCGGACCGGCACCGATCACGGCCACGCGCTTGCCGGTCGGGGCGGCGCGGGTGAACGGGTGGCTGTTGGCGGCCATCAGGCTGTCGGTGGCATGGCGCTGGAGGCGCCCGATCTCGACCGGCTTGCCTTCGGCGGCCTCGCGGACGCAGGCCTCTTCGCAAAGCGTTTCGGTCGGACAGACGCGGGCGCACATTCCGCCCAGGATGTTCTGTTCGAAGATCGTCCGCGCCGCGGCCTCTGGCTGACCGGTCGAAATCTGCCGGATGAACAACGGGATGTCGATGTCGGTCGGGCAAGCGGTGACGCAGGGCGCGTCGTGGCAGAAGTAGCAGCGGTCGGCGGCGACGGCGGCTTCGTGGGCATCGTAGGCCGGGTGCAGATCGGCGAAGTTTCCTGCCAGCGATTCCGGGTCGAGACGTCCCGGAACGATGCCTGGCGTATGCGGGCTGGACATGGCGGCTCCCTGTTTTCTGTTTGTATCAGAGTGCCACGTCTGAAAATTTTATCAATTGGTAAAATTTGGGTGGCGCGCCGCGGACCGCTTTTTGCAGAACCACGCCGAAAATTGCGGCAACTGTAGCTGTAGCGTGACACAGTTTTTTGCAGTCAGTTACACAGTTTTTTACAGCAAAGCGTTTTTCGGTTTCCGGTTCTCGTCTGTAGCGTGACACGGTTTTTTGCAGTCAGTTACACAGTTTTTTGCAGCAACGTGTTTTTCAGTTTTGGGCCCTCGCTCGGTGACTGCGTATAAAGCTGCCCATCGGGCGGGAACCTTTAACGGTCGTTTAACGCGCCTTTAGGGTGCGATGATGCCCATCCCGCGAAGAGCGGCCACGATTTCATTCACCATCGCCTCGTTCGAAGCTCCGGAGGTGTCGTCGGCGATCGCGGCCTGCTGCGCCCCCAGCACTTTGACGCCGGCGACCTTGTAGGTTCCATCGTGGCCGATCTCGACGCGCGTCGTGCCGCCGGTTGTCGCCCCGCCCGTATCCGACACGCATTGCAGGAATGCCTTCCCGTCCGCCGTGGCCTTGCCGGTCCGGATCTGAAGCTCTGCCCAAGTGTTCCCGGCGTATGTAATCGCCCATTTTTTCTTAATTCAGCGCCACCCAACCCGCACTCGCCAGCCCGTAAGCCAAATAGATCGTGCCGGACGAGGAGTTGCGGTACATTTGCCCGACAGCGACCGGCGTCACGCTGCCCACCGGGCTTACCGCAGCAACTTGCAGCTTGCCGTTACAGCGCGCCTCCCACGTCGGCGCGCTGTTTGCACAGGCCGCCCCCGAGACCGTGGCATCCGCGTTGCTGTCGATCACGCCTGTTCCTGCTGCATAATCCAGCGCCATCACTCGCTTGACGCCCGTCACCCCAGCTATAGTGATGTAGTCCCCCACGATCAGCTTTGTCGCGTCAGCGAACGTTACTGCCGTGCTACCGCTCGTTGTCGAGGCGGTAGTGCTGATGGCGCGGCTCGTACCCGCGACCGTGCAGACCCAGCGGTCAACATAGTCGGAAGAGTAGCCCTTCGAAATCACAGTGTCGCCGACGATAACCGTCCCCTGCGCGGGACCGAAGCCGTTGGCCACGTTGTAGTAGGGGTCTTCGTGGCATACGAAGTTCTTTCCCGAGGGGGACACGTCGCCGGTCGGCCAACCCTTGCCGACGAACAAGCTGAAAGCTGCCATCTGCATCCACGGAATCGCCGCGCCATTCGGAAAGGCGAGGCGCAAGTCCAAATAAGCCCCGTTACGCATCTGGCTCTCCAAGATCCGGACCTGCGACATTATGGGCATCCAGTCGTTCTCTGTCAGCTGGTCGATGCGGACGCCCATCGCGCCCGAGCCGTGGAGACCGTTGTCCCCTATGGTCCCCGAACCGACATTCCAAGTCGCTGATCCGTAGGGCGGCGCGGCCATCACCCCCCGCACCATCGTGAAAGCGGTCAGGACCTCGCCGGGGCGGTGTATCGGGATGTTGCTGATGCCGATGTCGGTACCCTCGGAGCGGTACACCAGCGTCGGTCCAAAGTACGGGTCGTTGTGTACGTATCGCTCCGGGCCGTCCGCGCTGGTCGGTACGTTCGGGTTCGGGATGATCGGATACGCGTCCGAGCCGAGCCACCCGCCCTTGTACGAGTAGGCCAGCAACGCGGGTGTCTTAAAGTTCGCCGAAAAGGTGCACTGGCTGAAAGTGACCCCTACCGCTGTGTTCGCGGGGGCGCGGTTGAGCACTCCGGTGCCTGCCACCAAGTCCACCGAAACGAAGCGAAAGAAGCCATCCTCCCCCGCGATGGTGTACGATGTGTTTCGCGAGAAGTGCTTGGCGGCTGAAACCCCCGTGACGGAGGTGCTCCCCGCCGTGGTGTCGGCGGTGAAGCTACCGCCTCCGGACGAGCCGTGGCGGGTGCCGATGTACTCGATGAACGGCGAGCCGAACAGCGGATGCGTCTTGAAGCTCTCGTTGCCGAACACCCCGTTGGTCATTTCCAGCCGCACGGGACCGTCCATGTCGTGTTCGTCAACCGCGTCGGCGACTGATCCGCCCAGGATGCGAAGTACGCCGCCCTCATTCGAGATATTGTTGTCCAGCTTGATCCGCGCCGGGTCTACGTGTTCGAAACCCCCTCCAAGCCGCACGTTGAAGTCCTGCCTGTTCGATGTCGCCGGGTTGCTGATGTAGATGTCGTAGTCGGTCCCGTCCGCGTGCGTCTTGTGCACAAGCTCGCTGTGGCCGCTGAACTCGACCTCGCGGAACGTTGAGCAGTTCTCAAGGAAGAGGGTAGAGACCGACACGCCGTCGCCGTAACCCACGTTTTCGAAGGTGCCTGTCACGTCCTTCTTAGCGGACCCTTCGAGGATGTTGCCCTTACCCGAGAGACCGCCCCATCCCTCCAGCCAGAGCATCGGACCCCGGATTGGTCCCCCGCTCGTCTGGATGTGGAGACCGCTGATACAAGCCGAACTGGTTACGAAATTGATACCGCCGTAACCCCGCCAGCGGAAGCCCGACCTGGCACCGATGATATTGACGTTCTCGATGACCGGGTTGTACGTGTAGTCCGTCTTCATATCGACGACGTAGTTGTCCGCCTTGAACTGGCAGTCGGCCAGCAGGAACTCGCGAATGCGCGTCACGCCGGTCGCGACGGTCGTCAGGAAGCGCCCCTCGTCCGCCAACAGATCGACCTTGAGTCCTCGGAACACGAGCGAGGCGTGGTCAGCGGCGGACCCCGCCTGTACCTCAAGCATCCCGTCACCGACAGATGCAGGCTCATAGCGGATGACCGCGTTGTTCTGTGCAATCAGTTCAAGCCGACTCGTAATCGGCAGAGTGACCTTGCCGTTGAAGACGTAGGCGTTCGGTGCGTTCTTCCAGTTACCCCCTGCCGCATCGCCGCTGTCTTGGGAGAGAACCACTGTGACGCCGGAGGCACCGTGCGCGTCGACGATTGCCTGTAAGGCAACGCTATTGTTGGTCGTCCCGCCGTCACCAGCGCCGCCGAAATCCTCAAGGAAGACGAACGCCCGATGGTCCTCCCACTTAAAGACTAAAGCCGAGCTCTCGACACGATAGAAGGTCTGCCGGTTGCGGCGTCCCTCGTCGCTGAAGATGCGGACGATCTGGTTCTCGCTCAGGCCGCCGAGCGCGGCGTCAGCGTCAGCCATCGTGTCGTAGAACAGGACATCGCCCGAAGCCTCGGAGGCAGCCTGTGCGGCGTTCTTGTATGCGGAAGCTGATAAGGCGCTAGATGCAGCCGCCGCCGCAGAGGCCGCAGAGTTGGTCTCGCTGACGAGAGCGGCGCCAGCAGAGGACTCCGCAGCGTCCCGTGCATCTTCTGCGCGCTGCACCATGGACGCGACACTGATGCCCGGGATCAACCGATACTCCTCGCCATTCCACCGCCATTCGATGACCATGCCCGGGAGCAGTTCGCCTGCCTGCAGCTCGGCGCCGGTGTTCGTCACCAGCGCTCGTGCCGTGCCTCCGTCGATGCCGATTGTCACCGCGCCGGTGTTGATGTCGACGACCCTTGCGACGAACTTTGCGGCATAGGGTGCCTTCGAGTGATCGCGGTCGGAGGAGCCGGAAAGCGCGTTCGCTGTCCCGCTCAAACTCACGACAACATCCGAGACAGCGCCACCAAATTCGCCGATCCGAACCCATCGCGACCACGCCCCAGACCATTTGTAGCGCCCGTGATTGCTGACCGTGTCGCCGTCGTAGCCGGTCTCCGTCGCTTGCGAGTGCGTCCCTTCGTCGGAAAGGGGCACTTCAGCTCCGGCCGCGTCCTCGCTGCCGGTCAAAGCCTCAAGTTCGGCCCAGGTCGACGGCGCCAGCAGGCCCCGAGTGACTTGCGAACGGATCGACGAAAGCTCGTTGGCGATCGAGCCGCTGCCCGCAAGAACTGAGGCGAGGACAAGATAGCTGACACGACCAGCGGTCTGCCCCGAGATGCCGAGCAGGTGGTCGACGAACGGTAGAGCTTCAGCTTCAGTAACAGGGATCCCGGCAGACATCTAAGGCTCCTTAAACGATGGTTGCGGCGACTGGCCCGGTGGGCGCGGTCGCGATGTCGTCGCCGTTCAGCGGCGCGACGTAGTAGGAGAAAGCGCCTTGCGGCGCAGAGGTGCTGGTGGCGCGGAAGGCGAGGATGGTCTCGACAGCCCCGTCGAAGTCCGTCGAGGCGACGATCTCGATCCGGTCGAGGTCGGAGACAGCAGGAAGGGCGAAGTAGAATTGGCCGTTATCGTCGAACGCGGCCGAGGCGACGGCAGACGCACCCGCAAGTTGGACCGTGACGGTCCCGGCCGTTCGACCGCTGACGATCAGGTATCCGCGATACGTGCTTTCGTCTGCCACCGTGAGCGCTTGCGACATGGTGCTTGCCGCGCCCGGCGTGTGGGTCGCCAAGCCGCCCGCGAGTGCCCAGCCACCGCGGAGCGTCCACGCTCCTGCATCTGACATGTCCCCGGCCGTCACGATATTGATGCGCGTGGCATCCCCGTCGGTGTAGCTCAACGACGAATTGGCCACGACGGGCACCGGCTGACCGACCGCGTGCGTTTCCACGTCGAGCGTGTCGCCTTCGGGCACCCGGAAGACCTGCACCTGAGCGGTGTCCGCTTGGGTCGCGAAGGAAAGCTGGGCATAGCCGAGGCCGCCCATGGCCGTCAGCCCGTCCAGGTCGATCGGTGTTGGCAACGGCACGCCGCCCGTCACGGCGAAGGTGCCGGTCGCGGTCGCGGCGCCGACATCGCCGAAGATCGAATAGGCGGTGGCAAAATACTCGATCGAGACCCCGGCCGGGTAGGACAGGACGGCGATGCCCGCTTCGCCTGTGACGGAGGTCACGTCGAAGCCGGGCGCTCCGACCACGCGGTGGCTGACGTCGATGCGCCCGACCGCCACGCGGTTCGTGGTCGGCATGCCCACCGGCACGGACACGTCGAGGGTGCCGTCGTCGGTGTAGGCGAAGGTCGGATGCGCGGCGGTCACGGTGCCGGTCACCGGCGCGTCGGGGGTTCCGGCGAAGGGCAGGTCGGTGCCAGCGATCCGGTTCCATGCCGGGGGCACATCCGCCAGCGACAGCGCGTCGATCTCCGGCGCGGCAAGCTGGAGGCTCAGCCGGTAGCTGCCTTCCGAGGCCGCTTCGACCGAGGTCACCTTGCACATCCAGTTGATCAGCTCGACCCGGCCGAAGGTCAGCCTGGTCCCCGGCGCGGGTGGCTCCACGCCGTTGTCGATGCGCAGGATCCGGGTCTCGCCGGGATCCGTGGCGACCGTCGCCTCGACAAACACGCCTTCCGGGGTCTCCTCGTCGGCGACATGCCAGCGGATCCCGTAGCGCACGCCCTCTTCCATGGTCGCGAAGGCGTCCAGGACGACAACCGCATCCATGCTGCGCACGACCCGGGCGGAGATCTGGGCAAGGTCGAGCATCTCGCAGCTCAGCCCGACCATGTCGCCGCGCATGCTTTCCCGCTGCGGGCCGCTCTGGAACACGGTGAACACGTCCGGCCGATGCTCGGCCTCGTACCCGCGCCAGCGCAGGTCCCGGTACACCTGGGCCGGGTCGGTCCGGCCTTCCAGCGAGACCTCCTCCAGCACGCGCGGTTCACCGGTGAAGCCGGGCCGCAGCACCACGCGCTCGGACTTCTCGTAGCCGGAGGTCTCGTCGAGGAAGGTGGCGATGAAGGCGTCCGGCAGGCGGCGGTAGCGCTTCGACCAGCGCAGGCCGAAGCTGTTGGTGGCGTCGATCAGCGCGACCGGCGCATCCTTGACCTCGTCCCAGCCGACGCCCCACCCGAGGCCGTCGCGGCGCCACCAGCCACGCCCGGCCGCGCAGACCGACGTCAGGATGGTCGCCAGGTTGTCGTCGCCCGCGAGAACGCGGTCGTACTTCAGGCCGCGCGTGTCACAGAACGCCCACCAGGCTTCCAGCTCGTCCATGTGGATCTGCGAGGCCGCGACCGGCGCAAAGTTGGCGTGCGGATGCAGGAGGATGTCCCGCACGACAGAGGCGGGGTTGCGGGGGAGGTCCCGCGACCAGCGCGTCCCGTCCCAGGTGTCGCAGTACCTGGTCACGATGCCGTTGACCGCGTCGAGCGTGCCGTTGGCGACCGCCGAGGCCTTGATGCGGATGGCCGAGCGCGCCAGCGGGACGACGATGTTCAACGGGCTTTGACGACGGATCCCGGCCGCAGCCACGAAGAAGGTCGTGGTGACCTCGCGCGAGTCCGTCCCGGTGTCCCGCGCGATCCGGATGTCCCAGATCCCGCGATGCGGCATCACCCACTCCTTCTTGTGGAAGAAGCCGTCGTTCGTATCGCGCGACTGGTCGATCCGGTCGAGTTCGGTCCAGACGGTTTCGCCGCTTTCGCGCAGCCAGATCCTGATCCCGACCCCGGCCACCTTGAAGCGGCCGTCGTCGGCCTGCCGGTAAAGCCCGCCGGGCCACTGGAAGATCAGCCGCACCACGTCGGTCTCGCGCGGGCTTGTCCAATGGTGATGAACCAGCCCATCGGCACCCGGCGCGAGCAGCTCCAGCCCGAGCCGGTCCTCGATCACCTGTTCGGCGATCAGCGTGATGTCCGGATCCGCGTCGGTGCCCGGCACCGTCTCGACCTCCACGCCCGGCAGGTCGGCGATCGGCATGTTGCCGATGCGGATGTCCTCGATCTGAAGTTCGCCGTGACCCCAGCAAAAATAGCCGTAGAGGTACTGCTCCCCGTTGACGATGTCGGAGAACGGCAGGGCGAGGAACACCGGCGACATGCGGATCCGGCCGACCGGGAACGGGAAGGCGGCGCCCGGCGCGATCCGGTTGCTCCAGCCGTCCAGGCTGTAAAGCTCCTCGCCCGCAGGCTGCTCCTTCCGCTTCGGCAGGCTGGGCACCAGCGACGACGCGATCGCACCGGCGACGGCGGCGCTCCCCACCAGTCCGGCGCCGACGACGCCGGCGTAGAACGCCTGCGCCGCGCCCAGCGAATAGATCCCGGTCGCGTTGATGAAGGCGCCGGTGGCGTGGCTGGCGATGACCTGCAGGAGCGGCAGCACGGGGCCGCCCGCGACGGGCCGGACGATGACCCAGGTCCCGGCGTGGGGCCGCACCCTGTGCCATGCCGCGCGCGGAACCGGCCAGACCCGGTCGCCGTGGCTGACGGCCACGCGAACGCCGGAGGTGTCCGCCAGGTGCGGCAAGGCCATCGCCACGATCTGCGCAATCGTCGACAGGGGCCCGGCCGGGACCTCGAAGGTCCGGCGCTGCTCGGGAAAGGGCGCCGATGCGACGATGACCTTCGTCATGCCAGCACCTCATGGCGGAAAGCGCCGACGAACCGATGGCGCCAGC
This sequence comes from Sagittula stellata E-37, assembly GCF_039724765.1. Taxonomy (NCBI): domain Bacteria; kingdom Pseudomonadati; phylum Pseudomonadota; class Alphaproteobacteria; order Rhodobacterales; family Roseobacteraceae; genus Sagittula; species Sagittula stellata. The sequence goes on along the minus strand of NZ_CP155729.1, from coordinate 4,022,769 downwards.
CGGTCTTCGTCCAGTCGGCCAGCGAAGAGCGCCCGACGTGCATGTGCAGCATCTGGGTCGCGGTCCTGGGCTCAGGACCCATTGATTTAGTTGGGCGCGTGTTTTTCATCGTTAAAAAAACGAGCGGTGACCATGTCAAATCTTTTCTGGTTGAGCGATGCGCAGATGGCGCGTCTGGAGCCTTACTTTCCGAAGTCGCATGGCAAGCCCCGTGTCGACGACCGGCGCGTCCTGAGCGGGATTATCTTCATCAATCGCAATGGCTTGCGGTGGCGCACGCTCCAAGGGAGTATGGCCCGCACAAGACGCTCTACAACCGTTGGAAGCGGCGGAGTGATCGTGGTGTCTTCGCCCGGATCATGGCGGGACTGGCCGCTGAGCACGGCGAGGAGACGACTGTGATGATTGACGCCACCCATCTGAAGGCCCATCGCACTGCGTCCAGCCTGGGCGTTAAAAAGGGGGCGTGGACGCCTGATTGGCCGAACCAAGGGCGGCATGAACACGAAGCTGCACGCCATCTGCGACAGCCGTGGCCGACCCGTCGACCTGTTCCTGACAGCCGGTCCCGTCAGCGACTATATCGGGGCGCGTGCGCTGGTCAGCGGATTGCCCAACGTGAAATCGCTTCTCGGAGATCGCGGCTACGATGCCGATTGGTTCAGAGAAGTCTTGCAGGACAAGAAGATACGTCCCTGCATCCCGGGCGGGAAGAAACGGAAGACGCCCGCCCGGTACGACAAGCGCAGGTACAAGCGGCGCAACCGACCCTTTCGTGACATCGCTTTTCGATGCACTGCCGGGCAGCGATGCGAGATCATGTTCGGCAGACTCAAGGATTGGAGGCGGGTCGCGACCCGTTATGACCGCTGCCCACAAGCATTCTTCTCAGCAATCGCACTCGCTGCGACAGTAATCTTTTGGCTGTGAGTGGGAACGAGTCCTGAGCCTAGCCAGCCATAGGGTGTCGAATTGGCTGCATCAACGCGCCGCCAGATACGCACTCCGGGGCCCATAGCTTGTAGGTGCAGCTCACCGTCCGCCACCGTCGCGCGGCGCTCTGCGATAGTGGCATAGGGGCGCTGCCCGGACACAAGAGCAACAAGTTCGGTCTGCGCTCGGGCGGTCGCCGATGCGGACGCGCTGGATGCCGCAGCCGCCTCGGACGCAGCAGCATTGGCCTCAGAAACAGCCGCGGCATCTTGACTATCAGACGCCTTGCCTTCGCTGACGAGAGCGGCACCCGCCGAGGTCTCTGCCGCCTGGCGCGCGTCCTCCGAGCGCTGCACCATCGCCTCAACGTTGATGCCGGGGATCAGCCAGTATTCGGAGCCGTTCCAGCGTCATTCGACCACCATCCCGGGCATCAATTCGCCCGCCTGCAACGGGGCGCCGGTGTTCGTCGTCAAGGCCCGCGCAGGCGCACCGTCGATGCCGAGCGTCTCATGAGGCGGCCTTGCCGGCCCGGACGCGTCTTGCGCGCATTGAAAAGCCGGACTTCATGTTCAGCCCAAGGAGGAGGATGTTTACTGCACCCGCCGCGAGCTCGACGATTTGCACGACGGCGAAGGGCGCGCCGAATTGGCCGACTTGCGCCCGCAGCCCGAGAAACACGGCGGATGGGACGAGGACGATCAGGCCGTTCGCCGCCGCGAGCATTGTGCGTCGGCGCTTGGCCACGATCACGGGTGCCCTGGAGCGCCCTGCGAGCCGCGTGCCGCTTGCCCCGGCGGCGATCATGGCGAGCACGAGGACAGGCACTGCATAGAGAATCGCCGTGCGGACGATGACGATGCCGGCCGTGGACAGGACAAGTTCGGCGGTCAGCGCCGAACCCCAGAAGGTTACGATCGTGAGAAGGGCCGTGGCGCCTGCGATGCCGTGGATCGCGACAAGGGTGGTTCGGGACATGCTGATCTCCTTTTTAATAGCGTGCTATGTATATAGCTAAAGATGGACAGCACGCTATGCAAGATGTAGTCGTTGGCGATGACCGACGACACCTTCGACCGTACCCGTTCGGCGGGATATCTCGCCAACCATATGGCGCGTCTCTTCGCGCAGCGCCTGCACGAACGCATTCGTCCGCTGGGGCTTGCGCCTGCTCAGTTCATGACATTGCTGGAGTTGTGGGAGGAAGACGGGCTGACGCAGCGCGACTTGTTCGAGCGGCTCGATGTCGAGCAGGCGACCATGGCCAACACGCTTGCCCGGATGGAGCGGGACGGGCTGATCGAGCGCCGGGCGCATGCGACGGACGCACGGGCCAGGACGGTCCACCTGACAGACCGGGCCCGCGACCTGCGCGGTCCGGCGCAGGCCGCCGCGCGGGAGGTCAACGCGATGGCCCTCGGGCACCTGAACGGCGACGACCTCGATCGTTTCGTGTCCACCATGCGCAGCGCGGTGGAACGGCTGAAGGCGGGAGAAGAAAGGTAGCGCAAGGGCGCGACCGGGCAGAGAGACCTGATTCCTAATAGGGGTGCCGTTTCAAGACCGCAGCCCTGTGCGGGCCGGACCCGCGCGGGCATGCCGCGCGGACGTGTTCATGAAGACGCCGTCGCGCATCGGTCGAAACGGGCGGGATGCGGGCAAAGGCCCGGTGACAATGCGCCGGACCGGGTTGACGCGTCCGTGGACCTGTCTGCGCGGATCGTCTATGGGGTCGTGGTTTCCGGACCTCTGCTTAGGCGCCCGGGACCAGCACCAGTTGCACGCGGCGGTTCTGGGCGGCGGCGGGGTCGAAGCTGTTCTTCAGGCGGGAAAAGCCAACGCCCTCCGCCCGGATGCGCGAAGGCGGCAGACCCATGGTGCCCTGCACGAAACGGGCCACGGCCTCGGCCCGGCGGCGGGATAGGTCCATGTTGTAGGCGGCGGAGCCGACGCCGTCGGTATGGCCGATGAAGACCAGTCGCGCGTCGGACAGGCGCGGATCGCGCAGTGCATCGGCGAGGCTGGACAGCTTGCCCATCGCTTCCGGAGTCAGGTCGTCGGAGTTGTAGGCAAACAGGATTTCGAGGTCGATGGAGGGCAGTGGCGCAGGTGCGGCGGTGCTGCCGCCGGTGCCGCCGGCGGCGGCGTTCTGGGGGACCTCGGTCCGGTCGATCACGCCAAGGTTCACCACATCGTCGAGGGTGAAGGTGGCGGAGCCGGAGAATTCGTCGCTGGTGCAACCGGACTGGTCGAGCAGGCAGTCGCGCATCTCGGCGCTGGGGGCGGTCTCGGGCTGGGCCTGCGGGGCCGGTTCCAGCGAGAAGCTGTCGAGAGTCACGGTGGACTGGGCCAGCGCCGGCGCGGCGGCGAGCGGGACGCCGAAAATGGCGGCAAGGGCGAGAATGCGGCGGGTCATCAACAGGCCTCCTGGAGATTGCTGGATCAAGGATAGCGAAGACCCGTGCGGAATTCCACCGTGGACGCAGGCCGGTGTTCCGTGCTTTTTTACGCAAGGGCAAGGCCTTGCCGTATGGCAGGGCCGGGGGAGGATCTGGAATGGAGAAGTGTTCATGCGTTTGACCGGATTAATCGTGGCGACCGTGCTTTCGGCGGGGGCGGCCACGGCGCAGTCGACGCAGGAGGACTGGCTGGGGATCGAGAACGAGGTTGCGGTCCAGGGCTACAACAACGAGCCGATCTCGACCTACGACGAACAGGCGGATTTCCGGAAAATGGGGCGCGGCGTGGGGATGCTGTCGATATCGACCGACGGGGGCACGTTCCCCTGCACGGCCTTCCTCGTGTCCGAAAAGTACCTGCTGACCAACCACCACTGCGTGCCGGGGGTGCTGAAGGACGAGCGGGTGAACGCGACGAAGATTCTGGCGGTGGATTGGCTGGCGGGCTTTCACGAACCCGGTCGCATGGAAGAGGCCGAGCGGTTTTCGGTCAACCCGGAGCCGGTGGAGACCTCGGAAGACCTCGACTACACGGTGCTTGAGGTGACGGGCAACCCCGCGGGCAAGTATCCCCCCTTGCCGCTGGCGGCGACGCCGCTGAGGCCGGGGATGCCCTACTGGATCATTGGCCACCCCATGGGCAAGTCGCAGCACATCAGCCGCGAGGGCTGCCGCGCCGCCGATCCGCCGATGAACGACAACCGGCTGCGCCACACCTGTGACACGCTCGGGGGCAACTCGGGCTCGCCGATTATCGATTCCTCGGCCCGGCAGGTTGTCGGACTGCACAACTCGGGCAACAGCAGGGTGGGGATCAACTTCGGTATCCCGATGACGATGATCCTGTCGCACTCGAAGGTGCTGAAGGCGGCGCCGCCTGCGCGGGACAAGCCTCTGCCGCTGGTGATGACGCTGTACCCGGACGCGCTTGATGTGGGGCAGGAGGTGTCCGTGGTGGCCGACATGCCGGACGCATGCACGCCCGCCTTCGTGGCGCTGAGCCCGTCGTCGCAACTGACGCCGATCCCGCTCGATTTCTTCCAGAAGGTGCCGCTGGGACCGGGGCAGGTGCGCTACCAGATCTCGCCCGGCGGACGCTACGGGTTGGTGATCGAGGAGGGCGACGAGAAGGGCGCCCACAAGCTGGGGTTCCTGTGCGGACCGGGCGGGTTGACGGAGCCTGCGGCATTGCAGGATGCGCTGCGCGGCGTGGTGGCGTCGCTTTCGGCGGGGCAGACCTCGGGCGAGGTGGCCAGTGGAGCGGGGCCGGTGGGCTACGCCTTCCGCACGTTCGAGGTCCGGTGATGCGGCGCGCTGTTGCGGGGGGCCTGCTGGCGCTTGTCACATGGGCCGGGATGGCCGCTGCGGCGGAGATCCGGCTGAAGCCCGAACTGGCTGGGCGGTTGGCGCAGATCCGCCCGGTCTATGGAGAGCGCAATTCGCTGGGCGATGACGGGCCGATCCTCGTGACCGAAGGGGGCGGGACCACCCTTTGGGGGCAGACGTTCAAGATCATCGGCATCGACGGTGTGATCGAGGCGGGCGATGCCGAGAAGCTCTCCTCCCTGATCGGGCCATACGAAACGGCGGGGCCGTTCCTCGTGGTGATGAACTCACCCGGCGGCAATTTCCTCGAAGGCGTCCGGATGGGCAAGGTCCTGAAGGAATACCGGGAGGGCAACGGCGATCCCTACCTGACAGGTGTGGTCGTGCTGGCCGGACAGGAGTGCATGTCCGCCTGCGCCGTCGCCTTTGCGACCTCCGCCCTGCCGCGAGACAGCGGCATGTCCGTGCGCTTTGTCGAGATGGGCGCGCGGCTGGGGTTCCACATGCCCTTCGTGCCGACCGATCAGCAGAGCCAGCAGACGGAGATCGCCCGTGCCATGGACCTGACCTACGAGGTCATGTCGGAGTACATGGCGCTGATCGGCAACCGGGTGGCGCCGACGGCGCTGGTGCAGAACGCGCTGTTCTATCGCCGCCCGGATCAGTTCTTCCTGCTGGAAGGCGGGCTTGTGACGCGCTTCATGGACTTCGTGCCGGTGGCGGGGCCGGTGGGGTCGACGCCTCTGACGGCCTCGGGTCTGACACAGCGCGACGTGCTGAACATGTGCCAGTATCAGGCGTATTCCGCCGGGCGGGAATTCATTGCGGCGGAATACGAGTTCTGGCCGGTGCAGGCCTATTCGCAGTTCCCCGACGACACCCCGGTCGAGGAGCTGTTCCGCCAGGTCGGTGCCAGCAGGATCACGACGCATGGCTGCTCGGCGGAACTGTTTGAGGGCGGTACGCTCGGGGTTTCGGCCATCGGCGACTGCCCGCAGGACGTGCCGTCTGGCTGGTGCCGGTCGGAACAGGCGCAGGGCTACGTGGGCCGGTTGCCTCCGGCGACGGGCGCGCTGCTGGCCGACAGCCTTGGCTGCCACGGCGGTCGGATGACGCACACATACTACCGCTGGGACGACACCAACGCCTTCCTCGAAGAGGAGCGCCCCGATGCCTACCGCTGGGAGGGCGCGCCGCCCGGGGCGCCGGAGTACGCGCTGGACTGGAGCGGCGCGGTGCTGCCCACGAACCTGACGCTGCGCGACGCGCCGGGGGGCGAGCGCGTCACGGTCCTGGACGCGGGCACGCCGGTCGAGGTCGAGGATTGCGCGCTCAGCCCCGACGGTCAGGGTGTCTGGTACAGGGTCGCTGCGAACGGCATGTCGGGCTGGGGCAGCGCGCGCTACATCGACGTGCCCGCGCTGCAGGGATGGGACTTCATGGTGCGCCCGAAGGGGTTCCAGTAGCCGACGCCTGACGTACGTACCGATGCACGCCGGATCAGATCCCGAGGAACTGCTGCTTCACCGCCCCGGTCATCTCGCCAAAGCGGCCCTGCCACGCCACGGCCCCGCGTTCCAAGACCACCGCCCGGTCGCAGACCGAGGACAGCTCCGATGGCGATTTGTCGATCACCAGGAGCGCCATGCCGCTTTCCGCCTTCAGCCTGCGGATCGCGCCCCAGATCTCCTGCCGGATCAGTGGGGCCAAACCCTCCGTCGCCTCGTCGAGGATCATGAGCCGGGGGTTGGTCATTAGCGCCCGCGCAATGGCCAGCATCTGCTGCTCTCCCCCCGACAGCGACCGCGCCACCTGCTGCTGCCGCTCCGCCAGCCGGGGGAACAGACCGGCCACAGCGGCGCTGTCCCACGGCCCGGGGCGCGCGGCGGCGCGCAGGTTCTCGTCCACCGTCAGGTCGGCGAAACAACGGCGCCCCTCCGGCACTAGCCCGATGCCCAGCCGGGCGGCGCGGTGCGGCTTCAGCCGGGTCAGGTCGTGCCCTGCAAAGTCGATCGCGCCGCCGGTCGCAACCATCCGGCAGATCGCCCGGACGGTCGTCGTCTTGCCCATGCCGTTGCGGCCCATGAGCGCCAGCGCCTCGCCCTCCGCCAAGGCGAAGGAGACGCCGAACAGCGCCTGCGACGCGCCGTAGCGGGCGCTGACGGAGTCGAGGGTCAGAAGGCTCACGCGGTTTCCCCCAGGTAGGCGTCGCGCACGGCTGCATCGGCCCGGATCTCGTCGACCGTGCCCGTGGCGATGATCCGGCCATACACCAGGACAGAGATCCGGTCGGCCAGCGCAAAGACCGCGTCCATGTCGTGTTCCACCAGCAGGATGGGTGCCTCGGCGCGCAGGCTGTCCAGAAGGCGGGTCAGCGCGGCAGAGCCCTCCATCCCGAGGCCCGCCATCGGTTCGTCCATCAGGAAGGCCTTCGGTTGCAACGTCAGCGCCACCGCGATCTCGAGCTGCCGCCGCTGCCCGTGCGACAGGTCGGCGGTGCGGGTGGCGGCGAAATCGGCGAGGTCTGCGCGTTCCAGCGCCGCCTCCGCCCGGTCGCGCAGTGAGCGGTCGGCGAGGGCGGGCCGCAGGAACCGCCAGGGCCGTCCGGACTGGCCAAGCGCCCCAAGCAAGGCGTTCTGCAGGACGGTGTCCTCCATAGCGAGCTGGCTGATCTGGAACGTGCGGGCCAGCCCCGCCCGCGCGCGCGCCGCGGTGTCCCGTGCGGTGACGTCGCGCCCTTCGAGCAGCACCGACCCGGCGTCGGGCGCCAGCGCGCCCGAGACCTGCGCGATCAGCGTCGACTTGCCCGCGCCGTTCGGGCCGATCAGGGCGTGGATTTCGCCCGCGCGCAGCGTCAGCGACACGTCGTCGGTCGCAGTCAGCGCGCCGAAAGCCTTTCGCAGGTTGCGGGTTTCCAGCACGGGCTCAGTCATGCGCCTTCGCCCTCCCGGTCAAAAGGCCGATGACGCCGCCCTGGCCCCAGAGCGTGACAGCCAGCAGCAAGAGGCCGAACCAGATGTGCCAGTATTCCGACAGCTGGCCCAGCCAGTGCTCCATCAGCACGAAGATTGCCGCCCCGATCACCGGCCCGAACAGCCGCGCGGTGCCGCCAAGGATGATGAAGACGATGAACTCGCCCGAAAGCTGCCAGGAGAACATCGAGGGCGAAACGAACCGGTTGAGGTCGGCAAAGAGCGCGCCCGCCAGCCCGGTGACCGCGCCCGACAGGGTAAAGGCAGCCAGCCGCAGCCGCACCGGATCGAGGCCCACGGCCCGCACCCGCTCGGGCGCCTGCCGCGCGGCGTTCAGCGCCAGGCCGAAGGGCGAGCGCATCAGCGCCGCCGTCAGCGCCAGCACCGCGAGCAGCACGACAAGGCACAGACCGTAGAACTGGATAGGCACCAGCGTGTTCAACCCGGGAAAGCCGTTGCGGACATAGATCGACACGCCGTCCTCGCCGCCATAGGCCGCCCAGCTGATCGAGAAGAAATAGAACATCTGCCCGAAGGCGAGCGTGATCATGATGAAGTAGACGCCGGAGGTCCGCAGCGCCAGCAGCCCTATGAAAAAGGCCGCCAGTCCCGACACGACCAGCGCGACAAGCCAGATCACCGGCATCGCCTTGGTGCCCGGAACGCTCACCCCGAAGAATTCCATCGGCGCGTAGCTCTGCGCGTGGAAGGCGAGGATGCCCATGGCATAACCGCCCAGCCCGAAGAACACCGCATGGCCAAGGCTGACCAGCCCGCCCACGCCGAGAGCGATGTTCAACCCGGCCGCCGCCAGTGCCAGGATCACTGCACGCGTGGCCAGCGTGATGGTGAACGGCTCATCCGCAACCAGTGCCCATCCAGGCACGGCAACCAGTGCGAGCAGCACCGCAATGTTCAGCCACCCCTCCCGGCTCATGCGTGGAGCCCCTGTTTCTCTGCTTTCCAAATACTCATGCCGACACATGCCACAGGTCGCCCGCTCACCGGTTCAGCACCGCGGCAACTCATGTCCGCACCCCGTAAAGCCCGGTGGGCTTCCAGACCAGCACCGCCGCCATCAGGATGTAGATCGCCATGGAGGCCAGTGCGGACCCGGTCTGCGTGGCCTCCGACGGCGGCATGAACAGCTTGAAGAACTCGGGCAGGAAGACGCTGCCCAGCGTGCCGGTCAGCCCGACCAGAAGCGCCCCGACCAGCGCCCCCCTGATCGAGCCGATGCCGCCGATGACGATGGTGACGAAGGCGAGGATCAGCACCGGCTCGCCCATGCCGACCTGCACCGACTGGAGCGTGCCCACCAGCGCTCCCGCCAGCCCGGCCAGCGCCGCGCCAAGCGCGAAGACCAGCGTGTAGAGCGCATCGATATTCACGCCGAGGGCGGCGATCATCTCGCGGTCGTTCTCGCCCGCGCGGATGCGGATGCCCAGCCGGGTGCGCCCGATCAGCCAGAACAGCGCCGCCGCCAGAGCCAGTCCGGCGCCGATCAGGGTCAGCCGGTAGAGCGGGTACTGGATGCCGAAGGGCAGGGTGACGGGCCCCGACAGGGCGGGTGGCACGTCGAGATACAGAGGAAAGGAGCCGAAAAGCCACCGCGTTCCTTCCGAAAAGATCAGGATCAGCGCGAAGGTGGCCAGCACCTGGTCCAGGTGATCACGGCCGTAAAGCCTTCGGATCACCGCCAGTTCGATCAGCGCGCCCGCGGCGGCCGCTCCCGCCAGCGCCCCGACCAGCCCCAGCGCGTAGGAGCCGGTGGCGGCGGCCGTCGCGGCGGCACAGAACGCGCCGACCATGTAAAGCGATCCGTGGGCAAGGTTGATCAGCCCCATCACGCCGAAGATCAGCGTGAGGCCGGCGGCCATCAGGAAAAGCATGATGCCGGATTGCAGGCCGTTCAGGACCTGCTCTGCGATGAGGGTCGGGGACATGGGGGGATCCTGGCGCGTCGGACCGGGGCCGGGCGGCGCAACAGCCCCGCCCTACACGCCGCCGCGCCCCCGGGTCACGGTGCGGTCACCGAAACAGGGGGCGGAACGGTCCGTAGGGCGGGGCTTCGCGCCGCCTCCGACCGGGTCACATCTTGCAGTCGCCGACGTAGGCGTTGTCGCGGTTCTCCATCGCGGTGGCGACGATCTTGTTGGTAAAGACGTCGCCTTCCTTGATCACCTCGCGGGTGTAAAGGTTCTGGATGGGGTGGTTGTTCGCCGCGAAGGAGAACGACCCGCGCACAGAGTCGAAATCTGCCTCCTTCAGCGCCGCGCCGAAGGCCGCGTCGTCGTTCACGTCAGCCTTGTCGATGGCCGAGAGCAGCAGGTTCGCCGTGTCATAGCCCTGCGCCGCGTAGATCGACGGCAGGCGCCCGTACTTCTCGGAGTAGGCGTCGACGAAGGCGGCGTTCGCGGCGTTGTCGAGGTCCTTCGACCAGGAGGACGTGTTCTTCACCCCCACCGCCGCGTCGCCGACGGCCTGCAGGATGTTCTGGTCGAAGCTGAAGGCCGGACCCACCAGCGGCAGATCGACACCGGAATCCGCGTATTGCTTCAGAAACGAGATGCCCATCCCGCCCGGCAGGAAGAAGAAGACCGAATCCGCGCCCGACGCACGGATTTGCGCGATCTCGGCGGCATAGTCGGTCTGGCCCAGCGTGGTGTAGATCTCGCCAGCCAGCTCGCCTTCATAGAACCGCTTGAAGCCGTTCAGGCTATCCTGCCCCGCCGGGTAGTTCGGCGCGAGGATGAACGTTTTCTGGAACCCCTCCTGCGTGGCATAGGCGCCCGCCGCCTCGTGCAGGTTGTCGTTCTGGTAGCTCACCGAGAAGTAGTTCGGGTTGCAGCCCGCGCCGGCCAGCTGGGCCGGGGCCGCGTTGGTCGAGAGGTAGAACAGCCCCTGCGCGGTCGCCGCCGGCACGACGGCCATGGCGAGGTTCGACCACACGATGCCGGTCAGCACGTCGACCTTCTCCGACTGGATCATCTTGTCGGCAAGTTGCACGGCCACCTCGGGCTTTTGCTGGTCGTCTTCGACCACGACCTCCACGTCGTCGCGGCCGGCCTGTTCGATCGCCAGCAGGAAGCCGTCGCGGGTGTCGATCCCCAGCGAGGCGCCGCCACCGGACAGTGTGGTTATCATGCCGACCTTGACCTCTGCCGCGGCGGGCAGGGCGGCCAGAAGGCCGAGCGCGGTGGTCAGCGCAAGCGTTCTGCGGTTCATGGTTTATCTCCCTGTGTTCTTGTTGTCGTCTTGTTGTCGTTTTGGTGTTGGTCCGAATGCATCGGATGGTGGGCGGATCAGAAGGCCCGGAAGGTCAAGGTGGTCAGCGTGCGCTGGATGTTCTCGACGTTGGCGATCTTCTCGGCGATGTACTTGCCGATGTCCTCGTCCTCGGGGATGTAGAGTTTGACCAGCAGGTCGAACTCTCCGCTGGTGGAAAACAGCTCCGAGTGGACCTCGCGCAGCGCAATATCCTTGGCGACCTTGTAGGCGGTGCCGGGCGTGCAGCGGATCTGGACGAAGACGCAGGTTGTCATGATCGGGCTCCGTTGGGCCCCGGTGCGGGGCGGTTCGTCCCGACTAGAGCGGAAAACGCGGGCCAGCGCCACCCCCCGGACGCTCTTGCGGAACAGGGGGCGTGCCGTCAGTCTCGGTGCCGGGGCGGGCGCGGTTGTCCGCCGGGTTCGACAGTGGAGACAGTAGTGAGTATGGCACGGTACGACGATCTGGACGGAACTTCGGTGTTCATCACGGGCGGCGGTTCGGGGATAGGCGCGGCTCTGGTGGACGGGTTCCTCGGGCAGGGCGCGCGGGTCACCTTCGTCCAGCGCTCCGACGCGCGGGAGTTCTGCGCCGAGATGGCAGCGAAACATGGGCGGGCGCCGGAGTTCCTGCCCTGCGATGTGACCGACACCGCGGCGCTTCAGGCGGCCATCGACCGGACCGCCGAGCAACAGGGACCGGTGCGCGTGCTGGTCAACAACGCCGCCAACGACAACCGCCACGCCACGCTGGAGACCGATGCAGAGGCCTGGCGCGCGGCGCTTGCGGTCAACCTCGACGCCTATTTCTTTGCCACGCAGGCGGTGGTGCCGATGATGCGCGACCTCGGGGGCGGGGTAATCGTGAACTTCAGTTCGATCAGCTACATGATGGGCATGGCCGACCTGCCCGCCTACACCGCCGCCAACGGCGCGATCACGGCGATGACACGCGGCCACGCGCGCGAGTTCGGCGCCGACGGTATCCGGGTGAACGCTGTCGCCCCAGGCTGGGTGCTGACCGAGCGGCAGCTTCGGCTCTGGGCCACGCCGGACGCGCTGTCGGGTATTCTCGGGCGGCAATGCCTGCCGCGTCACCTAAGCGCCGAGGACATCGTCGGGCCGGTGCTGTTCCTGTCCTCCGCCGCATCTGGGGCGATCACCGGCCAGTGTTTGGCGGTGGACGGCGGTGTGGTGACGGTGGCAGGGTAGCGCCGACATCACGCGGGAGGGAAAGCGGAATGGCAGACGTCAAGGTCTTGTCCGACACGAAATGCATCCTCGGGGAGGGGGCGCTCTGGCATCCGGAGCGCGAAACTTTCTTCTGGTTCGACATCCTTGGCCACAAGCTGTTCGAACATGACGGCACGGGCCAGCGGGAGTGGTCCTTCGACCGCGCGGTCTCAGCCGCGGGCTGGGTGGACGGCAACCGCCTGCTGGTCGCCTCCGAGCGAGACCTGTTCCTATTCGATATCGAGGCGGGCACCGAAGAGCATCTGATCGACCTGGAAGCGGACAATCCCGACAACCGGTCGAACGACGGGCGGGCCGATCCGCAGGGCGGGTTCTGGATCGGAACGATGGGCTATGCGCAGGGCAAGGGCGCGGGGTCGATCTACCGCTACTATCGGGGGGAGCTGCGCCTCCTGTTTCCAGACATCACCGTGACAAACGCGATCTGTTTTGCCCCGGACGGGCGCACGGCCTGTTTCGCGGACACGCCGACGCGACAGGTGCGCCGGGTGGCGCTGGACGCCGACGGCTGGCCCGTGGGCGAGAGCGAGGTGTTCATCGACATGACCGATAAGCCGGTGGTGAAGCCGGACGGCGCGGTGATCGACACGGAGGGGCGCTTGTGGACGGCGCAGTGGGGGTCGTCGCAAGTGTCCTGCTACGGCGCGGATGGCGGCTTCATCCGCTCGCTGCCGTTGCCCGCGATCCAGGTAAGCTGCCCGTCCTTCGGCGGACCGGGGCGGCGGCGGCTGTTCGTGACGTCCGCATCCACCGGCCAGCCGGACGACGCGCTGGCGGGCCAGACCTTCTATGCCGACCTCGACGGCGTGCAGGGACAGGCAGAGCATCGCGTCATCATCTGACCGGCATCGGATGCTGGGGCGTAGAGCCTGCAGCCTGCGGTAGGGGCGGCATCGAATGCGGCGGCGTCTGACCCCGGTCGCCCTGCGCAGGTGGCGCAGGTTGGGCGGTTCGGGAGCTCGCGGAGGGCCGGGTCATTGACAGCCCGTTCCGGCCGGGGCGACATTCTGTAGGGCGGGGCTTTGCGCCGCCTTCGTGGCGAAACAGGCGGAAGGTTAGGATCTTGGCGGATCATCACGGCGATGCGCAACGACCCGGCGAGACGCGGGCCGATCTGCCTCCGGCGGATGACGCGGGCCTGCGATTCATCGGGGTCTTGCGCACCCCCTTCACCGAACGCAGCCTGTGCCCGCATCAGGGCGACATGGAGGAGGGGCCCGAGTGCTTCGTTGATCTCCGTGCCCCCTATCTTTCCGCGCTTGAAGGGATCGAGGCGCAGGACCACCTGCAACTGATCTACTGGCTCCATCAGGCGCGGCGCGACCTCCTGACCCAGCAGCGCAGGGGCGAGGACGCCGCACGCGGCACGTTTACCTTGCGCTCGCCGCTCAGGCCGAACCCGCTAGGGGTCTCCTCCGTGCGACTCTTGCGGCGAGAGGGTGCGCGGCTGGTGGTGCGCGGGCTGGACTGTCTGGACGGAACGCCGCTTCTGGACATCAAGCCGATCCGCTGCGGCAAGGAACCCCGTTAGACAGACGGCCCGTAGTACCATGGTGATCGAGACGGCTCCCTCGCGGGCGGGTTGTCTAGGAACCGGCGCCGCGACTCGCCGTGCCGGGGGCTTCGTGGCGGGCCTTGCTCGGGCGGCAGATCCTGTGGCCGGTCGTTGTCAGCCGGGCGCCGGGATCTTGCCTGCTTCCGTGGTTCGGCCGGATCCGCGCCGTGGCACCGGTGCCCGGGCAGTTTCGCGGTTGCCTCGGGCGGCGATACCCGGCGTTGGGGGTCCGGTTGGCGCTACATGACACGCGCCTCCCGACTTGGTTCAGGTCGGGGCACCGGGGGCGGGGGCAGCGGTGTCCAGCCCTTCGGCCCGGAGAGCCGCACGGGTTTCGCGCCAGGTCGTCTGCAGCGCCGCCGCGTCGGAGGCGAGGGCCGTCTTGTCGTCCGCGCGGGCATGGCGTTCGAAGGCGCGCAGGGCATCGGCCAGTGGCAGCGCCCCGAAGACGCCGGACGACCCGGCGAGACGGTGCGCCTCCGCTCCCAGTTTTGCCGTTTCGGCGGCATCGGTCCCGGCAAATTCGTCGACCGACAGCGACGACATGAAATCTTCGAGCTCGCAGGCGAAGGTGTGCAGGGCGGCGGCAAGCTTGTCTTCCGGCAGGTCCTCGCGCACTTCGTCGAGATGCGCGAGGTCGATCAGCGCGGCGTGCGTTCCCGCCGACGGTGCCGAGTTGGCCGGCGTCTCATGCGGCGCGGCGGGCGGCGGTGCCTCGGGCAGGCGTTCCGGGGCAAGCACGCTGGCCAGCGACTGCCGCAGCGCGTTGGCGCTGATCGGTTTCGTCAGGACAGTGGCGATGCCGGCGGCGTGAAAGGCGCGCACTTCTTCCGGCATGGCATGGGCGGTGGTTGCGATGATCGGTGTCGCCACGCTGTGGCCGCCGGATTGCCGGATCGCGCGCGACGCCTGGATACCGTCCATACCGGGCATCGAGATATCCATGAGGATCACGTCGAAGTCCCGCGTCTGCGCCGCTTCCACGCCCTCGCGCCCGTCGTGCGCCTCGGTCACCTTGTGGCCGTCGCGCTGCAGCATGTGCCGGGCGACCTCGCGGTTGATGGCGTTGTCTTCGACCAGCAGCACGTCGAGCGGGGGCAGGACCGGAGCGGGGGCAGGGGCATTTGCTGCGCGGGGGCGCGCGACCGGGGCGCCGACCGGCGGGGCAAGGGGCAGCCGCAGCCAGAAGACGGAGCCGTCCCCCGGTTCGCTCTCGGCGCCCAGTTCGCCCCCCAGAGCGGTGGCGAGCCTTTGCGAGATGCTCAGACCCAGGCCGGTGCCGGTGTTGCGCCGCCCATAGCTGGAATCGATGGTCACGAAGTCGTCGAATATGCGCGCCAGGTCGTCCGGCTTGATGCCGACGCCGGTGTCGATCACCCGCAGCTCGCAATCGTCCATGCCGGAATCGCAGTCGGCCTCGATCATGATCCGGCCGCCGGCGGTGAACTTGATCGCGTTCGACACGAGGTTCAGCAGGATCTGCCGCAGTCGGTCGGGGTCGGAGTAGACCTCGTGCAGGGCCGGGTTGGGCGGGCGCAGCGTCAGCAAGTTGCCCTGCGCGCGTGCGCGGTCGGCCTGGCTTTCGACGATCTCTTCCAGCAGCGCCACGAGGTCGAAGCGGGTCTTGCGCAGGGTCATCTTGCCAGCGTCCAGCCGGGAGATGTCGAGCACCTCGTTGACATGGCCCAGCAGGATCTCGCTCGACTGCCGGATGATGCGCAGGTAGCGCTGGTCCTCTGCCGGGAGGCTGTCGGCCTCCAGCAATTCCAGAGTGCCGAGGATGCCGTTCAGCGGGGTGCGCATCTCGTGGCTCATCACGGCCAGCAGTTCTGCCTTCTGCTTTTCGCCGGCGACGGCGCGGTCGCGGGCGCGGCGCAGCGCCTCGTCGCTGCGCACCCGGTCGGATATGTCGCGCAGGAAGGCGACGAAGATCTCTCCCGTCGGGCTGTTTGCCTTGGCGAGAGACAGGTCCACCGGAAAGACCGTGCCATCCTTGCGCATGGCCTCAAGCTGGACGATGCCGCGACCGATGACGCGCGGTTCGCCGTCGTTCAAGTAGCGTGACATGCCCGAACGGTGCATCTCCCGGAAGTGCGGTGGTACGATAAGAGTGGGCATGTCGGTCCCGATCGCCTCGGCCCGGGTGTAGCCAAAGACGCGTTCCGCCGCGCCGTTCCATTCGATGATCCGGTTTTCCCGGCTGACCGCGACCACGGCGTCGAGCGAGGTCGAGATGATCGTCTCCATCCTCCGCCGTGTCTCGAAGTTGGCCTGCGCCTCGCCCTCGCGCTGCCGGGCGAGCCGCAGGACCGCAGAGATCAGGATCAGCAGGATTCCGACCAGCGCAATGGTCATCAGACCGATGCTGAAGAGGGTGTTGATGATCTCTTCCCGGCGCATGTCGCCGACCCGGGCGAAAAAGGCGATACCGCTGAGGGCGAGACGCCGCAGGTCCGTCCGTACCTCTTGCGCCGCGTCGAGCAGGTCCGGCAGTGCAGCCCGAAGAACGTCGTCGGGACTGTCGATGACGCTGACCCACTTGTCGCGGAAGTCCACCGCGGCCGTCAGTTCGTTGTCGACCTCGTCGCCGCTGCGCAGCTCCTCCAGCACCTTTGCGCGCTGGAGGGTTTCGATCCGGCTGTAGGCGATGTCGAAGCGCAAGCGCACTTCGTCGAGCCCGGCAGGGTCATCCGGATCGCTGATGGCGTGCGCCGCCGCCAGTTCCAGAGCGATGACTTCGGTCTCGGCCTGGCCGATGGTCCACTGGACGTTTTCGGCGGCGGACTCGTCCAGCCGCGCAAGCTGACGAGGCACTTCGAGGCCGAGGACCACGATCACCGCCATAAGCACCGCGATCACGGAGGCCGCAAGGATGCGGCGCACCAGCGTGCTGCGCGAAATAGAGAAGGAGGTCCGGTGGCTGGTCACGCCACGCCCTTAACAAAACCAGCGCATGTCAGGGAAGGACTTCGATCGTATCAAGTTGCCAGATGCTGCGCGAATGGTAGGTCTCCGTCCGGAAGCGCTGATCGCTGTCGTAGGGATAGATGACCCACAAAGGACCTTTTTCGCGGACGGACATGGGCTCTCCGTTGCGTTCGATCGCCAGAATCGCGGTGTCGTCGCTGACGTCCGAAAACGGGATCTCGATGGCGTAGTCGTTGACCGCCACGGCACGGAGCGTGCTGCCCTTGGCCTGCAGCCGATCCATGATCGCCTTGAGCGGCGGACCCGCGAAGACCTGCGTGCCATCCGTCCAGATGGTCGATGTCTCGACTTCGCGCATGCCCAGATCTTCGAGCATCTCGCGGTCGAACTCCGCCCGTCCGCTGGCATTGGTGACGGGCATGTCGCCGATGACAGTCAGCAGCACGGGGCCTTCGGGCTGCGGCAATTCTTGCGCGTGCCCGGCAGAGCCAATGACAACGATGGCCAGGAAAATCCTTGCGCAGTCGACAATACGCTTTCCGAGCAACGCAACCTCCGATAAAGTAATCCACGCACTTGTTTGCGTAAGGTAGAAGCTAGCTTACCTGGCGTGTTCGCGCTACCGACTGTTAAGGTATAAAAAAGGCGCATTCGTATATGAGGCGACCCTGGCTAACGCTGCGTTGTCACGATGTTGTCACTGGTTGGCGTCTGTTGCGGCTGGACGAGGTTTCGTACTACCGGTGCTGGTGTGGACATTTGGCAGGTTCGGGTCAGATAAATCGTGTCTTAAGCTTCTTTTGGCAAGACCGGAACACGACCGACCTGGCCTGATGTACGGGAGAGGGGCGTTGCGTTCATGCGCTGCGCCGATGACGAAGGGAACGTTTAATGCGTATTCTGGTGGCTGACGATCACGACCTCGTGCGGGAAACGATCGCGGCATTTCTGGACGGTTCTGACATCGAAGAGGTGCAGACGGTCGCGACGCTTGAAGAGGCGGTGAACGCGGCAAAGACGTCCGGGACATTCGATCTGGTCCTTCTGGACTACAATATGCCGGGCATGAACGGTCTGGAAGGGCTGGCGCGGATGCGCGATGCCAACGAAGGGCGCCCGGTGGCGATCCTGTCCGGCAGCGCATCGCGCGATGTGGCGGACGCGGCTCTGAAGTCCGGCGCACAGGGGTTCATCCCCAAGACCCTGTCGGCGCGGTCGCTGCTGACGGCAGCGCGGTTCATGGCGGCGGGCGAGATCTACGCGCCGATCGAGTTCATGCAGAAGGACCCCGACGACGCGGGTGGCATGCTGACGCGGCGCGAACTGGAAGTGCTGCGCGGCATCTGCGACGGCAAGGCCAACAAGGAAATCGCCCGCGACCTCGACCTGCAGGAAGTCACCGTCAAGCTGCACGTCAAGACGCTGTCGCGGAAGCTGGAAGCGCGCAACAGGACACATGCGGCGATGATCGCCCGGGATCGCGGGCTGGCCTGACCTGACTTTTTTGCCACACCGTCTGTTCCCGTGACCGCCTGGCCGCGCGGCGGACGAAGATGGTCCCCGTTCCAGGCTGGCGGCGCAGCCTTCCGTGCGCCCCGACTGAAACCTCGCGGTTTCAGCGGCCCACCCTCCAGCCCGCGCCCCGAACCGGTTTCGCGCCGTGCGGCGACCCTGCGCAAAACCCGGGTGGGGCCGCCGCTCAGATCGGATCGTTGGCGGCGCCGTAGTGGATGTAGTTCACCCATTCGCTGCTGTCGTGCACCTCGTGGATGATCCGGCGCGCCTCGGTCAGGGCGGCGCCGATGGTCTGGGCCTGCACCTGTTCGTAGAACACGGACGAGAAGTTCACCGCCGTGTCGTCGTTCACCGGCCAGAAGGTGCCGACGATGTGCCGCACGCCGGCCAGCAGGAAGGCTTCGGCCAGGCCAGTGTTGCGCATGGCGAAGTCCTGTGCGGTGGGCGGTCCGGCGTCGCGCGCGCCGCGCTTGCGGACGCGTAGGGATTCACAGGCGTTCAGGAAGACGAAGCCGGGCACCTGCGCCAGATCGGCGATGTCGGTGCCGTGCAGCGTGTCCTCGCCGGCCAGGATCAGCCCGCTGCGCGCCCGGTCCGCGGGGTCGAAGAAGGCGTGTCCGGCGTAGTGGAAAATGTCGTAGACCCGGCCCACATCGTCCTGCCCGAGCGCAGCCGCGACCGCCGCCACCGTTGCCTCGCCGCCCTCACGTGTGTCGAGCCGCACGCCGGGGCGTCCGGCCAGAGTGGCTTCGATCTGCCGAGCTTCCTTCCGGGCGCCTGACAGGTCGCGCGTCGGATCGGCGACCATGAGGACGTTGACCGGCCGCCCGCGGTTGCGGGCGCCGACGGGACGGCGCGCGGCGCGGCGGACTCCGCCCGTTGCCGGCAGATACCAGCGGTTCAGACCGCCCCGCAGCGCGACGGGCGCCTTGCCGAGGTGCAGCACCTCCCAAGGGATGCGCGAGGCCCAGGTATCGCAGACCACCTGAAGCCCGTACTCGAAGCTCTGCCCGGCCTCCATCTTTTCGCGGAACGCTTTCGAGAGGATGAGCTTTTCTATGTCTTCCGCCACGCCGCGCAGCTTCTCCGACGTCATGGCGCGCGACAATGGGGCCGTGCGTGCGTCGAGTTCCGACATCTGGAACGTCATCTGCGAGGTCGCGAGCTGCGCCTCCCTGTTGCCGGAGCCGGGCACGTGATGAAGCTGAAGCGTCACCACCGGGTCGCGGTCCTCCTCCGTTACTTCGGCCTGGACTGTGAATATCTCGGGCAGCTTCGGATGCGGGGCCGGTCCGGCGCGGCGGCGATTCAAGGGGGCCGGCTTCTTCTGCACCACGATCTCGCAGTCGGACATGTTGAACCCGGCGAAGGTGCGGTTGAGCCCGTCGGCGATTTCCTCGTAGCGGTCGGGGTTGTATTCGCAGAGCCGGATGCAGGAGAAGCTCTGGTCTTCGTCCCAGTCCTCCAGCGCCTCGAATATCCCGCCAAAGAGTTCGCGGAAGATCTCGACCGGGGTCGGGCCGGAGTCCGCGCCCAGCAGCACGCCCGCGAAGCTCGACACTTCGGAGATGCACAGCGAGCGCATCATGTTGCGCCCGGCGATACGCACGGCGGCGGTGATCGTGTCCTTCGGACCGAAAGCGCCGAGGCCCACCACGACCACATGCGAGGTGCGCAAGTGGTGGCGGGGTATCGGGATAAAGGTGACCTCTCCCTTCCGACCGGTGATCTGGCCGTCGGCGATCTGGGCAGACAGCATCCCGTCCAGTTCGTAATCCACCGCGCCGATGGCGCCGCCGAGCGTGGTGACCCCTTCGAAGATGCCCAGCACATAGGCGTCGGCCGGCACATCCAGGATGTCGGCGTTCATCACGTCGATGTTGATGCGGCGGAGGGCCTTCTTCTGGCGTGTGTAGACGTAGGTGCCATCGTCGGTGTGCGGCGCCAGAGGGGCGGGCAGCGTGGGCGTGGTGGGCCTGAGGGCTTCGCGCTCGATCTTGTCGATGTCGGCCTCGGCGGAGAGGAAGCCCTCCAGCAACGCCTGTTCGGAGAAGGCCGGATCGTCGGGATCACCGGTGCGGGGCAGCCCGCTCCGCGCCGCACTGCGCAGGGCCTTCTCCGGCTCTGCGCTGACGCTCGCGGTCAGAGTGCGGAAGGCGTCGGGGTCGTCGGCAAGGTCGGGCACACGGCCGTTCAGTACCGCGTCGCAGGCGTCGATGGCGGCGCGCAGGTTGCAGAGCTGGCCGTGCTTGCCCTCGATGTAGAAGCGCCGGTCGGCGCCGTCCATCTCGGCCAGCGTACGCGGGACGGTGCCGTCGCCGTCGTCGTTATGATTATAGAAGAGTTCGCCCTTGTCGATACGCACGTCGTGGACGGTGCGCATGCCCAGGCCGACGATCTGGGTAAAGCGGTCGTCCGGCGGCGGCAACTCGGCCTGCGCCTTTCCGGCGGCGGCGAGGATCGCGGCATCCGGGATCAGGCTGTCCTGCTTCGGCCAGAAGCCCGCGTCGAACCAGTTCTCGTCGCGCCGTGCATCAGGTGAAGGCATCATCTGCAACAGGCCGGGGAAGCGGTTGACGAGGGTTTCCACCAGTGCTTTCGGCCCGATGCCGGTGCTGTCGAGCCGGGCGAGGAGGTGGACGTTGTCGTTGAGGCCGCGCAGGGTCATCACAGGGGAATAGGACCCGAGGTTGGGCGTGCCCAGCGTGACGACCTTGCGGATCAGGCGGCGGTCGCCATCGCGCGCGGCCAGCGCCCGGGCCACTAGTCCGCCCATGGAATGGCAGATCAGCGAGACCGGCTTTTCCACGGCTTCGATGGCGGGCCACAGGTCGTCGGCAGTTGTCGCTATGTCCTCGCGCCAGTCGAAGGGCAGGAACTGAACGTCATGGCCCTTGATGATCAGCCTGAGCCGCATCCGCTGATAGGCGAAGAGGAACACGCCGGAGGCGGTGACCCGGAAGGTGTCGGACGGGTAGGCCAGTTCGGTGACCCGGCCCTTGTAGAGGTTGCGGATCGAGAGCCATATTTCGTCGCTGCGGGCGCCGTCGATCACCGAGAGCTTGGAGCCCATGATGCCGGGCAGCAGGAAAACGTGGCCGGCGGCGGCGCTGCGACGGGCCTTGGCCTCCTGTGCCATGCGGGCAAGGACGTGCAACTCGTCGTAGAGGGCGTCTCCGAATTCGGCGCGGAGTTGCGGCTCCGCAGCGCCGGACGCCAGCATGGCATCCATCTCTTCCGCCGAAACCTGCGGATCGGTGAGGTTGGCCATGGCAATATCCTGAACAAATTTTGGGGCGCGAAATGCGTGTCTGAATAGGATTACTAGACCATAGGGCGAGCGTTCGCGTCAACGATCTGCTGAAAGTGCATGCCGGATCGGTCCGCGCGCGATCAGGGCGGCGACCGGCGCCTCTTGGTAGCAGTCGGCGGCGCTGCTGCCAGGGCGCGGACGCGGGGCATCAACGGGGGCCAGTCGCTGGACGGCGCGCGGGCGGCCTCATGCGGGCAGAAACTGCGTGGTGCGTCGGTGAGGCGGAGGAGCGTGTCGGCGATAGCCTCGTCAGACGGGCCCATACCGGCGTCGTTCGATGGTGGCGGTGCCATTTGCGTCGGCGCGGAGGATGGCGAGGTCGCCGTATTCCAGCGGCGCGGGACCGGTCAGGCGGAGGTCTTCCCAGATGCGGGTCAGGTTGCCCTTGTTGCCGATCCAGATGACCGAGCGGCCCTGCGCGCTTTGCACCAGCGCGGCGGTGGGGTGCTCTTGCGGGATGCGCTCGACCGGCAGGTCCAGCGCCTTGGCGAGCGGCGCTGCCGTCGCAAGGTTGCGGTCGATACCGGGGGCATGGATGCGGGTGACGATCAGGTCCTTTGTCGCGGCGACCAACGCGCGGGCCCGGTCCCGCCCCGTGTCGCTGAGCAGGTCGAGGTTGTCCTGCCGGTCGGCATGTCGGGTCAGGATCAGCGTGGACTCTGGGGCCAGGGACAGACCCTGCGGCGCGACGGAGCAGGCGACCAGGGCGGGCATCGACAGCAGGAAGGTGCGGCGGAACATGGGGTCTCCGGAGAAAGTCTCCGGATGATACTGGCAAAAGGGTGACGTTAGGGCAAGTGGCGTGGGCACGTGCAGACGAGCGGGAGGCGTCGGCGATGCTGGCGGGCGAATGCCGTCCCGAAAGGAGAACGCCCCGGCCTAGCGGACCGGGGCGTTCTTGAAGATCAGGACAGCGCCTCGTCGCAGCGGGCGCAGGTGGCCGGGTGGCTGTGTGTGCCCACGTCCGGCAGGATCTTCCAACAGCGCTGGCATTTCTGGCCATCCGCCTTGGCGAAGACCACGGCGATCTCCGGCACGTCGGTCACGCGGAAAGCGTCGTCCGGCGCGGGGGCGTCCGTCAGGGTGATGGCAGACGTGATGCAGATGTCCTCGAAGGTGGTGGTCTTCAGCGCCTCCAGCATCGCGGCGTCGGAGACATGGACCACCGGCGCGGCCTCCAGCGAGGCACCGATGACCTTGTCGGTGCGCTGGATTTCCAGCGCGGCCGTCACCGCGCGGCGGGCGCGGCGCACCATCTGCCATTTCGAGGCCAGCGTGGCGTCGCGCCAGTCGGCGGGCGTCTCCGGCATGTCCTGCAGGTGGATGGAGCTGTCGTCGGCGGGGAAGCGTTCCAGCCAGACTTCCTCCATCGTGAAGACGAGGATCGGGGCGAGCCAGGTCGTCAAACGGTGGAAGAGGATGTCCATCACGGTGCGCGCGGCACGGCGGCGGGCGGTGTCCCCGTCGCAATAAAGCGCGTCCTTGCGGATGTCGAAGTAGAACGCCGACAGCTCGATGGTGCAGAAGTTGAAGACCTGCTGGAAGACACCCTGGAAGTCGTACTTCGAATAGCCTTCGCGCACGGTCTTATCCAGCTCAGCGAGGCGGTGCAGGATGTACTGTTCCAGCTCCGGCATGTCCTTCGCGTCGACGCGCTGGTCCTCGGTGAAGTGGCTGACCGCGCCCAGCAGGTAGCGCATGGTGTTGCGCAGGCGGCGGTAGCTGTCGGCCACGTTCTTGAGGATCTCGGGCCCGATGCGCAGGTCAGCGGTGTAGTCCGACTGCGCCACCCAGAGCCGCAGGATGTCGGCGCCGTACTGCTTGGTCACGTCCTCAGGCGCCACGGTGTTGCCGAGCGACTTGGACATCTTGTTGCCCTTCTCGTCCAGCGTGAAACCATGGGTCAGCACGCCACGATAGGGCGCCCGTCCGCGCGTGCCGCAGGCCTGCAGCATGGAGGAGTGGAACCAGCCGCGGTGCTGGTCGGTGCCTTCGAGGTAGAGATCGGCCAGGCCGTCCTTCGATCCGTCCTCGCGGTCGCGCAGGACGAAGGCATGGGTCGAGCCGCTGTCGAACCACACGTCGAGCACGTCGAAGACCTGCTCGTAGTCGTTGGCGTTGTGGTCGTTGCCCAGGAATCGCTCCTTCGCGCCGGGCTTGTACCACGCATCCGCGCCCTCGGCCTCGAACGCTTCGAGGATGCGGGCGTTGACCTTTTCGTCACGCAGCAGGAAATCCGGATCGTCGGGCCGCGTGTCCTTGCGCACGAAGCAGGTCAGCGGCACGCCCCAGGCGCGCTGGCGCGAAAGCACCCAGTCTGGCCGGGCCTCGATCATCGAGTGCAGGCGGTTGCGCCCGGTCTGCGGCGTCCACTTCACCAGCTCGTCGATGGAGGTCAGCGCGCGGGTGCGGATTGTCGTGCCATAGGTGTCGTTGTTGTCGCCCACCGGCTTGTCGATGGCGGCGAACCATTGCGGACGGTTGAGACGGATCACCGGCGCCTTCGATCGCCAGGAGTGCGCGTCCGAGATCGTCAACCGCTGGCGGGCCAGCAGGTGGTGCACCTCGATCAGCTTGTCGATGACGGCCTTGTTGGCTTTCCCCGGCTTGCCCTTCTCGTCGTAGATACGCAGCCCGCCGAAAAACGGCAGGTCGTCGCGGAACGAGGAGTCGTCGAGGATGTTGTACGTCATCTCCAGCCCGTGTGCGCGGCCGATGGCGTAGTCGTCGTCGCCGTGCGAGGGCGCGGTGTGCACAAAGCCGGTCCCGGCGTCCGCCGTGACGTGTTCGCCGCGCAGCAACGGCACCGGGTAGTTCCATTCGCCACCGCCCTGCGGCACGCCCTCGAACGGGTGGGCGCAGGTGAAACAGTCCAGCAATTCCGGCGGCGCGTCGCGCAGGCGGGTGAACTGGTGCGGCTCCAGCCGGGCGCGGGCGAAGGTCGCTTCGGCCAGATCGTCGGCCATGATGTACTTCTCGCCCTTCACGGCCCAGCATTCCTCGGGCGTGTCGAGCACTTCGTAGAGGCCGTACTTGATCGCCGGGTTGTAGCAGATCGCGCGGTTTTGCGGGATCGTCCAGGGCGTCGTCGTCCAGATGATGACATAGGCGTTGGCGCAGTCGGCAGAGAGCGCCTGCACCTCGTCGGAGTACTTTTCCTCTCCGAACTGATCGAGCAGCAGGTCGGTCAGCGCGTCGGAACCGGCGATGCCCGCGACACGGAAGGCCACCCAGATCGCGTCGGTCTGGCGGTCGTGGTATTCCACCTCAGCCTCGGCCAGCGCGGTCTTTTCGACGGGCGACCACATCACCGGTTTGGAGCCCTGATAAACCAGCCCGTTCATCAGGAACTTCTGGAATTCCTCGGCGATCACGCGCTCGGCGTGGAAGTCCATGGTCAGGTAGGGATCGGCCCAGTTGCCGGTCACGCCGAGACGCTTGAACTCCTCGCGCTGGATGTCGATCCAGCCCTCGGCGAAACGGCGGCATTCCTGGCGGAAGTCGACGACATTGATGGCGTCCTTGTCCTTGCCCTTGGCGCGGTACTGTTCCTCGATCTTCCACTCGATGGGCAGGCCGTGGCAGTCCCAGCCGGGGATGTAGCGCGCGTCGCGTCCCATCATCTGCTGGCTGCGGACGATGAAGTCCTTCAGCACCTTGTTCAGCGCGTGGCCGATGTGCAGGTGGCCGTTGGCGTAGGGCGGGCCGTCGTGCAGGGTAAAGCTTTCGCGGGTCTCGTCCGCGGCGGCCTTGGCTCGGAGCTGGCCGTAGACGTCCATCTCGGCCCAGCGGGCAAGCCAGTCGGGTTCACGCTTGGGCAGGCCCGCGCGCATCGGGAAATCGGTTTTCGGCAGCGCGAGCGTGTCTTTGTAGTCGATCGTGTCGGGGGTGTCGGCGCACATGGGGGCGTCCTTCGGGTCGGAATGCTGGTCTTTGGGTGCGGCGGCGCGGTCAACCCATGCGCCTTGTCCCGGCGTCTCTGGTCAGAGCGCCGGGCAGCTAATTCGAATGATGAAAGCACAGGTCATCATGCGCGCCTTATAGGACGCGGCGCCGGAGGGGTCCAGCGCTGTCGTGCCGTCCGCGCCGGTGCCGCCATGACCCTGTGCCGCAGTGGCCATCCGTCCTGCCGGGGACTATGCTGAGAGACCAAGTTCGAGACGTCCGGCAGAAGGGATTGCGGGCATGGCGGTACAGGCGAAGTTCCCGGTGACTCGGGCCGACATAGAGCGCGTCGTGGCGGCTTTCTATGCGCGGGTCCGGGTGCATCCGGGGCTGGGACCGGTCTTTGCCGTCCATGTGGAGGACTGGCCGACGCACGAGGCGCGGGTGGCCGACTTCTGGGCCAACGCCATCCTCGGCGAGCGACGCTATGATGGCAACCCGGTGCGTGTGCATCAGCAGGCGGGCAATGTCCGGCCCGGCATGTTCGAAACCTGGCTCGCGCTGTTCGACCAGGTGCTGCAGGCGGAACTGACGCCGGAGCAGGCGCTGGCGTGGTCGGCGCTGGCGCACCGGATCGGCGGCAGCCTGCGGGCGGGCGTGGTCGAGAAGATGCGCGGCCCGGGCGGCGTGCCGATTCTGCGGTAGGGCGGTTCCCGCCGCTGGCCCTTGGTCGGCGGAAGCCGGCCAATCCACCGGAAACATGGAATAAATCCGCCTGAACTGATTCGGGTTGGTTTGGTGCGCGGGATTTCGGCGGGAACCGGCTTGGCGCGCAATGCGGTTTTGGCAGGCGCAGGCCGATGCATGGGAGGGGCCATTGAGACCCGGGCAAAAGCCCCCATCCTACTGTCATGCCCGGACGCAAACCCGGGTCCAACGCAAGAAGGAGATGGGCCATGACCTATGAGGCCGAAGACCCTTATCTGAAGATGCACCGCACCCGGACCGACACCTACGGTCACGACGATCCCGCGCCGGTGCAGACCCGCCGCAAGGGGGCGTGGTCGATCGCCGGGCTGATCGCCGGTGTCGTTCTGGTGATCGCGGTGGCAATGACCGTGTTCCTTGGCCCGTCGGCCACCACCACTCCGGTGGACCCGGCGGCACAGGAGCAGGCGGTTCCGGTCGATCCCGACTCAGGCGCGCCTGCCATGGATGCACCCGCGGCGTCCGGGATGACCGCCGATCCCGCCACCGAAGCCGCGCCGGCCGCTCCCGCCGCGCCCGACGCTTCGGAAGGCGGCGCGACCACCGCTCCGCTTCAGTAATCCCCCTGTTGAAGCGCGGAAAGGCCGGGAACCGTCTGGTTCCCGGCCTTTTCACTGTCTTCCGACTCCGTTCAGAAGGTCAGCCTCAGAAGGTCAGCGCAGGACGGGTGAGCATCAGCCACAGGATCGTCGCCACGGCAAAAAACGCCGGAAAGCCGCAAGCGAACCATATGCGGAACAGCCGAAAGTAACGGTCGGGCAATGCAGTGCCGTCGTTCACCGCGGTTCGGGCGAGGTCGCGCAGGCGGATCTGTATCCAGACCACCGGCAGCCAGAACACCCCTGCCAAAACGTACAGCGCGACGGAAAGGAACAGCCAGCCTTCGCTCAGGCTCCACCCGATGTCCCGTGCCAACAGGATGCCGGTGACTGGCTGGGCAATGACGGCGGTCAAAGTAAAGACGGTATCCGCCAAGACCACCGTCCCGGCGACATGGGCTATGGCCCGGGCGTCACGCGACAGGTGCGCCATCAGCATGAAGAAGGCGATGCCCGCACCGGTGCCGAACAACACGGTGGCGCCCACGACGTGAAGCCAGCGCAGGAGGTCGGCGTAGAGCATCAGCGCGTCTCCAGCAGCGCCGGGGTGACGGCGGCCAACATCATGGCCGGGAGCACCTTGACCAGAGGCCCAAGCGGATCCGCCCACATGCCCGGAGTGAAGACGGTGGCGGAGGCGATATAGATGAGCGAGACGCCGATCATCGCAAGACAGGCGCGTGCGGCGAAGGGCCGGTAGAGGATCGCGAGCCCCAGCACCACATCGACCACGGCCCAGAAGCCGACGGAGGCGGTGGCGAGGGTCTGTGGCCAGCCGATCCGGGTCAGGTGTTCGGCGGCGGGGCCGATCTGACAAAGCCCGATGATCCCCGACAGCAACCAGAACAGGGACAGCGTGGCCACCGCCAGGGGCATCAACAGGGTGGCACGCGCCTGCAGCCGGTGCTCGGGTCCGAGGTGGGCCTTGGTCAGCGTTTCCTGCAAGGGGGCGATGCTGCTTCCCGTCTGCGCCTGCCACGGGCGCGGGTCGCCGGTTACCCCGTCTGCCAGCACCTCTATGGCGGTGGACCGGAGCGGGCTGCGCCAGCCGAGGTGCGCCAAGGCGTCGGCGATCCGGGCCGTGGGGGCCAGCATCCAGCGGGGCAGAGTCAGCGTGGCGCGTGCCGGGGGAAAGCCCAGGGCACGGCGATGCGCTGCGATGATCTCTGACAGGCTGTGGGTCTGGTCCTCCACGAGGTCGAAGGTATGCCCCCGGGGCAGGTGGCCGGAGGCGACGATTGCGACGGCTTCGGCCAGATCGGCCAGAGAGACGGTCTGGATCGGCGTCGCAGGCAAGGCCTGAGGCTGGATCAGAGGCACGGCGGCCAGCATCCGCAAAAGCGTGGTGCCACCGTAGGCGCTTTGGCCGATGACAAGGCCGGGCCGCAGGATCACCGCGTTCGCGCCGGAGGCCAGCAGCGCCGCGTCTCCCCGCGCCTTGGAGGCGAAGAAGACGGTGGGGTGGTCGGGGCGAACACCCGCCGCCGATATCTGCACCACGCGGATGCCCCTTGCCGCGGCGGTCTCACCCAGGCCTTTCACGGCGTGATGGTGCAGCCGTTCGAGATCGTCGCCGGGGCCGTCCTGCAAGGCGCCCGCGCAATTCACAATCACATCGACGCCGTCGACCAGTGCAGTCCAGTCGGAGGGTTCCATTCTTGACAGGTCGGACCGGCGGAAAGGCAGCATCGGCAGGGCCTTGGCGGCGCTGGCGGCGGACCGGCCAGAGGCGATGACGCGGTGGCCGCAGGCGTGGAGCGTGCGGCAGATTTCCGTGCCGATCAGGCCGTAAGCGCCGAGGATCAGGACGGTCTGTCGCGCCGTGGCGGGAGCTTGGGTCATGCCGTTCCTTTCGCCCGGTGCGGCGTCGGTGTCCAGAGCGGCGGTCAGGCGGTGTATCCGGCGCGGGACTGCGCCGTCTCGGGCACGGCGCGGCCATCGCGCGCCAGCGCCGTCCAGGGGATCTGCGCCGGGGTCAGGCGGGGCGGACGGCGCGGCATCAGCCGCAGCGCCACGGCGACAAGGCTGAGCGCCGCCCATGTCATCGGCACCGCGGCGGCGATGCCGGGGGCCAGGGACCAAACGGCGGGCACGACAAGCATGGCGGCGACGGCATTGGCCGCGAAATAGGCCGCGCTGGCCCGCGCTTTGGGGCGGAGCGCACAGGCGGCATGGGCGGTGAACAGGATGAGAAGGCCAAGCAGGCACAGGATATGCATCACGGCGGCTGTCCGTGGATCGACAAGGGCTTCGGTCATCCGGAAATCCTTCGGATCGGCGGTGTGCTGGAAAATGGCTTGGCCGGAGTATGTGCACCGGTGGCCGTCGCGTGTAGTGGGGTAAACCGGACCGGATGAGCGCAGCCGCAGCGAGTCGCGTCAAGGCAGGCGGCTTTGTACCCAGCGATTAAGCCATGCCAGACCCGACAGCGACAGCCCCAGCAGCAGGAACGAGAACACCCGCGCCAGCCCGTCGAGGCCGGAGATGTCCAGCAGGAAGACCTTGGCCACCGCCACGGCGATCACAGCCACACCGGCGCGGCGCAGCAGGTCCGACCGCTGTTGCAGCGCGCGGGTAAAGAGCGCGGCCCCCACAAGCAACAGCGCGACCGTGTGGCTGTAGAGTTCCGGCTGAGAGATACCCGCCGCAATCTCCATTTCGGCGCCGCCTTGCCAGAGGTGGCGGATCGCCATACCCGCCCAGAACACCGTCAGCGCCGTGGCCGGCACCGCAAGCCCGATGCGCAGCGCCTTCGGGCCTGACAGGCGCGCGGCGCCGAACGCCAATGCCAGTGCAGGCAGCAGATAGGCCGGGATCAGCGTGTTCAGCAGCACCGGCCCCGCGACGTTCTGGCCGCCGAACAGCGGGTTGGCGAGGCTGAGCGCCGCCGCCTCGAACCCCAGCGCGACGAGGCCGAAGACCACCGCGAGCGCGAGGCGCAGCAGGCGAAGCGGGCCACCCGCGCCCATGCGCATGACCTGCGCCAGCGCGGCCAGCGTCCAGATCGTGGCGTGCAGGCCGGTGACCCAGTGTTCCTGCCCCGCGGCGTGGCCGGTCATGCCCTTGATCAGGTGGTAAAGCGTCAGGGACGCGGTCATGCCCCCCGCCGACCACGCGGCGCTTTCGAGGAACAGCTTCGCACGGGCGCGGGCTTCGGGCAGGAGGGCACGGGCGGCCAGAAGCGCGGCCAGCGTCCCGCCATAAGTCAGGAACATTTCGGCAAAGCCGACCTCGACCGCCCAATCGAGGCCCGGATCGGCCAGCAGCCGGTAGCCCAGGGCGGCGATTCCGGCGGTGATGAAGCCGCTCATCGGCGCGAGGTCGAAGCGGCGGTCCAGGACGGCAGCGGCCAGCACGGTTGCAGCGAGGGCAAGGGTCAGCGCCGCATCGGTGAGGATGACGGTCAGCGCGAAGGCGAGGCACGCCAGCGCCGACAGCGTGGCCAGCGCGGCGCGCAGCCGGTCGGCGCAGTCGATCCGCGCAAAACGGGCAGCGAGCGCTGTCATCAACCCGCCAAGCGCCAGCGCGTGCAGCGCCCAGGGCCACGCGCCGATTAAGTCGGCTGGCTGCCATGTGACTTCCAGCGCGAGGCCGCCAAGCGGGGCGATCAGGGCAGAGGCGGCGGCCCAGTGGGCCTTGAACGGGTCGCCCTTCAGGCTGCGCAGCGCGGCGGCCAGCGTCAAGAGCAGCGGGGCCAGCATAGCGAGGGTCACGGTCAGCGGGAGGCGCTGCTCTGTCAGGCCTTCCTGGGCTTGGATGGTGGCGAAGAGGGCGGTGCGTACGCCCCCGTTCAGCTCTGGCGCCGCCAGCAGAAGGAGCGTTGCCGCAGCGGGCAGGGCCGCAAGGTCCTGAAGCCCCGGTGCCCGGTGAGACCAGAGCGCCAGCGCAGCACCCAGCAGCGCCGCGAGTGTCAGTGCGGTCCACCAGGCCGTCAGGCCGAAGGTCGCGGCCTGCAGAAAGGCGAGCGTCGCAGCCAGCGTGGCGCCTGCGGCCAGCAGCGTCGGGAAGGCGGGGCGGGCCTTTTCCAGCGCCTGCAGCAAGCAGGGCGTGGCGTGGTCGGGCGTCAGGCTGCGCGCCGGAATCAAGATCGCCAGGACGGCAAGGAAGGCCGCGTGGGCGGCGAACGCGGTCGCCATGGTCTCGGACGGTTCGGCCAGCAGAAGAAGCGCCCCGGTGGCAAAGCCGCCAACGAGGGCGAGGACGGAGACCCAAGCCCAGCGACGCAATGTGTCGATCCCGAGGCCGAGTGCCGCGAGCAGCGCGAAGTAGAGCAGCAGCCATGCGGGCTGATCGCTTTGCCCGCCGACGAGGAAGGGGGCGGCGAACCCGCCCGCAAGACCTATGGCGGCCAGAAGCGGCCCGTTGATCCAGCCCAGCACAAGCCCGCCCAGCGTCGTGGCAAACAGCAGTGCAAGCGCCGGGCCGGGGTCGATCAGGTCATACAGCAGGCGCGCGGCGAGGATGCCGCCCATCAGCGACACGAGACCGGCGGAGGAGAGCGTGGAGGGCAAGTAGGCCGTAGCGCTGTCCTCCGTGTCGCCGGAGCGGCGGCGGATGCGCTCTCCGACGAGGATCAGGGCCGCGCCGAAGACCAGCGCGGCGGCGACCCGCGCGGGTGGGGTCAGGAGCCCGGTCTCCACGCCGTATTGCACGAGGAAGATACCCGCGAGTGCGAGAGAGACGGCGGCGATGGCGTAGAACCAGTTCTGCGCGAGCCACCCGGCAAGTCGCGCCGCGACGGATGGTCCCTTTGCTTCGGGTGCCGGACGGTCCTGCGGCGCGGGTTGCGGGGGCTGCGGCGTTTCGGGTCGCGTGTTTGGTGCGGGCTGAGACTTTGGCGGTGCGGTCCGCTCGGTGAGGGCCGGAGCGGGCGTCGCGGAGGCCGCTTCAGGCCGGTCCAGCCATGGCGTCGGACCTGCGCTCAGGGTGTCGACCTTCTGGCGCAGCTCTGCCAGTTCGCGGAACAGGCGGGCCTGCCGGACGATGAGGACGATCACGACGACCGGCAGGGCCAGGAAGATGATGCCGACGAGGACGAGTAGGGCTTCCACGTGCTGCGCTCCGATTGTTCGACGTGCACTCAATCACGCCGCGCACGGCTTGGAAACCGGCGGGTTTCCTGACCTTTCCCGCGAAGGTGGCGAACCCGCGCGTGCCGCGCGGAACCCCCACCCTACGGAGCGCTCGGTCCTTTGTCCTGCTGGAACAGCCCGCTCAGCGAGGAGCGCACGATGCCGCGAACGGATGGGCGCTTGCCCTTGCCGAAGGGCAGGGGACGGCAGACCTCCATTGCGGCGACGCCGACCCGGGCGGTGAGGGCGCCGTTGACCATGCCCTCGCCGAAACGGCGGGACAGTTTGCCCAGCAGGCCCGCACCGAAGATCGGTTCCAGCATGTCGTCGCCCACCGCGACCGCACCGGTGGCCACGAGGTGCGAGAAGACGGCGCGGGTGAGCCGCCAGCTGCCGAGCGTGCCGGAGCGTCCGCCGTAGATCTCGGCGATGCGGCGGATCATCCGCAGATTGGCGGTCAGCGCGGCGGCCACGTCAGCGAGCGCAAGCGGGACCAGCGCCGTGACGGCGGCGACCTGCCGCGCGGCGGCCTCCACCTCGCGCCGGGCCTGCAGGTCGAGGGGGGCGAGCAGTTCGTTTTCCGCATGGGCGACAAGACCCGAGGCATCGAAGATCTCGTCCCGACGGGCGGCAAAGCGGTCGCGGCCCCAGCGCGTGTCCTCGCGTCCCTTGTAGAGGCCCACCAGCTTGTCACCGAGGTCGCGGGCGAGGCTCAGGTCGTCTTCGGCCAGTGCGGTGTCGGCCTGCCGGTGCAAAGCGTCGATCTTTGACAGGCGGGCGAAGGCGGAGAGTTCCTTGATCACGATCGCGACGCAGACCAAGAGGAAAGCGGCCAGCAGCGCGGTCACCGCCCAGCCGAGCGCAGGGTTGGCGGCGATCAGCCCGGTGGCGACGTTCCACGCGGCGATGGAGGCGAAGGTGCCTACAAGGGCTGCCAGCAGGCGCCAGAACCAGCGTGCAAGGGCGGAGACGCGCCGTGTGGTCAGGGCCGCGACGGTGGCCATGGCCGCGCCCTCGGGCGGAGGCGTGAGATCGGGTACGGGCGGGGCCTCGGCCGGAGAGGGGGCGGCGGTGTCGTCGTCCAAGTCGATGAGGACGGGGCCCTTGCGCGTGTCGGTCATGGTCTGGATCCTGAAACGTTGGTACGGAACGTGCGGTTTCCCTGTCGCCCGGTGCGACCTTCCGTTGGTGGTTTGCCCGTGTTCCTGGGCAGTTGTTCTTCGGCACGCGATCGGCGGAGCCGGGATCGGGGCGATGTCGCCCTGCGGGTCCTTGGCGGGACAGTCAGCCGTCGGTCTCTTTCCCGCCGGATGCGTTGGCGGAGACTTTCGCGTTGCCAGTGCCAGCCCCTTTGCCGGTTGCCTGTGACGTTTCGCCCGACGCCTTGGCCACGCCTTTGTCCGGTGCCTTCGCCGTCTCTTCGCGGGTCCAGACGAAGCGCATGTCGGGCAGGCCTTCCTCGTTGTGCGCGCCGTCCGATTCCCCGTCCGGGCGGAAGCCTTCTCGGCGGTAGAACCGTTGCGCGCCCCGGTTGGCCTGAAGCGTCCAGAGCTCGAGGCGGTCGTTTTGCGTCTTGGCGTCGTCGAGAAGCCGAGTGCCGATGCCACTGCCCTGCGCTTCCGCCGCGACATAGAGGCTATGGATGTAGCCGCCGTCGCGGGCGATGAAGCCCGCGGGCGTGTAATCGACCTCGGCCACCGTGACCCATCCCTTGTCGATCATGTGGCCCGCGTGGGCGATGTCCTCGGCACCGGTGTGCAGCCGCGGCATCCACGGTTGGCTGTCCACGGCGCGCGAAATCATGTCGCCCAGCCGTCCCGCGTCGAGCGGATGCCCCGGGCGCAGGCTGATGACGGGACCGGGCATGGGGCTGGGCGCGGGGCCGGGATCGCCGGGCAGGCCGGGGACTTCGGAGGGGACGTCCTGCGGCGGCAGATCCGGAGCGGGCG
The DNA here is from genome assembly GCF_039724765.1 of Sagittula stellata E-37. NCBI lineage: Bacteria > Pseudomonadati > Pseudomonadota > Alphaproteobacteria > Rhodobacterales > Roseobacteraceae > Sagittula > Sagittula stellata. The sequence continues at coordinate 3,988,972 of NZ_CP155729.1, read as the reverse complement.
TGCCGGGGATCTCCGTCGGGTTGCCGGGCCGGTTCGGCGGTGGGGTGTCCGGCACTTCCTCGGGCGCATCGGGCGGCAGGTCGTGACCGGGATCGGACGGGGCAGGGACGCCCGGCAGATCTTCGGGCACCTCTTCGGGCGGCGTGTCCGGCGGCAGGTCGGGCGCAGGCGCATCGGGCAGCTCGTCCGGGTCCTGTTGGGGAAGGTCGGGGGCCGGTGTGCCCGGCACCTCCGACGGGGGCTGTTCCGGCGGCAGATCCGGGTTGGGGGCGTCCGGGTCCGGGGACTGAAGGCGGGTCTTTGCGGTCATCGTCACAGGCGGTCTCCGATCAGGAACTGGGCGGCGCGGTCGAGGCGGATGTGCGGCGGGCCCTCGCCGGGTTTCAGAGTCAGCGGTGCGGGGGCGAAGGACATGATGGAGTAATCCTGCCCCAACCATTCGGAAGCGCCTTCGCGGGCAGGTGCCAGAAGATGCGCCGGGTCTTCGGGCAGTTCGCCGGGATAGAAGGCCGCGCGCTTGCCGGTGTCCAGCAGGGTGCCGCGCACGCATGGCAGGTCGCGACCCTCGTGGGCGATGATCTCTTCGGTTGTGGCGCGCAGGGCAGCGAGCGACAGGGCCTGCGTCTCGGCCCCGGCAAAGCGGGCGCGGTCGCGGGCGTCGCGGGTCAGCGCCTCCATCACGGCGGTCAGGCGGGCGTGCTGGGTATGGTGCAGGTGGTCTGCTTTCGTCGCGGCAAAGAGGATGCGGTCGATCCGCCGCCCCAGGAAGATCTGCGACAGGAAAGACGAGGCACCGGGGCGGAAAGCCGTCAGGATATCGGCCAGCGTCCGGCGCAGATCCTCTACCGCGCGCGGACCGGCGTGGATCGCCCCGAGCGCGTCCACCAGCACGATTTGCCGGTCGAGCCGGGCGAAGTGGTCCTGGAAGAACGGTTTGACCACGCGGGACTTGTAGGCGTCGAAGCGGCGCTCGAACTCGCGGTAGAGCGCGCCGCGCGATGCGCTGACCGGTGGCAGGGGCGCGAAGGTCAGCACGGGCGAACCGGCCAGGTCACCGGGCAGCAGGAAGCGCCCCGGTCCGCAGTCGGAAAATCCTTCGCGGCGGGCGGCGTTCTGCGCTTCGGTGTAGGCTTTGGCGAGGCGCTGTGCCACGGGCTCGTCGAGCTTGGCCTCGGCCGCCTCGGTGGTGGCCATGGGCAGGAAGCCGTCGGGGTCGGGGCGGTGGGTCATGCGGTCCAGCATGTGCTCGGACCACTGGGCGTATGACTTGTCCATCAGGCCGAGGTCCAGCAGCCATTCGCCGGGATAGTCGATGATGTCGAGGTGCAGCGTGCGCGGCCCCTGCAGCCCGGACAAAAGGCCCTGTGGGCGCACCTTGAGCGAAAGTCGCAGTTCCGACACGGCGCGGGTGCTGTCCGGCCAGTGCGGTTCGCGCGCGGTGAGCGCGGCGAGGTGCGTCTCGTAGTCGAACCGCGGGATGGTGTCGTCCGGCTGCGGCTGCAAAAAGGCCGTGAGGATGCGGCCCTCGGATTGGGCGACAAGCCCCGGCATCCGGGCGCGGTCCATCAGGTTCGCCACAAGCGAGGTGATGAACACCGTCTTCCCGGCCCGCGACAGCCCGGTGACGCCAAGGCGCAGGGTGGGTTCGAAGAAGGTCTCCGAGATCGTGCTGGTGGCGCTGTCGATGCCCCGGGCGAGGCCGTCGGCGAGAGTGGTCAGGACCATGGGAGCCTTTGCAGTTGTTCGCTCTGAACTTAGGGTGCAGAGGCGCCCGCCGCCAGTGCCTTGCCGGTCGCCCGGGTGTAGACGCCACGCCCGGGGCGCGCTAAGCGGCGCACATGCCAAGATACGCATTGCTCGTGGAATATGATGGCCGCCCGTTTTCGGGCTGGCAGCGCCAGGCGGCGCAGCCTTCGGTGCAGCAGGCCATCGAGGACGCGCTGGCGCGGCTGGAGCCCGGCCCTTTCACCATCGCGGGGGCTGGGCGCACCGATGCCGGCGTGCATGCGCGCGGGCAGGTGGCGCAATGCGACATGGCAAAGGACTGGGATCCGTTCCGGTTGTCGGAGGCGTTGAACTTCCACCTCAAACCCGCACCGGTGGCGATCCGGGCCTGCGCGCGGGTGGCCGACGACTGGCACGCGCGGTTCTCGGCGGTGGAGCGGCGCTACCTGTTCCGTATCCTGATGCGCCGCGCGCCCGCCACGCTGGAAGAGGGGCAGGTCTGGCGGGTCATGCACCCGCTCGACGTGACGGCGATGCGCGAAGGCGCGGCCCACCTTGTGGGACGGCACGATTTCACCACCTTCCGGTCGGTGATGTGCCAGGCGAAATCGCCGGTGAAGACGCTTGATTCGCTGGAGATCAAGGCGGTCGACGGCCCCGCAGGGCCAGAGGTGTGGTTCTCGTTGCGCGCGCGGTCTTTCCTGCATAATCAGGTGCGCTCTTTCGTCGGCACGCTGGAACGGGTCGGTGCCGGGGCCTGGGCGCCGGACCGTGTGGGCGCGGCTCTGGAGGCGCGCGACCGTGCGGCTTGCGGGCCGGTCTGCCCGCCGCAGGGGTTGTACCTGACGGGTGTCGGTTATCCGGAGGACCCGTTCGGGGGGTGATCGCGCCACCTGCGGAGAGTGCGTGGATCGACCGCCTGTCAAACACGTCTGCCCAGCCTGCCGTGCAGGTCTCGGAGGCCTGGCCAATTGCACGTCCTTTTCCTGCTGCATCCGCTGGCGCTGTCGGCCGGGCTGGGGAGCGCCGCCTGACCGGCGCTGATCCGGTTCCGGGGCGGGTTATGCCGCAAGCGCGCCAAAGGCTGCAGTTATTGCACCCGCGCGCCCGCCGTGATGGGATGACGCACAACAGGGCATCGGGGAGAACAGCCATGACAGGCGTCACGGAAGAGGACATCGCCGCCGCGCGGCACCTGCGGCACAACCTGCACCGCGCCCCCGATCTCTCGGGCGAGGAGGACGCCACCGCCGCGATCATCGTCCGACATCTCACGGCCCTGAACCCCGCCACGTTGATCACTGGCCTTGGCGGCACCGGCGTTGCCGCGACCTTCGGCACGGGCGACCGGGGCCTCTTGATCCGTTGCGAGCTTGACGCACTGCCCATTGTCGAGACCGGACACCCCGCGTGGCGATCCGAACGCGCGGGCGTGGCGCATCTATGCGGTCACGACGGGCATATGGCGACGCTCTACGCCGTGGCCCGCGTCCTGTCGCGGCAGCCGCCCGACACCCGCGTGATCCTGCTCTTTCAGCCCGCCGAAGAGACAGGGCAGGGCGCCCGCGCGGTGATCGGGGACCACCGCTTCGGCACGCTCGGCGCGGACATGGCCATTTCCCTGCACAACATGCCCGGCCTGCCATTGGGCGCGGTTGCACTGAAGGAGGGGCCGGTCAACTGTGCCTCGCGCGGGCTGCGCGTAAGGCTTTCGGGGCGCACGGCGCACGCATCCGAGCCGGAGAAGGGGGTGTCTCCCGGCCTGGCTCTGGCCCGGCTGATCGCCGACTTCGGCGCGCTGACCCGCGATCTGCCGACCGAACACCCGGATTTCCGGCTGGCGACCGTGACCCATGCCCGGTTGGGCGTCCCGGCCTTCGGCGTGGCACCGGGTGAGGCCGAGATCATGGTCACCCTGCGTACCCTCCTCGACGACCGCATGGCCGCGCTCGAGGATGAGGCCCGCGCGCAAGTCGCAAAAGCCGCCACCGGACTGACGGCGGAGATCGCGGTGCACGAGGCCTTCGGCCATTGCGTGAACGCCCCCGAGGCCGTCGCCGTGCTGGAGCGTGCCACCCGGGGCTGCAGGCGCGTGTCCGAGGGCATGCCGATGCGTGCTTCCGAGGACTTCGGCCGCTTCGGCGCGAACATGCCGGCGGCGATGTTCTTCCTCGGGGCGGGCGAAACCTGTCCGCCGCTGCACGCCCCGGACTACGACTTCCACGATGCCCTGATCGGGGCCGGTGCCGACATCTTTCTGCGCGCCGTCGCCGGTTTCGCTGCGCTTTGAAGACGCGGTCCTTGCAAACCGCTTGCTTTCCGCCCCGGAACCGGTCAAAGACGCGCCATGATGCAAACTGCGATGATCCGACGAGCCTGAGCTCTCCCTGCGTGCCTGTCCGGCGCGCCTGTCATCCTGCGTCACTTTCCCCAGAACCGGTCCGACTTGACTAAAGCCCGAGGGCTTGCCACCAATCGGACCTCTATTTCCCAGAGGACATGAGCCATGATCCCTTCCGTTCTGCCGACCTACAACCGCGCGCCCCTGCACTTCGTGAAGGGCGAGGGCGCTTGGCTGATCGAGGAGGACGGGCGCCGATTCCTCGATCTCGGCAGCGGCATCGCGGTGAACGCCCTGGGCCATGCGAACCCCGATCTCACAGCCGCGCTGACCGAACAGGCGTCCAAGCTCTGGCACGTGTCGAACCTCTACGAGATCCCGCAACAGCAGGCGCTGGCCGGCAAGCTGGTCGAAGTCACCTTCGCCGACACGGTGTTCTTCACCAACTCGGGTACGGAGGCCTGCGAACTGGCGGTCAAGATGGCTCGCAAGTACTGGTACGAGAAGGGCGAGAAGGAGAAGATCGAGATCCTGACCTTCTCCGGCTGCTTCCATGGCCGGTCCTCTGCAGCCATCGCGGCCTCCGGGTCCGAGAAGATGGTCAAGGGTTTCGGCCCGGTGCTCGACGGCTTCGTGCACCTCGACTGGGGCGACCACGACGCGCTGAACGAGGCCATCACCGACAGGACCGCCGCGATTCTGATCGAACCGGTGCAGGGCGAAGGCGGCATCCGCCCGCTGCCCGACCAGTGCCTGAAGGGCCTGCGCAAGCTCTGCGATGAAAAGGGCATCCTGCTGATCCTCGACGAGGTGCAGTGCGGCGTCGGCCGGACCGGGCGGCTGTTCGCGCATGAATGGGCGGGCGTGACCCCGGACATCATGATGGTCGCGAAAGGCATTGGCGGCGGCTTCCCGCTGGGCGCGGTGCTGGCCACCGAAGAGGCGGCCAGCGGCATGGTCGCGGGCACCCACGGTTCCACATACGGCGGCAACCCGCTGGGCTGCGCCGTGGGCAAGGCGGTGATCGACCGCATCTCCGATCCGGCCTTCCTCGACAGCGTGAACGCAAGCGCGGGCCTCCTCCGCCAGAAGCTCGAAGGCCTCGTCGCCGCGCATCCCGACACCTTCGAGGAGGTGCGCGGCATGGGTCTGATGCTGGGTCTCAAGTGCACGCCCAAAGCCGCTGCCGCCGACGTGGTCAAGGCAGGCTACGCCGCCGAGGTCATCACTGTCCCCGCCGCCGACAACGTCGTGCGCCTTCTGCCGCCGCTCAACATCACAGAGGCGGAAATCGCCGAGGCGCTCGCCCGCCTCGACAAGGCCGCAACCGCTGTCGAAGCCGCCTGATCTTCATCTTGGCAACAATACCCTCGGGGTCCGGGGCAGAGCCCCGGTTCCTCCGCAAGCGCAAAGAACCCGACCGATGAACCACTTCCTCGATATCCACAAGACCGACAAGACCGCCCTCAGGGGCATCATCGACAACGCCCGGGCCGTGAAGGACGCGCGCAAGGGCAAGCCCAAGGTCGAACCCGACGACGAGCTGCCGCTCAAGAACCGCATGGTGGCGCTGATCTTCGAAAAGCCCTCGACCCGGACGCGCACCTCCTTCGACGTGGGCGTGCGGCAGATGGGCGGGCAGACCATGGTGCTCTCGGGCTCGGACATGCAGCTCGGCCACGGCGAAACCATCGCCGACACGGCCCGTGTCATGTCGCGCTATGTCGACATGATCATGATCCGGACCTTCGACGAATCCGTGCTGGAAGAGATGGCGGAATACGCCTCGGTCCCCGTCATCAACGGGCTGACCGACCGCACCCATCCCTGCCAGATCATGGCCGACGTGATGACCTTCGAAGAGCATCGCGGCCCCATCGCCGGCAAGAAGGTGGTCTGGTGCGGCGATGGCAACAACGTTTGCGCCTCCTTTCTGCATGCCGCGGGCCAGTTCGGCTTCGACCTGACCTTCTCGGGACCCGTGCAACTCGATCCGGAGCCGGAATTCGTCGGCTGGGCGCGCCAGCAGGGCAGCAAGGTCACCATCGAGCGTGACCCGGCAAAGGCGGTGGAGGGCGCCGACCTTGTGGTCGCGGATACATGGGTGTCGATGCACGACGCGCAAAGCGCGCGCGAGCGGCGGCACAACATGCTCCGGCCCTATCAGGTGAACGCGGCACTCATGGCGCAGGCCAAGGAGGACGCGCTCTTCATGCACTGCCTGCCGGCGCACCGCGAGGAAGAGGTCACCTCCGAGATCATGGACGGCCCGCATTCGGTCATCTGGGACGAGGCGGAGAACCGCCTGCATGCCCAGAAAGCGATCATGCGCTGGTGCGTGGAAAGCTGATCCGCCGCCTGCGAAACGTGCCGTAGGGTGCAGATTCTGCACCCTGCCTCAGAAAAGCGCCTGCGCCAGCCAGTAGATGCTGCCGACCCAGAAGGCGGGGACGATTGTCCAGACCAGCGCCCAGATCAGCGGCTGCGCCGGGTGCCGGTCCTCCCACTTTCGTGGTCCACGATAGGCGACGAAGGGGGCGGTGGCGCTGATGCGGCGTGGCACATCGGCTGGATCGGGCGCGGAATCGGTCAAGGCAGTCTCGTCACTCTGTGTTCGTTGCCAGGACGTTACTCTGCCGTGGTTAATTTTCCCTGAGTGTCCTTCCTGCCACGGCGGCGTATCAGGTCCGTCAGTACAACTGCTCCGCTGCCCAAGCGACCGCGACCAGCCAGACCACCGCCACGAAGACGATGATCATCGCCCGGACGATCAGCAGGTCAAGGTCGGTGGTCCGGGTGCGATGCACCGGGCGCAGTTGGTGCCCCGCGCGCAGGTGTGGCTCCGGTGCGAACCGGCGGAGCGCTGGCCCAGGGTGCGATCCCGGCGGTGCGGGGGCTTGCATCGACATGTCATGTCCTTTCGCGATCTGCGACAGGCACTTGGCGATGCAGCGTTTAACGCTATCCAAAGTCTTTGTGACACCGGCGCGGCGTTTTCACGTCCCGCGCGGTTTGGCGCGCAGCGTGGGGTCGGCTTCCGTGGGGTCCTCCGGCCAGGGATGGCGGGGATAACGCGCGCGCATCTCTTTTCGGACGTCGGCGTAGGAGCCGGACCAGAAGCCGGGCAGGTCCATGGTGGTCTGCACCGGGCGTTGGGCCGGCGACAGCAGCGTGACTTTCAACGGTGTGCGCCCGACCATCGGATGGGTCGTCTGGCCGAACATCTCCTGCAGCCTGAGCGAGATTTCCGGGTGATCGCCGGAGTAGTCGATGGGGATCTGCCGTCCCAGGGGCGTCATGAAATGCGCGGGCACCGCGCTGTCCAGAGCCTGCATCTGGCCCCAGTCCAGCCGTGCACGCAGCGCGGGGAGCAGGTCGAACCGTTTCCAGTCGTCCGCTGTCTTCACGCCCCCAAGGTACGGCAATAGCCAGTCTTCGAGGTTCTCCATCAAGGCCCCTGGCGTCATGTCCGGCAGATCGTGTCCGGCTTCGCGGGCCAGCGCCACGCGGGCAAGGAACCTGTGGACAGGTCCGGATAGTGAAAGGCCGAGGTCCCGGACGCCGTCCAGCATCGCCCGGGATATCGCATCTGTGGCGGCGTCCTTCCAGACGCGGTCGTCCAGCGCGATGGCACCCAGCCGTTCCTGGCGGCGGGCGATCACGCGACGTTCACGTTTTGACCATGCGCAGGTGTCGACCCAGCCGATGCCGTCAGCAAAAAGCGCGCGCACTTCCGACAGGGAAATGGCGATGGCCTGACGGATCTTCGCTTCGCGCGGGTTTCCGTCCGTATCGGTGACCACGATCAGCCGTTCGACGGCCAAAGGATCGGCCTCGTCCATCACAGCGCCCTTTCCGCCCGACAACTGGAAACGCGGCGCGTCGCCCTTGCGTCTGAGGCCGATGCGGTCCGGATAAGCGAGTGCGGCCATTTCGGCTGCCGACCAACGCCTTTCCACATCGTCGGATTTCCCTGATGTGCCAGCCCGTTTGGCACTTATCCTCGTGCTCTTTATCAGGCGCTTCGCCTCCTGTCGGATGCGGTCGAGCGCGGGGCGTCGCAGGCCGATGGCGCGGGTCTCCTGAAAGCGTTTCGGATCGGCCAGCGCCTCGAGCCGAAGGGACAAGTCTGTGGATGCTCCTGTGAGTGGATCGCGATCCGACAAGAGTGCGGCCAATTCGGCTGCCTGTGCACCACAGGTTTGGAGCATATGGGCAAGCCGGGGATGCAGCGGAAATGTGGACAACTGTCGTCCGTGCGCCTTGATCCGGCCCTCAGAGTCCAAGGCGCCCAGCATTTCGAGCAACGCGCGCGCCTCCGACAGGGCGCCGGGCGGCGGTTGCGTCAGGAACGGCAGATCCTCTGCTCCCCAGAGCGCGAGCTCCAGCACCAGAGACGACAGGTCGGCGGCTTCGATTTCCGCTGGTGGGAAGGGACTTAGCGCCCCTTCCTCACCCTTCGTCCAAAGCTTGTAGGCGGTGCCCGGGGCGACACGCCCGGCGCGCCCGGCGCGCTGTGTGGCTTCTGCCCGGGTCACCCGCTCCGTCACCAGCCGCGACATGCCCGAGCCGGGATCGAAGCGCGCCCGCCGCGCCTTGCCGCCGTCGACGACGACGCGGATGTCCTCGATGGTCAGCGACGTTTCGGCGATGGACGTGGCGAGAACCAGCTTGCGTCCATCCGTTTCCGGCCGGATCGCGGCGCGCTGGTCCTTCAGGTCCATGGCACCGAACAAGGGGCGGACGTGTGTGCCGGCGGGCAGTCGGTCTTTCAGAAGTGCCTGCGTGCGGCGGATCTCGCCCTCGCCAGGCAGGAAAGCGAGGATGCCGCCCTCGGTCTCGGTATGGGCCTTGACGATCAGGTCGGCCATTGCGGCGTCGAAGCGGGTCTGTTTCGGCACGGGGGTGTCGCGCCAGATAGGTTCGACCGGGAATGCGCGGCCTTCGGAGGTCACGACGGGCGCATTCATCAGTTCGGCCACAGGGGCGGCGTCGAGCGTGGCGGACATCACCAGCAGGAGCAGGTCGTCGCGCAAGGCTCCCGCGATCTCGAGGCACAAGGCGAGGCCCAGATCCGCGTTGAGCGAGCGTTCGTGGAATTCGTCGAAGAGCACCGCGCCGATGCCGCCAAGTTCCGGATCGGATTGGATCATCCGCGTCAGGATGCCTTCTGTCACGACCTCGATCCGGGTGTCTTTCGAGACCGCGCTTTCGCCGCGCATCCGGTAACCGACGGTCTGTCCCGGCTGTTCCCCCAACTGCTCTGCCAGCCTTTGCGCGGCGGCACGGGCAGCGAGGCGGCGGGGTTCGAGCATGACGATTCGGCCACCGGTCAGCCCGGCATCGCGAAGGGCAAACGGCACCCGCGTCGTCTTGCCCGCACCGGGCGGCGCCTGCAGCACGGCCCGTCCGTGGGCGCGCAGGGCGGCGATCAGGTCGGGCAGGGCGTCGTCGATGGGCAGGGTCTGGGACATGTGCCCCTTATCCACACGCTGCCCGGTCAGGCAAGAGAGGCGGCATCGGTGCTTTCCAGCGCGGTGTCGTTGCCGGTGTCACCGAGGAACCACTGGTTTTTGCGGTGGAAGCCGGCATGGAGAGCGGTGTCGGTGAAATCGGGCGTGCGGGCCAGATCCATGCGGGCCCGGTCTGCAATTCGATTCGGCTTTTTCACGGTGGGCGGAACGGGCATGTTCACTCCGCGCGGTGTTTCGGTTTATTTCGTCGGAAAAGCCGGATGACGGAGTGGCGATGGCGCCGCCGACGAGAGGTCGGTGCGAGATGCAGAAGGCCGGCCGACTTGCTTTGCGGCGCATGTGGTCGGCCCGGGCATCCCGTCTCGGAAAGATCGCCGTTTGGCGGCACGGACAACAGAAGAAAGGCGACGACAGGTGACGAAGGTGACAGAGGCCGGGCAGGGCGCCGAACTCAAGAGCATGAAGGATTCTGTGCTGGCCGGAGATCGCAGAGCCCTGGCGAAGGCGATCACGATGGCCGAGAGTTCCCGTAAAGAGCATCGGGAAACGACGTCTCACCTTTTGGGCGAACTTGCGGGATGCAACCGGCAGGCGCTGCGAATTGGGTTGTCCGGCACGCCCGGTGTCGGGAAATCGACCTTCATCGAAGCCTTCGGAATGATGCTGATCGAGAAGGGCCTGAAGGTGGCGGTTCTGGCGGTGGACCCGTCTTCCGCGCGCTCGGGCGGCTCGATTCTAGGCGACAAGACGCGGATGGAGCGGCTGTCGCGCGAGCGCAACGCATTCATCCGCCCGTCGCCCGCGCAAAGCCAACTGGGCGGCGTCGCACGCCGCACGCGGGAAGCCATCGACCTCTGCGAAGCGGCGGGGTTCGACGTGGTGCTGATCGAAACGGTCGGCGTCGGCCAGTCAGAAACCATGGTGGCCGAAATGTGCGACCTTTTCCTGCTGTTGCTGGCCCCTGCGGGCGGAGACGAATTGCAGGGCGTGAAGCGCGGCATAATGGAGATGGCCGACATCCTGCTGGTCAACAAGGCGGATGGCGACCTGAAAAGGCAGGCCGTCAGGACTTGTGCCGACTACGCCGGGGCGCTGCGTCTGCTCAGGAAACGGCCGCAGGACCCGCAGGGCTTTCCCAAGGCAATGACCGTCTCTGCCATCGAACGGAACGGACTGGACGCCGCTTGGGACGAGATGACGGCACTGGCGGACTGGCGGCGAGAGAACGGGCATTTCGACGCACGCCGCGCCGAGCAGGCGCGTTTCTGGTTCGAAGCGGAGGTGCGCGACGGTCTGCTGGCACGCCTGCGCGACCCCGGGCCTAAGCAGGCTATGGCGGACCTGGCGGCACAGGTCGCGGCGGGGACCTTGTCTCCGGGTCTGGCCGCCCGGCAAATGCTGGAGGACCACCTGGACCGATGAAGGCCCATCCGGTGTTCGATGGGGGCCGTCTGAGGGCGACGGTCTTTCGGCCTCGGAGGAAGAAGCTGTTCGTCAGTTTCCGTCAACGCGTCGGCGCGCCGGGTTCCTTCGACGAGCCGCGCCCGGTCATGGGCTTCGTGACCCGCAGCTTTGCGCATCTACACATCCAATCGCGCGAGAACGACTGGTTCATCAACGACGAGACCGAGGCGCTTGAAGCGGCCCTGTCGCGCTTTGTCGAACGCTATGACGAGGTGGCTGCGATGGGGTTCTCGATGGGTGGCTACGGCGCCCTGCGCTTTGCCCGCGCGCTTCGGATCGACCGGATTCTGGCGATCTCTCCACAGGTGTCGATCGACCCGGAAGTGGTGCCCTTCGACCGGCGCTACCGGGGGGAGGCGGATGGTTGGGACGGGGCGCTCGGGACGCTGGAGGGGCGCGGGACGCAGATGCGCGGCGCGGTGCTGGTCGACCCGTTCAAGCGCATGGACGTCGAACACGGACGGATGATTCGCGCACTCTTCCCCCGTCTGACGCTGGTCATGCTGCCGTGTGGCGGACACCCCGCGACGCGGGTGATCCGGCAAGGCGGGCGTTTCGACTGGCTGAAGACCGATCTGGCCGAGGGGCTTGCCGATCCGCGTGAAATCGGCAGGGTGCACCGCGACGTGCGGCGCCGGTCCGAAAGCTACTGGCTTCACCTGGCCGAGATCGCCAGATACCGTGGTCGCGAAGGTCTGGCGCAACGGGCCGAAGCCGAGGCAGAGGCCCTGACCGAGAGGGCTTGACGACTCCGCTCCATATGCCTAGAAGCCGCAGAACGAGATTCTGGGCGCCTTCCCTCAAACGGGCGGCGCCCTTTGATATTGGCGCGGTTTGGGGCTGGCAAGGCTCTGGCCGACTGACAATGAGGACGAAACGATGTCGCGTGTTTGCGAACTGACCGGTAAGGGCCCGATGGTTGGCAACAATGTCAGCCATGCCAACAACAAGACCAAGCGGCGTTACCTGCCGAACCTGAACGATGTGACCCTGCAGTCGGAGACTCTGGGCCGTGGCGTCAAGCTGCGCATATCCGCGCACGCGCTGCGTTCGGTCGACCACCGCGGTGGTCTCGACAAGTTCCTGGCCAAGGCGAAGGACACCGAGCTGTCGGACCGTGCCCTGAAGGTCAAGAAAGAGATTGCGAAGGCACAGGTTACCGCCTGATCCCTTCGACGGACGATTGCGGCGGCCTCGGGTGGTGACACCCGGGGCCGTTTGCTTTTGTTGCATGACGCGCCTGTTTCGCCCGGCTATAAGGCGCGCATGACACGGACGATGTCCCTGACCCGCGGGCTTCTGGCCCCCCTGCTGATCGTGGTGCTGGCGATGACCGGTCTTGCGGCCGGCATGGCGCGTGGGCAGGCAACGCCGGTCGGGTCGATGGAGATCTGTCGCGGTCTGACGGTGGTCGAGGTCGCCGTGGATGCCGAGGGGCGCGCCATCGGTCACGTCCACCTCTGCGACGATGGCATGATGGCGCTGTTTGCTTCGGTCGGTCTGGCGGTGGCGCAGGGCGGGATGTCGTTCATCTGGCAGGCCGTGGAGAGCGATCCCCAGGCCACCGCGCTGGCAGATGCCGAAAGGCCGTCGGCCACCGCACGGGGCCCACCGCTTTTTCTTTGATTTCACGTCTCAACATCAAATGAAAAGGTAGTGAACAATGATGAAATCCCTTCTGGCGGGCGCGGTTGCGCTGACCCTTGCCTCCCCCGCATTCGCCGACATCGAAGTCGCGGACGCCTACGCCCGCGCGGCCAGCCCCACAGCCAAGGCCGGCGCCGCCTTCATGGTGATCCGCAACACGGGGTCCGAGGACGACCGCCTCGTTTCTGCTGCATCCGACATCGCGGCCCGGGTCGAACTGCATACCCATAAGGACATGGGTGACGGCGTCATGAAGATGATGCACGTCGAGGAAGGCTTTGCCGTGCCCGCCAATGGCGATCACGCGCTTGCTCGTGGCGGCGATCACGTGATGTTCATGGGGTTGACACGTCCGATGGCACAGGGCGACACGGTCACCGTCACGCTGACCTTCGAAAAGGCGGGCGAGGTCGTCGTGGACATCCCGGTTGATCTGGAGCGTCAGGACGCCGGCACCCACGGCGCGGGCCACGGCATGTCGATGGGCAACTGAGGTTGCCGGGCGGTGGTCGTCCGCCGCCCGCACCTTTCATGCGCCGATAAGCTCTTCGACCCAGGCTAGAATGGTTTGGGTGGCATGCCCGATGCGCCTCTGGTGAAAGACATGCGACGTGGGCTCCAGGTTCAGCTCGATGCACTCCGCCCCGTAGTCCGATGCAAGCTGGGAAAACCCGGCGGCCGGATAGACCTGGCCCGACGTGCCGATAGAGGCGAAGATGTCGGCATTTTCAAGGTGTTCCGCGATCTCCTCCATGTGGTACGGCATCTCGCCGAACCACACGACGTCGGGCCGGGCGCTGTGGTGTCCACAGGCGGGGCATGGAGTTGCGCTGTCGATGGTTTCGGGGGCGGTCCAGCGGTGATCGCAAAGGTGGCACAGCGCCGAATCAAGCGCGCCGTGCAGGTGGATGACCTTAGCGCCGGCCTTTTCGTGCAGGCCATCGACGTTCTGCGTGACGATGACAACCTCTCCGCCGTGGTCGCGCTGCAACCGAGCCAACGCGACATGAGCGGCGTTGGGGGTGGCGGCGCGGGATTGGGCGCGGCGTGCGTTGTAGAAGGCCTGCACAAGATCCGGGTTGCGGGCGAAGGCCTCCGGGGTGGCGACGTCCTCGATCCGGTGCTGTGACCAGAGGCCGCCCTCGTCGCGAAAGGTAGACAGGCCGCTTTCGGCGGACAGGCCCGCGCCGGTGAGGATCACGATTTTCCCGTTCCGTGTCATGCACTTGTCCGCAAAGGTTTCGCGCGGCATAGTTGCCGCATGACCCAGCGTATCCTCTTTGTCTGTCTTGGCAACATCTGCCGCTCCCCTTCCGCCGAAGGGGTGGTGAGGGTTAAGGCCGCCCAAAGGGGCGTTAACCTCAATCTCGACAGCGCCGGGACGGGCGGATGGCACGCCGGAGAGCCGCCCTATGGTCCGATGCAAAAGGCCGCAAAGGCAAGGGGTTACGACCTGTCCGGGCTGCGGGCAAGGGAGGTGACGGAGGGCGACTTCGGCGCCTTCGACCTGATCGTCGCCATGGATGCGGACAACATGGCCAACCTGCGGCGGATGCAGCCGGAGGGGGGCGCGGAGGTCAGGCTCTTCACCGACTACGCGCCCGAAGGCTCCGGCTGGACCGAGGTGCCCGACCCCTATTACACCCGCGATTTCGACGGCACGCTGGACCATGTCGAGGTCTGCGCGGATGGCTTGCTGGATGCGCTAAGCCGTTGAGTCAGGCGGGCTTTGCAGGGCCGTAAAGCGCCCTCGCCACGAACCACGAGATCGGCAGCGAGACCACGAAACCGATGGCCGCCGCGACGACGATGGGGATGAGGGTGTCGTAGCCCGCGACGAGGGCCGCGATGATGAGGCTGCCCGCCACCGTGGTGGAGATCAGCGAGTAGAGGATACTGGCGAGGCGGAACATTCAGACCTCCTGAGATCGGGTTAATCGTACAAGATCTCGTATATTCCGATTTTCCTATCTGTGCGTTGACCTGCGTCAAACAGGGCGCGCCCGGTGGCTTAACCCTTCGCCGTTTACCATTCCTTATGGTGAGTCCCGGCCGGTTCGGGGGTCCTTTCCGGCCGGTTGTTAACCTTTGGCCGAAAACCGGGGCACGGGGCCCCGGATGCGGCATCGGAGAATCGGAGGGCGCATGGACGTCGAGATCAGGGCAATGAGCATCACGGAGTTCCGCGAAAACGTCGCCGCGCAACTGCGCTACGTCGAACGGACGGGCGGGCAGCTTTGGCTGCAACGGCGCGGCCGGGTGGGCTGTGCCGTGGTGCCGTTCTACCAGGTGAAGGTGCTGGACACGCTGCTGGGCGCCTCGGTCGAGGAGAAGGCGCGGGGTATGGAGGCGGAGTACGCGGCGCACGCGCTGGCAAAGACGATCCAAGCGCGGGAGGAACTGGCTCGGCTGGAGCGCGGTTTTGATGCCGGGGGCGCGGTGCGAACGCGGATGTTGCGGCGGCAGATGGAGGTGGGGCGGGACCCTTGGGAGAGGGATCTAGGTTCAGGACCCATTGATTTGGTTGAGCGAGCGTGATTCACCGTTCGAAAACGAGCGGTGAACATGTCTGATCTCTACTGGTTGAGCGATGCGCAGATGGCGCGTCTGGAGCCTTACTTCCCCAAGTCGCACGGCAAGCCCCGGGTTGATGACCGGCGCGTTCTGAGCGGTATTATCTTTATCAATCGCAATGGATTGCGGTGGCGAGATGCGCCAAGGGAATACGGCCCGCACAAGACACTCTACAACCGCTGGAAGCGGTGGAGCGATAGAGGCGTCTTCGCCCGGATCATGGCCGGGCTGGCGGGCGAGCATGGTGAGGAGACGACCGTGATGATCGACGCAACTCATCTGAAGGCCCATCGCACGGCGTCCAGCCTGGGCGTGAAAAAGGGGGGCGTGGACGGCTGATTGGCCGGACGAAGGGAGGCATGAACACGAAGTTGCACGCCGTCTGCGACAGCCATGGCCGGCCCATCGACCTGTTCCTGACTGCCGGCCCCGTCAGCGACTACATCGGGGCGCGTGCGCTGGTCGGCGGGCTGCCAGACGTGAAATGGCTGCTCGGAGATCGCGGCTACGATGCCGACTGGTTCAGAGAAGCCTTGCAAGACAAGAAGATACGCCCTTGCATCCCGGGCCGGACGAAACGGAAGACGCCCGTCCCGTACGACAAGCGCAGGTACAAGCGTCGCAACCGGATCGAGATCATGTTCGGCAGGCTCAAGGATTGGAGACGGGTGGCGACCCGTTATGACCGATGCCCAAAGACCTTCTTCTCAGCGATCGCACTCGCTGCGACCGTGATCTTCTGGCTTTGAGAGAGAACGAGTCCTGACCCTAGGTCTGCTGAGAAATATACATTGGGCGGAGTGCAGCAGCGCTTAACTACTCACTCACAAAGGTATCGAGTAGACTAGAGTGGCCGAAAACTCAATCAAAAGTGGTCATCGGGCCACCGATGCGGAAACGCCGGGCATGTGGCCCAGCGTTTGAGGTCGGGCGAACGCGCCCGGAATGGAGGGGTGTGGGCACGCGGAACCTGGCTGCGCCAGAACCCGCTTTCGCCCACTCGCACTCAAGATGGATTAATCATCCATCTTGAGTGCGGAAATAAACGCTTCCTGCGGGATCTCGACCTTGCCGAACTGGCGCATCTTCTTCTTGCCGGCCTTCTGCTTCTCGAGCAGTTTCTTCTTCCGGGTGGCGTCGCCGCCGTAGCACTTGGCGGTCACGTCCTTGCGGAGGGCAGACAGCGTCTCGCGCGCGATGACCTTGCCGCCGATGGCCGCCTGGATCGGGATCTTGAACATGTGGCGCGGGATCAGGTCCTTGAGCTTCTCGCACATGGCGCGGCCGCGCATCTCGGCCCGGTCGCGGTGGACCATCATGGAGAGCGCGTCGACCGGCTCGTCGTTGACGAGGATCTGCATCTTGACGAGGGCGTCCTCGCGGTAGCCCACAAGCTGGTAGTCGAAGGAGGCGTAGCCCTTGGTCACCGATTTCAGCCGGTCGTAGAAGTCGAAGACGACCTCGTTCAGGGGCAGGTCGTAAACCACCATGGCGCGGCTGCCCGCATAGGTCAGGTCGAGCTGGATGCCGCGGCGGTCCTGACACAGCTTCAGCACGTCGCCCAGGTAGTCGTCGGGCACGAGGATGGTCGCCTTGATCCGCGGCTCCTCGATGTGGTCGACCTTGGTCATGTCGGGCATGTCGGCGGGGTTGTGGAGGTCGATCTTCTCCCCGTCCTTCATGTAGAGGTGGTAGATCACCGATGGCGCGGTGGTGATCAGGTCGATGTCGTACTCGCGCTCCAGCCGGTCGCGGATCACCTCCAGGTGCAGAAGGCCCAGGAACCCGCAGCGGAAGCCGAAACCGAGGGCGGCAGAGGTCTCCATCTCGTAGGTGAAGGAGGCGTCGTTGAGCGCCAGCTTCTCGATAGCGTCGCGCATGTCCTCGAAGTCGTTGGCGTCCACCGGGAAGAGGCCGCAGAAGACCACGGGGATCGACGGCTTGAAGCCCGGCAGCGGGGTCTCCGCGCCCTTCTTCTCGGTGGTGATGGTGTCGCCGACGCGGGTGTCGCGGACCTGCTTGATCGAGCCGGTGAAAAAGCCGATCTCGCCGGGGCCCAGTTCCTTGACGTCCTGCATGGCGGGGCGGAAGACGCCCAGCTTGTCGACGCCGTACTTGCCCCCCGTCTTCATCATGCGGATGTTGTCGCCCTTGCGGATCGTGCCCTCCATCACGCGGATCAGCACGACGACGCCGAGGTAAGGGTCGTACCACGAGTCGATCAGCATCGCCTTCAGCGGCGCGTCCGCGTCGCGTTCCGGGGGCGCGGGCAGGCGCGTCACGATGGCCTCCAGCACGTCGGGGATGCCGACGCCGGTCTTGGCCGAGATCAGGCAGGCGTTGGAGGCGTCGATGCCGATCACGTCCTCGATCTGTTCGGCCACGCGTTCGGGTTCGGCGGCGGGCAGATCGACCTTGTTCAGCACCGGCACGATCTCGTGGTCGGCGTCGATGGCGGTGTATACGTTGGCAAGCGTCTGCGCCTCGACCCCCTGGGAGGCGTCGACCACCAGCAGCGACCCCTCGCAGGCGCGCATGGAGCGGCTGACCTCGTAGGCAAAGTCGACGTGTCCGGGCGTGTCGATCAGGTTCAGGACGTAGGTGTTGCCGTCCTTCGCCGGATAGTCGATGCGGACGGTGTTCGCCTTGATGGTGATGCCGCGCTCACGCTCGATGTCCATCGCGTCGAGCATCTGCTCCTTCATGTCGCGTTCGGCCACGGTGCCGGTCAACTGGATCAGCCGGTCGGCCAGGGTGGATTTCCCGTGGTCGATGTGGGCGACGATGGAGAAGTTACGGATCAGGTTCTGGGGGGTGCTCATGCGCGCGCTCGAGTCCTTCGGGGAAGGGCTTGGGTTTGATGGGTGCATATGGCTTGGAAAGGGGGGAATGGCAAGGCTTGTGCGCAAGGCAGGGCAGGGCGGGAGGCAAAGCAACGGGACGCCGCCGCCTGAAAGCCCCAAGGGATGCAGATCAGGCTTTGTGTCGGTCGGCCGCGCGGCTAGGCTGCCTTTAAGACGGGTAGAGTGCAGGTGGGCCATGCGGTTCGAGGACAATGATGCTTTGAAGGCATGGCTGAAGACGCAGAGCCAGGAGGTATGCGTCGCCATCGCAACACGTGCAGCGCTGCGCGTCCTGCCCATCGTTGCGGCACAGTCTACTTGGAAGAATACTGGGGAGGCTCGACAACAGCACGAAAGCCTTGTGCTCTTGACTGTCTGGGCTAACCTGATTTCAGGGGTTGCGAGCACATGTCCAACCCCTGAAATCAAATTCGCCTCCTCCCGCGCCGCCTTCGCCTCCTCCCGCGCCGCCGACTCCGCCTCCTCAATCGCCTTCGCCGCCTCCCGCGCCGCCTCCCGCGCCTCCTCCTTCGCCGCCTTCGCCGCCTCCTCCTCCTCCTCCTTCGCCGCCGACTCCGCCTCCTCCGCCGACTCCTCCTCCTTCGCCGCCTCCCGCGCCGCCTCCCGCGCCTCAATTGAGGCGGACAGCGACTTCTCACCGGACGAGATGTTTCGCGAACCTCTCTGGCACGGCGTAGGTGTGCCGGAGGGCCTTCGCTCAGGCGACCTCGGACCGACCCTCTTGGAGACCGATCAAAGGTACGAATTCTTCAATGACTGGTACGACAGCATGCTGCGGGGCGAACCGCTGCCCTGGGCCTTGCAGGAAAAGGTCGCGCTGATCCCGGGGGAGACCTGGCAGGCCGGGGCGGATGCCGTGGCCAAGGCGATTGAGGAGGCAAAGGCTGCTTTCTTCGCAGAACACGTGCCGCTTGCGGAGC
This sequence comes from Sagittula stellata E-37, assembly GCF_039724765.1. Classification (NCBI taxonomy): domain Bacteria; kingdom Pseudomonadati; phylum Pseudomonadota; class Alphaproteobacteria; order Rhodobacterales; family Roseobacteraceae; genus Sagittula; species Sagittula stellata. The sequence continues at coordinate 3,969,963 of NZ_CP155729.1, read as the reverse complement.
GCATCGGCTACAACGCGGAAACCAGTCGTTTCTTCGCCGAACCGATCCCGATGCAGAATGCCGCTTTCATGGCGACGCTGATGGCGCGGACGGCGGACGCTCTCAACGATGCGCTGCACGGCAATAATGGTTTGCGTGAAGATATGCGCGAAGCCCGCGTCTTGCGGCGCGCGCATGAACGGTACGGGAATGACCCGCAGCGGGTCGAGATGGATTATGTCTCGGTCGCGGTAAGCCTGCGGCGTAACTTCGACCGCAAGGAACTTGCCGACAGCGAAGACAATCTCGCGCTGCTGGACGCCGTTGAAGAAGGCGCGCGGGGGATCAGGGCGCATCATCCCGAGGTCGCCGCGAACCGTGAGAGCCTTGCGCGGGAAGTATTGAGGGAACTGCCCGGGGAGGCGATTGCGCTGCTTGAAGATGCAGCGGAGACATTGCCCGAAATCAGCGAAGGCGTGATGAAGGAGGACTTCGAGCGAGATATTCCCAAGCTGATAAACGATGCGCTGACGCCGCTGCCGAATGGTGCGCCTCCCTTGCCGGGCATGGATGAGGCGACCCGCATCTTCTCGCGTGTTGCCAAGACTCGTGTGAGGATTTCGGATATTCCTGAAACCGGCGCCAGGATTTTTGACAGCAAGGGTTTCAAGACGGTGCGGCTTGGAATGACGGTTTCTAGGTTGCTGAGTGCGCTCGTCACTCTGGGTTTGCAGCTTTTCGGTGTCCTTTAACCGTAGGCAGAACTTTCGCGATCTTTTTGCCCGCTAAGCCCGTCTTTACCGATCTGTCTTAGGCAGGGGGGAGGAGGCGTCATGCAGCAGTCTTTTCCCATCACAGGCGATCCGCCGCAGGAGATCCTCGACCAGCTTGTCGCGTTGCACGACGCGGGGCAGAGCGTCGTGGTCGCGGAGGAGACGGGCAAGCTGTTGCAGGCCTTCCCGGCGTCTTACGTTCTCTGGCAGATCTACGGCGGCGTGCTGCTGGCGCTGGGCCTCTTTTCGGAGGCGGAGAAGGCGCTGGGGCAGGCGGCGGCGCTGAGGCCCGACCTGTCGGAGGCGCTGTCCAACCACTCCGTCGCGCTGCGCGCGGTCGAGCGGATCGACGAGGCAGAGGTGCGGGCGCGCGGCGCGGTCGGGCTGGCGCCCGATTCGACGCGGGCGCTGGTGGAACTGGCGGCGGTGCTGCTCTACCGCGGCGAGATGGCGGAGGTGCAGGCGCTCTGCGAACGGGTGCTGCGGCAGGAACCGGACAACGCGGCGGCGATGAACAACCTCGGCGTGGCGTTGCAGGCGCAGGGCAGGGCAAAGGCGGCGCGTACGGCCTTCCGCAAGGCGGTGCGCGCGGCGCCGCGCTTTGCGGAGGCGCACAGGAACCTCGCGGCGGCCAAGACGTGGGAGGCGGAGGATGCGCAGCTTCGGCAGATGCAGGCAATCGCCGACGACCCGCTGACCCCGCCGCCCGACCGGATGCGGATCTGCGCGGCGCTCTTCACGGCCTACGACCGGCTGGGGCAGGAGGCGCAGGCCTGGCGCGCCCTGTCGGAGGCCAACGCGCTGCGCAAGGCCCGGCAGGGCTATTCCGTGGCTTCGGACCGGGCGGTGTTCGCCCGGCTGCGCGAGGTCTTCGGCACGCTCGACCCGCTGGCGGCGGAGCCGGGCGCGGTGGTCCCGGTCTTCATCCTCGGGATGCCCCGGTCCGGGACGACACTGGCCGAACAGATCGTCTCGGCCCACCCGGACGTCACGGGCGCGGGCGAGCTGGGCGTGGTGAACGCGCTGGCCCAGCCGTTCATGTCGGGCGAGACCGCGCCGGACGCCACGGCGCTTCGGGCCTTTCGGGAGAGCTACCTGCAAAGCGTGGCCCTGCGGGCGGAGGGGCGGCGCTTCGTGACCGACAAGATGCCGCACAACTTCCGCTACATCGGGCTGATCGCCGCCGCCCTGCCGGAGGCGCGGATCGTGCATGTCACACGCCAGCCGGAGGCCGTCTGCTGGTCGAACCTCGCGCATTACTTCGTGTCGGAGGGGCTGGGCTACGCCAACGACCCGGCCGAGGTGGTGGCCTATCACGGCCTCTACCGCGACTTGATGGCCTTCTGGAACGCGCGCTGGCCCGGGCGCATCCGGCGGCTGGACTACGAGGCGCTCGTCACCGCGCCAGAGGCGGAGACGCGCGCCCTGATCGCCGACCTGGGGCTGGACTGGGACGCGGCCTGCCTGCGCCCCGACCTGAACCGGCGGGCGGTGCAGACGGCCTCCACCGCGCAGGTGCGCATGCGGGTCTACACCGGCAGCTCCCGGTCGTGGCGGCGGTACGAGCCATACCTCGACGGCGCATTTCGTGACCTGCGGGAGATCGCGGATTCTTGAAACCGCGACGCTTCTGACGCATGATAGGCGTCAGAGCAGTCCCGGGAGAGATGGCACAGCCACCCCCGGCCGTTAGGACAGGTGGTATGACAAGGATCTTGCTGGGCACGATGCTGTGCCTGACGCTGGCCGCGTGTGGCGGCGGTCGGAGCGACAACCGCAACAAGGGGTACAACACGACGGTGGCCCCGGCGTTCGCCGCGGGGCAGGTGGCACGGGCGTGCATGGCCTCGGGGCGCAAGGCCGCGAATGTGCAACTGTGCGGATGTGTGCAGGCCGTGGCGGACCGCGACCTGAGGGGAAGCGACCAGAGCATGGCCGCCAGCTTCTTCTCCGACCCGCATCGCGCGCAGGAAATCCGGCAGTCGGACAACCCGCGACACGAGGAATTCTGGAAGCGGTACAAGATCTTCGCGGAACGGGCCGAGCAGACCTGCACCGGGCTCTGACCGGGCTTTGGGTGCGCGCGTCCTCGCCCGATCCGTTCCGCTGCGGGACGGGTTCGGGCGGCACAGGGTCGTCAGACAGGGGCCAGCCCGGCGCCGGTGGGGCCGGGTGCCGTTCCGGTCATCGACCGGAACAGAGGGGCCGGCGGCGTTTCGGAACCTTGGGAGGTCGGGAACGGCCACATCCGCACGACGTCATGGCGTCGGTCATCTGCGCCCGACCGCAACGGAAGGGGCGCACAAATAAGGCAGGGGATTGCCCGGCATCCCGACGGCCCCGGCATGCACAACATTCCGAAACTCCCGCGGGCCGCTTGCGCCCGGGGGGCGCGCGTCAGCGCGGCGAGCCGTCTTCGGGATGGTGCCGGGCCAACGCCACGATCCGGGCCACGAGACAGTCGAGGCTGTCCGTCCAGGCAATGTCCTCCGGCATCAGGGGCGCCGCCAGGGAGAGTTCCGTACAGGCGATCAGGATGTGGTCGGCGCGTGAGAGAAGCCGCCGCGCGGCCTTTGTCAGCGCCGGGGCAATGTCGGAGGCCGAAGCGCCGCCCTTGACTGCGCGGATCATGTCGAGCACCGGTCCGTCGTCCTCCGGCATCTCGAAGGGCTGCGGCAGATACCTGTCGAACACGCCGGTCAGGCGGGTCGCGGGCGAGGCGAGGATGCCGATGCGGCCCTTGCCCTCAAGCGCTGACGCGGTTTCCGAAAGCATGTCGAGGAACGGCAGGCCGCAGGCAGCGCGAATGCCGTCCACGTAAACATGCGCGGTGTTGCAGGGCATGGCCAACGCCGCCGCTCCGGCGGCCTGCAGGTCACGCGCCATGGCTTGCAGCGCGGGCAGCGGCGAAGGCCCTGTCCCCTCGATCAACGCGGCGATGCGCGAGGGCACGGCGGGGTTCTGGTGAACGATCAACGGCACATGTCCGGCATCGTCCGTGGCCGGGACGGCGTCGAGCACTTTCTGCATCAGCAGGATCGTTGCCTGCGGTCCCATGCCGCCCAGAATGCCGACAGTCGTCATGCCGGGCGGGGGAAGACTTTTCGACGAAAAGTCTTGGTGCGGGATGATTTTTCGAGAAAAATCATCTGCGTGGCGTGGCAGGTCATGTCCGCCCAGCCGCGTCGAAGCAATGGGTGTAGCCGGTCAGGCCGATGGCGCCGCCGGTGTGCAGGAAGACCACCCGCTCGCCTGCCTTGAAGTGGCCCTTGCGGATCAGGTCGATCAGCCCCGCCGCGCCCTTGGCGGAATAGACCGGGTCGAGCAGGATGCCCTCGGTCCTTGCAAAGAGGTCGATGGCCTCGAGCGTGCTGTCCGCCGGCAGGCCGTAGCCTTCACCGATGTAGTCGCAATTGGCCATCACGTCTTCGCGTCCGACCACCCCGGCGCAGCCCAGCTTTTCCGCGGTGGCGCAGGCGAGCCGGTAGACGTTGCTTTCCTGTTTCTCCTGCGGGGCGCGCACGCCGATGCCCAGCACCGGGATGCCCGCGTTCAGCGCCTTCAGCCCGGTGACCAGCCCGGCCTGCGTCCCGGCCGAGCCCGTGGCGTGCACGATGTGATCGACGGGCAGGTGCGCCTCCGTCACCTGCGCGAGGAGTTCGAGCGCGCAGTTCACGTAGCCGAGCGCCCCCGTCGGGTTCGAGCCGCCGCCCGGGATGGTGTAGACCTTGGCGCCGCCCGCGCGGCGGTTCTCGGCCACCTTCTCCATCTCGGCGTTCATGTCGCCGCCTGCCGCGCGATGTTCGATGGTGGCGCCGTGCAGCACGTCCAGGAGGACGTTGCCGTTGTGGCGGTAGTTGTCGTGGGTGTAGCCGGTGCGGTCCTCCAGCAGGAGATGGCAGCCGAGACCCAGGCGGGCGGCGGCGGCGGCGGTCTGGCGGGCGTGGTTCGACTGGGTGGCGCCCTGGGTCATCACCAGTTCGGCGCCCTGCTGCACGGCCTCGGCCATCAGGAATTCCAGCTTGCGGGTCTTGTTGCCGCCGGTCGAGAGACCGGTGCAGTCGTCGCGCTTGATCCAGAGTTCCGGCCCGCCCAGCAGGGCCGACAGCCGTGGCATGGGTTCCAGCGGCGTTGGCAGGTGGGCAAGGCGGAGGCGCGGGAAGCGGGTGAGGTTCATCTTGCGGTCTTTCGTCAGGCCCTGAGGGCGGTGGTCGGGGAATGGGCGTGGAGGCGGGCCTCGGCGGAAAGCGCGTGGCCGGTCATGCCTTCGGCGCGGGATATCCGGCTGGTGGCACGGGCGAGGGCGGGCAGCGCCGCGTCGGTGGCGCGCTGCCAGGTCACGGTCTTGAGGAACTTGTGGACGGACAGCCCGCCGGTGTAGCGCGCGGCGCCGGAGGTCGGCAGTACGTGGTTCGGTCCCGACGCCTTGTCGCCGAAGGCCACCGTCGTCTCGGCCCCGAGAAAGAGCGAACCGTAGGCGGTGAGCCGCGTCTGCCACCAGTCGAGCGCGGTGGCATGCAGGTGCAGGTGTTCGGGGGCAATGCGGTCGGCCTCCTGCGCCATCTCCTCGCGGCTGTCACAAAGGATGATCTCGCCCATGGCGTCCCAGGCGGCGCGGGCGGTGTCGGCATTCGTGCCGCCGAGGCGCGCGCAGGTGTCGGGAATCAAGTCGCGGACGCGGCGGGCCAGCGGTTCGTGGTCGGTCACCAGCCAGCACGGAGAGGTCGGCCCGTGTTCGGCCTGTCCGGCGAGGTCCAGCGCCACAAGGCCCGGGTCGGCGGTGGCGTCGGCGACGATCAGCAGGTCGGTGGGCCCCGCCACGGTGTCGATCCCGGTCGGCCCGAAAAGCTGGCGCTTGGCCTCGGCCACGTAGGCGTTGCCCGGTCCGGCGAGGATCGCGGCGGCGGGCGTGCCGAACAGCCCGAAGGCCATGGCGGCGATGCCCTGCACCCCGCCCAGCGTCAGGATCGTGTCCGCCCCGGCCAGGTCCATCGCGTAGAGCGTGGCGGCGTCGATGCCGGGCCCGTCTCGTGGCGGGGCGGCGGCGGTGATGTGCGGCACGCCGGCCGCCTTTGCGGTGGCGATGGTCATCAGGGCAGAGGCGATGTGCGCATACCGCCCGCCCGGCACATAGCAACCCGCCGCCGAGACGGGGATGGAGCGTTGCCCGGCGATCAGGCCGGGGCGGAGTTCAGTCTCGAAGTCCTGCAGCGAGGCGCGCTGCGCCCGGGCGAAGGCGCTGATGTTGGCGTGGGCATAGGCCAGCGCCTCTTTCAGGTCGGAGGGCACCTGTGCGGCGGCGGCCTCGATCGTGCTGCGTGGCGTGACGATGGGGCCGGTCCAGCCGTCGAGGCGCCGGGCATAGTCGCGGGCGGCGGTGTCGCCGCCGCTGCGCAGGCGGGCAAGCATGATCTCGACTGTGTCGCGGATGTCGCCTGTTGCGGCAGGCGGCAGGCCGGGGGCGGATTTGATCATTCGGGGCATCGAAGGGTCCTTGACGGGCAGGGAGACAGAATTCTTGATGGGGGCGCAAATTCATGTTTTTCGAATATGTGCATGTTCAGGAGAAGCCGATGCTGACCAAGGGGGTGTCCCTGCGCGGGCTCGAGGTGTTCGAGGCGCTGGCCGAGAGCGGATCGGTCGCCCGCACCGCCGAGTTGACCGGGCTGAGCCAGCCCGCGGTCAGCCAGCAGATGCGCAACCTCGAAACGGCGCTGGGCGTGGAGCTTGTCGACCATGGCCGCCGGCCGATGATGCTGACCCCTGCGGGGCGGGCGTTTCTCAGCCGTGCGAAGGCGGTGTTGCGCGAGTTGCGGCTGGCGCAGAGCGAGCTGACGGTGATGGATCTCGCGCATCTGGCGGTGCTGAACCTGGGCGTGATCGACGACTTCGACAACGACCTGACACCCCGGCTGGTGACGATGCTGGCGGAAAGCATGACGCGCTGCCGGTTCAAGCTGATCACCGCGCCGAGCCACGAGATATCCGAAGAGATCCGCGCCCGCCGCCTGCACCTTGCCATCGCCGCGTCGAGCGGCGAGGTCATGCCCGGCGTGGTCGAATACCCGCTGGTGCGCGATCCGTATATCTTTGTCTGCGCGCGGGGTGCCGCACAGGCGGCGGGCGGGATCGAGGCGCTGATGCGGGAGGCGCCGCTTCTGCGCTACGACCGCGAACAGGTGGTGGGGCGGCAGATCGAGGCGCATCTGGCCCGGCAGAAGCTGTCCTTTCCCGAACGCTTCGAGATCGGCGCGCATCTGTCGCTGATGACGCTGGTGTCGCGCGGTGTCGGCTGGGCGCTGACGACGTCTCTCCAGTACATGCGGGCGGGCCGGATGCACGACAGGATGGAGGTACATCCGCTGCCGTTCAGCCCCTTCGCACGGACGATCTCGCTTTATGCCGGGTCGGACTGGACCGACCAGGTGCCGCGCGACGTGGCGCGCACCATGCGGATGCTGGTGAGCGACATGGTGATCGGCCCGGCCTGGGCCAAGCTGCCGTGGCTCGAAGGCGATCTGAAGATACTGGACGGCTAGGGACCTGCGCATGGCGTACAGGTTGTCGCAGCGCGGCGCCCTGTCCAGAGCGTCGCGCGCTCATTTGCGAACGTCATCCCGCATATTCGGATTTCTCGAATATGGTGTCCCGGTCAAGGGGGCTTTGGGCATCTCGGGCGCGTCTTGGGGCGGCCGGGACGCTGCGGTCACGGTGGGACGATGCCTGCCCGCGCCGCCGCCGCGGCGGTCCGTGGCGCGGAGATTCTCCGCGCGCGTCAGGAGACGGCGGAGAGAAACGCCCGGACGGAGGCCTCGAACCCGCGCGGGTCGTCGGCGTGCAGCCAGTGACCGGCCTGCGGCATCTTGGCAAAGCGCGCCTTGGGAAACATCCGGCGGATGGTGTCGCGGTGCTCGGGCAGCACGTAGTCCGACTGCCCGCCGGACAGGAACAGCGCGGGTCCGGTGTATTGCCCGTCGATCTCCGGGAAGCCGAGGATCTTCGGCATTTCCGCTTCGAGCGCGTCGAGGTTGTATTTCCACTGCCTGGCCTTCACGTCGAGCGACTGGGTGAAGAAGCTTTGCAGCGCCTTGTCCGTGACGTGTTCGGCCAGTTGCGCCACCGCGTCGGAGCGGCGGTCGACCTGCGTCAGGTCGACCTTGCGCATGGCGTCGATGTACTGCTGCTGGCTGTGGCCGTAGGCGACCGGCGCGATATCCGCCACGAGGAGCGAGGCGACCTTTTCCGGGTGCATGAGGGCCAGCGTCATCGCCGCCTTGCCGCCCATGGAATGGCCCACCACATGGGCGCGGCCACCGTGGGCGTCGATCAGCTCTGCCAGGTCGGCGGCGAGGTCGGGGTAGCCGTGGTTGTCCGAATGCGGGCTGTCGCCGTGGTTGCGCATGTCGGGGGTCAGCACGAAGCGTTCCTCGGCCAGCCGCCGGGCGATCACGCCCCAGTTGCGGCCCGATCCGAACAGCCCGTGGACGATCACCAGCGGCGTGCCCCCGGGCGTGCCGTATGTCAGCGTGTTCAACATGCCGCCTAGATAGGACGGGGCCGGGACGAGGGCCAGTGCAATTGTCGACGGGGCGCGAACGCTGTGGTGACGTGTCTGCAATTGAGGCGAAAATGCGGCGGCGGGTAAGGTCGTGCCATGCAGGTGGAACGGGACATGGCACGCCGTGTGGCGCGGCTTGAGGGGCTCTTGGCGCGCAGGATGGGGCTGCGGCGCGGCCCTTTGGCGTTGCGGGTGAAACGCGCCCGGGGCGCTCTGCCCGAGGCGGTGCGCCGCGACCTGCTGGCTTTGGCGGCGGCGCGGCAGGGGGCGGGGCATCCGAAGATCGCCCGCCAGATCGACGCGCGCGCCATGGCGCAGGCCGAGCGGCGCGTCGCGCGGTTCCTGAAAGGCCCCGTGCTGCGCGAAAGGCGCGTGACGCGGCGGGTGCGCTGGAAGGCGGCGAGGGTGCTGAACCTCGCGCTGATCGCGCTTGGCGCCATGTGGTTCGCCATGTGGCGCGGCTTGGTCTGAGGGGGCTGGCCTGAGGGGGCTGGACTGAGGGGGTTGGTCTGAGGCGGCTTGGTCCAACGTAGCCTTGTCCGGGGCGCCCGGTCCGGGCGGTTCGTCCGCCGTTCGGTTCAGCCGCGATCCGCGCCTTGGGGATCAGCCGCGTTCACGCCGGGTGCACCGGCCGTGCACCTCAGTCGCGCATCGGCTCTCCGCGCAGGCGGAGGAACAGGCTTTCCTCGTCGTCGTTGCGGAAGAACGGCACGCTGTCCGGAGGCGTCTCGTCGGCGGCGCGCGCCGCGACCTCGGCCAGCACGACCTCGGTGATGAACGGCAGGTCGTAGTCGCGAATCTCGTCCACGGCGATCCACTGGAGGTGCGACAGCTCATCCGTGGCGTGGGAGAAGTCGTCGGGGTCGGACATCAGCGCCTCTGCGTCCAGCAGGAAGAAGCGGGCATCGAAGCGGCGCGGACGGCCCGGGGGCGTGATCGCGCGAAAGACGAATTGCAGCCCTTCGGCGGAAGGCCGGTGCCCGGTGCCCGCGAAGCTGAGCCAGTCGGCGGGCACGGTGCCGGGCCAGGGCGCGGGTGTGCCGAGGATCTGGCCGGTCTCTTCCCAGAGTTCGCGCACCGCGGCCGCGGCGAGCGCACGCGCGATGCCGGCGGGTGCGTCTTCCTCGATCCGCGCGGCGCACAGCGGCGAGAGCGGGCGGGTGAGGTGGATCTGTGCGTCGCCCCGGTCCACGGCGCCGCCGGGGAAGACGAACTTGTTGGGCATGAAGGCGGCCTTCGCCCCGCGCTGGCCCATCAGCACCCGAGGCCGCGTCCGGCGGTCGCGCAGCACGATCACGGTGGCCGCGTCGCGCAGGGCGCTCTTGTCGGGGGTCGGGGCGGTTGTCGTCATGGGGTCTCCTCCGGGCGGTCAGCCGGGGCGCGGCGCGAAGCCGTACATCCCCCGGGCCCACTGGAAGGCCACGATCGCCCCTTTCAATCGGGGCAGAAGGTAAAGGGAAAGCGCAACGCAGCCAACCGCAAAGATCGTGAAGAGCACGAGCGGATCGGGCCGCCACGCTTCAAACACGATCAGCAGCAGGGGCGCCATGATGTGCCCGACGATGAGGATCGTCAGGTAGGCGGGTCCGTCGTCGGCCCGGTGGTGGTACAGTTCCTGACGGCAGACCGGACAGGTGTCGCGCACCTTGAGGTAGCCCGAAAGGAGCGGTCCGGAGCCGCATTTCGGACACCGCCTGCGCCAGCCACGCCAGAGCGTCGGCCAGATCGGCGTGTCTGCTGCGATGTTGCCTGATTGCTGCATAGAAATCCCGTGCCTCCTCGAGCGCGAAAGATGCTCTCTCGGTGCGGCTTATGAAAGGGGGCGAAACGCCCTTGCGGCGGCGTGTCACATTCGGACCGTTTGCGCTCACGCTTCAGTGATCGTGTTTCGTGCGTTTTGTGCCGGCTTCTGCGACGGAAGCTGCCGCCCCGTGCGTGGAAGCCTGCAGAGACGCCCAAGAACGGCGCTCGGGACAGGTGCGACAGAAACCATGGAGACCAGGATGATGACCAGGACAAAACCGACCCTCTGGATGACTGCGGCGCTGGTGGCGGTGCTGACCACTGCCGGTGCGGCGCAGGCGCGCGACTTCGGGCGTGGCCACGACGGTGCGCATGGCGGCCCGCAGGGCGGCATGGGCCCGCGCGGCTTCTTCTCGGAAGAGATGTTCGCCGCGGCGGATACCGACGGTGACGGCAAGATCACCGAGGCCGAGATGAAGGCCGCCGCCGAGAAGCGCTTTACCGACGCCGACACCAATGGCGACGGGATGCTGAGCGCCGACGAGATGGCCGCCCGGGCCGAGGCCCAGCGCGAGGCGCGCCGCGTGGCGCGGATGACCGAGCGCAGCCAGGCGATGATCGACCGGCTGGACTATGACGGCGACGGGATGCTGAGCCTTGAGGAAGCGCAGCGTCAGGCCCCGGCGGACATGTTCGACCGGATGCTGGAACGTCTGGACACCGACGGCGACGGCGCCTTGAGCCAGGAAGAGATCGCGGCCGCAAAGGCGAAAATGCGCGAACGGCACGCCGATCGCGGCCACGGTCCGCGTGGCGAGCGCGGCGAGGGCCGTTTCCCGTGGCGTCAGGACCGCTGAGATCGTGAGTTCCCGCCCCGGGCTGCCCGCCGGACGGCGGATGGTCCGGGGCATTGCGCGGTGCCGCGGTTGCGGTTAGCGCAGATGGATACGGAACCGGGATGCCTTATGACGCCATGAGCGACTGTGCCGAGGAGGAGCTTCTCGCGGCGTATGCCGCGGGCGATGCCGCTGCGGCGCGCGCGCTGACAGCGCGGCTGGCGCCCCGTGTGCTGGCCCATGCCTTCCGTATGCTGGGCGGCGACCGGGCAGAGGCGGAAGACGTGACCCAGGAGGCGCTTCTGCGCCTGTGGCGCGCGGCGCCCGACTGGCGCCCGGGCGAGGCGAAGGTCTCGACCTGGCTGTACCGGGTGACGGCGAACCTCTGCATCGACCGGATGCGGCGGAGGAGCCGCGCGGGACCGGCGCTCGACGACATACCGGAGCCGGAGGACGAGCGCCCCTCTGCCGCGCAGCACATGCAGCAGGCGGCCCGGGCCGAAGCGTTGCAGGCCGCGCTCGACCAATTGCCGGAGCGGCAGCGCCAGGCGGTGGTGCTGCGCCATATCGAGGGGCTGCCAAACCCCGAGATCGCGCAGATCATGGACATCGGGACACGCGCCGTGGAAAGTCTGACGGCACGGGGAAAACGGACTTTGGAAGCGCTTCTGGCCGGGCGCAGGACAGAACTGGGGTACGACGGCGATGACTGATCCAAGGGACGACACGATGCCGGGGTCCGCCGGGGACCTCTCGGCGTTCTTCGAGGCGGCACGGGCCGAGGCGCCGGTGCCCGACGGCGATTTCATGGCGCGGCTGACCGCCGACGCACTGGCCGAGATGCCGGTGCCGGGGGCGCGCGTGGCGCCGCAGGGGGGCGGTCCGGGCCTTTGGGACCAGGTGCGCGGCGCGCTGGGCGGCTGGATCGGGATGACCGGGCTGGCGGCGGCCTGCGCGGCGGGCATCTGGATCGGGGTGAACCCGCCCGCGACGCTGGACGCGTTCTGGGGCGGCAGCGCGGATCTGGGAGAGATGGGCGTCGACCCGCTTTCGGGGTTCGAACTGGCGATGATGGAAGGATGAGCGGCATGGCCGGATCGCAAGGCAACCGCGTGATGCGGATCATGCTCTTCGTCTCGCTGGCGATCAACCTTGCGGTTGCCGGCGTCGTGGTGGCGTTCCTGTGGAACGGCCCGCCGGTGTCGCCGGGACGGCCCGACGGCGGGGACCCGGCGCTGCCCTACACGCGGGCCCTGGACGAGGACCAGCGCGACGAGGTGCGGCAGGCGCTGCGCGAAGCGTTCCTGCGCGACCGCACGGAGGCGCGCGGCGCGCGGCGCGACGTGATCGAGGATTACCAGCAGGCGCTGAAGGTGCTGCGCGCCGACCCCTACGATCCTGCCGCGCTCGGGGCGCTGATGACCGCGCAGGCCGAGCGCAGCGCCGGGTTTCGCAAGCGCGGGCAGGAGGTGCTGAGCGCCTATGTCGCCGGGATGACGCCTGCGGAACGCGCGGCCTACGCCGACCGTCTGGAAGAGACGCTGGCCCGGTTCCGGGAACGGCGCGCGCGGCATTTCGAAGAGCATCGCCGCAAGGACGGCCCGCCGCGCGAGTAGGGCAGGGCGGCGCGCGCCGGGCGGCTCCGGCGCGTTTTTCAGGTGACCGTCATGCAGATGGGAGTCCGCAGCCGGAGGCGGGCCGCCCGGCGCGCGCTCAGAGGCGCGGCAGGCCCCAGGGCGGGATCGTCGCGCCGTCGGTGCCGGTGTCCTGACCGATCATCGGTTCGACGGGCGCCAGCCTCGGGTTCGGTTTCGGGGCGGGCGGCAGGGTGCGCACGACCTTGGTCAGCGGCAATGCGAGCACCGTGTCGGCCATGACCACCGTATTGCGGCCGCCGTTCTTCGCGGCATAGAGCGCGGAGTCGGCGCTTGAAATCAGGTCGACCGGCGTTTCGGCGCTGCGCGACACTCCGATGGCCACCCCGATGGACAGCGTGACGATGATCCTGCGGCCATCGGGCAGGGAGATGGGGTTCTTCGCCATCAGGGAACACAGGCGCCCTGCGGTCAGCCGCGCTGCCGTGCGGTCGGTGTCGGGCATCGCCACGAGGAATTCCTCGCCGCCCCAGCGGGCGATCAGGTCGGCGGCCCGCAGGTTGTCGGTCAGCCGCTGCGCCAGCGTCACCAGCACCGCGTCGCCCGCGGCATGGCCGTAGTCGTCGTTCACCTGCTTGAAGTAGTCGAGATCCGCGAGGAGCAGGGCGTAGGGCCTGCGCGACCGCTCTGCCCGGTCGGCCAGCCGCGAGATGTGGGGCAGGGCGTACCGTCGGTTGTAGAGCCCGGTCAGCGGGTCGGTCACGGCGGCGCGCAGCCCGTCGCGCATGTTCGCCCTGAGCCGGTCGCCCAGCCGCTTGCGGGCGATCTGTTTCTTCAGCCGCAAGGCCAGTTCGTCCACCTCCAGGCCGTCGGACATCAGGTCGTTGGCCCCCATGTCGAGGGCGGACGCGGCCTCCCTCCGGTGATTGGGGAGGGCGATGTACATCAGCGCGGAGCGGCGCGTGCCGCGATTGGAGCGCAATTGCGGCAGGAGCGACAACACGTTCCCGCCGGAATGCTCGGTCTCCAGCAGGACGACCAGGTCGGGGTGGCGCGGGTTCTCGCGCATGGCGTTGTCGGGATCGACCAGTTCGATGTGGTCTTCGGAGCGGCGGCAGAACGCCTCGATCCGGGCGCGTGTGGTCGCGCCGGGGCGGTCGGCGATGATCCGCACCTGCCCCGGTTTGCTGAAGTCTGAGGGCTGCTCGGCCAGTCCCAGCGCCCGGCCGGTGTCGTCGCGCAACTGCAGCTCTGCCTCCGCGTCGCGGGCCCGAAGGAGCGAGCGCAGCCGGGCCAGCATCACGACGTCGTCGATGGGCTGCGACAGCACGTCGTCCGCCCCCGCGGCGAGCGAGGCAAGCCGTTCCTCCGGCCGGTCCGCGGGGTGCACGACGATGACGGGGACGGCCGGTCCCGGGCGGGAGGCGCACTTCCGCCGGATCGCGGAACAAAGCGTCCGGCCGGACATGTCGGGCAGTTCGGAGGCCGCGATCACCAGATCCGGATCGGACCTGCGCATCATCGCGAGGGCCGCCTCGCCAGAGGCCGCCTGCACGACCTCGTAATAGGCCGAAGACAATTTGACTCGCAGTATGATGCGGTTGGTAGGCACCGCATCGACCACCAGGATCCGCCCAGTCATCAGTGTTCAGCTACCTCGTGTCTTGCACCGTGAGTGTCGGCGCGTGCTTGAACTTCTCGGCCCCATCAGATTTGGTGAAATTTGGTTAAGAAACCCTTTCAAGGTGGCGTGGGAATTGAGCTTTACGCAGGAAAGTGCCGAGACGGTCAGTTTGCAGGCGATGGCATGGCTTGCAGGCAACGATGAATTGTTGCCGGTGTTTCTTGGGGCTTCGGGCGCGTCGGAGGCGGACTTCCGCAACGGTCTGGGGGACCCTGTCTTCCAGGGGGCGGTTCTCGACTTCGTGATGATGGACGACGCGTGGGTCATGGCGTTCTGCGAATCGGCGGGACTGGATTACACGGTCGTCGCGCAGGCCCGCGCGGCCCTTCCGGGCGGAGGAGAATGGCATTGGACCTGAGCGTCGACGCGGTCCTGTTCGACAAGGACGGAACGCTTTTCGATTTTTCGGCAACCTGGGACGTCTTTGCGGCGCGGTTGATCGCGCGCCTGTCCGACGGTGACGCAAGCCGCGCGGCGCGCGCCGCCGACGTGCTGCGTTTCGACCTCGAAGCCGGGCGTTTCCTGCCCGACAGCCCCGCCATCGCCGGCACCAATCGCGAGATCGCGGCGCTGCTGGCCTGGGTCCTGCCGCAGGATGCGGCGGCGCTGGAGCGGATCATCGTCGAGGAGGCAGGCCGCGCGCCTCTGGTGGAGGCGGTGCCGCTGGTGCCCCTGCTGGCAGAGCTTGCGGCGCGTGGGCTGATGCTGGGCGTGATGACCAACGACACGGAATCGGTGGCGCGGGCCCATCTGGCCGAGGTCGGCATCCTCGGGCAGTTCGACTTCGTCGCGGGGGCCGACAGCGGCTGGGGGGCAAAGCCCTCGCCCGATCCGCTGCTGGCCTTCGCCGAGCGGATGCGCGTGCCGCCCGCGCGGGTGGCGATGGTGGGCGACAGCACGCACGACCTGCTGGCCGGGCGCGCGGCGGGCATGGTCTGCGTCGGCGTTCTGACCGGCATGGCCGGGCCGGAGGTGCTTGGCCCCCACGCCGAGGCCGTGCTGCCGGACGTGGGGCACCTGCCGGGCTGGCTCGACGGGCGCGCGACCCGCGGGTGATCGCGGCGCCCCGGACGGCAAAAGCGATCGCCTGCGTCGTCTTCCGGCAGGCAGCGGGCAGCGGATCGCCGTGTGATGGGTGCCTTGCCGCTCACCGGACCGCAGGGAAAGCGCCATCGTGCCCGACGACGCCGCACCGACACGCCGCGACCAGTGCGGCCGGGCGGGGCACGCCCCGGCGCACCTGCTGTGGCCCAGGCCCCCTGGCACATCCCGCGCAACGCCGGCCGGCCGACCGAACCGCTGCGCCCGGACGCGGTCGCCCGCCTGCATGACGCGACCATGCGCATCCTCGAAGAGATCGGCAACGAGTTCCTGCGCCCCGACACGGTGAAGATCCTCCGGGACGCCGGAATGCATGCGCGCCACGCAGATGACCGGCCAGATGGCGCGCCACTACGGCTTGCCGATGCGCTCTTCGGGCGCCTGCACCGCCAACGTGCCCGACGGTCAGGCGATGTGGGAAACGGGGCATGCGCTCCGGGCGGCGGTCCAGTCGGGCACGCATTTGGTCTGCCACGTGGTCTACCTCGCGGCGGGCCGGCCCGCAGGCAGCGCCCGCATCGGTCCCGCTGCCACGTCGCGCCCGGCTCGACCGGTGCACGACCGCTGCGCTTCATCTTGGCAAAAATACCTCTGACTCCCTCGTCGGGAGGTGCCCGGCCAAAGGGGGGCGGGACAGGGGCCCGCTGGCCTCGCCCGGCCCGAAACTCGGCTCAATTGCATATATTATGCGCCTGTTAAACGTCGCTGCGCCATGGTGCCCCGAAAGCGGAGCAGCGGTCATGCATGGTCTCATCCTGAGAACATTTCAGGTCTTTGTGCAGGATACCTACGGGCAGTCCACGTGGGAGGCGATCACCGGCCACGCCCAGTTCGAGGCCGGCGATTTCGAGGCGATGCTGAACTATCCGACCGAAACCTTCGACGCGATCATCGCCGCCACGGAAATCGAATTGGGCAAGAGCAGCGACCTCTTTCTGGAGGACGTGGGCACCTATCTCGTCTCCCATCCCAACAGCGAGGGGTTGCGCCGCCTACTGCGCTTCGGCGGCGTCGACTATATCGAGTTCCTGCATTCCCTCGACGACCTGCCGGACCGGGCGCGGCTGGCCGTCGCCGACCTCGTGCTGCCGGATCTGGAACTTCGCGACATGGGGCAGAACACCTTCCGCCTCACGGTCGGAGAGGGGCTGCCCGGCTTCGGCTTCGTCATGGTGGGGGTGCTGCGCGCCATGGCCGACGATTACGGCGCGCTTGTCCTGCTGAACGCCGAAGGCGTCGGCATGGGCGAACAGGAGGTGGACATTACGCTTGTGGAATCGGCCTTTGCCGCCGGCCGGGCCTTCGACCTCGCGGCGGGTGGCGGCGCGCAGGGAGGGGCGGCATGACGTCGCTGCCCGAAGAGGTGCTGCACGCGCTCTGCCCGATGCATGCCGTCCTGTCGCCGACAGGGCATATCGTGCAGGCCGGACCGACGCTCCACAAGCTGAGCGGGCGGCGCCTGGAAAACGCCCGGTTTCTGGAGGTGTTCGAGATCTACCGCCCTCGCGCGGTGACGGACATGGCGGGCCTGCGCGCGGCCCAGGGTCGCAAGCTGCATCTCAGGCTGCGCGACGGTGTGCGGACCGCCCTGAAGGGCGTTGTGGTCGGCACCGGTGGCGGGGGCGCGGTGGTCAACCTGTCGTTCGGCATCGCGGTGGTCGACGCGGTGCGCGACTACGCCCTGACCAGCACCGATTTCGCGCCGACCGACCTTGCCATCGAGATGCTTTACCTTGTGGAGGCGAAGTCCGCCGCCATGGACGCGTCGCGCAGTCTCAACACCCGTCTCCAGGGGGCAATGGTTGCGGCGGAGGAGCGGGCCTTCACCGACACGCTGACCGGCCTGCGCAACCGGCGCGCGCTGGACACGGTGCTGGACCGGATCTCGCGGCAGGGGCGGGCCTACGCGCTGATGCACCTCGATCTCGATTTCTTCAAGGCGGTGAACGACACCTACGGGCACGCGGCGGGGGATCACGTCCTGCGCCACGCCGCGCGGATCATGCTGGAGGAATCGCGCAAGGACGATACCGTGGCGCGCGTCGGCGGGGACGAGTTCATGATCGTCTTTGCCAACCTGACCCGGATGCCGCGCATCGCGGAGATTGCTGGCCGCATGATCGAACGGATCGAGCGGCCCGTGGACTGGGGCACCACGAAGTGCCGAATCTCCACCAGCATCGGCATAGCGATTTCCGAGGGCGAAGGTCTGTCGCCGACGGAAATCATGGACCGTGCGGACACGGCGCTCTACGCCTCCAAGCGCGCGGGGCGGGCACAGTTCCGTTTCTACGGCTCGGACGTTGCCGACGCGCCCGCCGCCCTTCGCGGGGCAGAGTAATTTTTTCGGGAAGAAGGTCTTGATCCTCCCGAACCGGCGCAGTAAGTAGCGCGCCACGGTTGGGGTGTAGCCAAGTGGTAAGGCACCGGTTTTTGGTACCGCGCACCGTAGGTTCGAATCCTACCACCCCAGCCAATGACCTCCTGTGACGTTCGCCAAAGATTGGAACTTATCCGGTTCTACTTGGCATCTTGCCCGAGCAAGACTGGCATCTGCTGACATTTCGAGCGTTTCGCCGTACAGAATCCCTTTGAACTGACAGGTATTTGCGCCGGTGTGATCTCGTCCCTAAACTGTGGTCTGACGAGCACGGAGGGCACAGGCATGGCCAACTGGTATTCGGCCGACCTGCACTTCGGCCACCACCGCATCATCGACTTCTGCAAGCGCCCCTTCGCCTCAACCGCCGAGATGAACGCGGCCCTGATCGCCAACTTTCAGGCCTGCGTCGCGCATGATGATGACCTCTGGATCTTGGGAGATTTTGCCTTCGGTCGCGCTGCCGATACGGCACAGTTCGAGAGCTGGTTTCACAGCCTGCCCGGCCGCAAGCATCTGATCATTGGCAACCACGACGACGAAGCAGTAATATCCCTCCCCTGGGCCAGCACAGAGTACATGGCCGAGATCCAGGACGGCGAACACAGCCTCGTCCTTTGCCACTATCCGATGATCACTTGGAACGGCGCACGCAGAGGCGCCCTACAGCTGTTCGGCCACGTCCACGACCAATGGGCAGGCTCGCGAAACAGCATAAATGTCGGCGTCGACCAGTGGGGTTTTCGACCGATCCAGATTGAGGAAATGGCAAAGCGGGCAGCCCGTATGCCCGTTAACAAGCATTGGGCGGATGTCGAACATGGAAACGAGCTTCCGTAGACCAATCGAACGGGTGGCAGCGCGAACCAGCTAGTTGAGCGATCGCATGGTGAGCAAGAGCTTGGAGGTTTGATCTCGCAAGGGCAGCTCGCATCGGTGTTGAAAAGCACCAGATAGTTCTGCCTTTCTCGTCAGAGGATTTGCCTCTGCCGCTCAGACCGGTGCTGTTTTCCCTACGAGAATTTATGCTGCTTTGATCCGCGTTTCGGCGCGTCGATCGCTGCGCAGCCCTTCCCCTGTCAAACCCGAGGATGGCCCATGAGCGACCGTTTTTTCGTCGTGACGGGCGGCCCCGGTGTGGGCAAGACCAGCCTGATCACCGAGCTCGCCCGCCACGGCCTTCACACGACCCCCGAATCCGGCCGGGCGATCATCCGCGAGGAGATGGCGCGCGGCGGAGACGCCCTCCCTTGGGCGGATCGCATGGCCTATGCTGAACAGATGCTGGAGCGCGACCTGCGCGCCTACAGCACCGCACAGGCGCTCTCAGGCCCCGTGATCTTCGAATGGCTTCTCGTCATTCCATGACCTACTTGGCGATCTGCCGTCTTCCAGTACCGCCTAAGTATGCCTCCGCACTACTAACGCGACCCACCTCAATCGTCCTTTGACTTTAGGTCACCCACGCGCAGCACAATTTCGACAGTTCCAAACTTCGCCAAAGGGCGCGGGCGCCGTCCGGCACCACCTTCGGCCTTCGCCACGAGCTCTGCCAGCGGGTCACCTGTGCGCAACCCCAGCACCATGTACGTGAGCCATTCTGCGAACGGGCGAGAAGCAGGGCCAACTAGGTGTGCTGGGATTTGAGCGGCGCTCGCTGCATGATGCCGCGCCAAATCCTCGACGAGCTGCGTCGCGACCATAGGTACGCCCCGATCGAGCAGTCCTGGGCATTGGAACAGATAGAAGGATGACCCTGTTTGGCGGATCAGGTCCGTCATCTGTAAAGGGTCCAGCTTGAAGGAACTGGCTAGGCCCTTGTCTGACTGGGTGGGGTCTTTGAGCCGCAGCCGCTTCGCCTGGATAAGTGTAGCGCGCTTGCCGAGAGAACGGTCTTCGAGATACGGATCCACGATCAGGCATAGATCAGCGGAAAAGCCGGGGGGCTCGGCGTCGCCCTTCGGGTTCACCCCCGGCTTACCCTCCTCCGATTTATCGACGGGCCGATACTTCAGATCGATACTCGTATTGCGAGCTGCTCCGGTGGCGCTTGCCGTCGCTCGAAGACCATCTCCCAAGTCGCCAAGGCGAGATTCGAGGCGGGAGAAGAAGCTTCGAAGCAGTCCTTCCTCTCCTTCCTCGCTGTGATCTGAATACTCCTCCGCGAACCTCCTCTCCTCACCCGCCACTGTCTGCTCAATGAGAAGTTCGACGAGCCGGTCGCCAATCCACGTCTTTGGGTATTTGGACGGAATGGGATCCAGACCGATGCTGAAAAGCCCCCGAGCGATAGTGCTGACACTAGGAGTTGGCCAAGCCTCTTCGCTGGTCGATTTGCCAAATACAGCGTGGCGTAACTTGTCGGCCCGGTAACCTACTTCTCGATCTGGATGCTCGGTGAGCGCCTTGACAAAGGCCTCATCATCTGGTTCGACTAGCCGCGTGGCAGCGAATAACGCCAGATCATGCTGCCGCGGCGGGCAGCGGCTGAGTAAAGCTTCTACTGCCGCCCGGCGCAGATCGGCGTCACCACCGATTGCCTTGCGCAAACGCTGGACATAGACGGCGCGAACGTCAGGGCCGGAGGCAGACAGCGCTCCGTCGAGGTCCAGGATCAATTGTGCGACCTCTCTGACCGAGCCGTCGGGCAGTATCACATCCCACGCTGCGCGCCGCATCGCGAAAGTCTCTTCGGTGTCCGGTCCACGTCTCTCCGGGACGGTGCACCTGGTCTCTCCGGCAAGCTCGACTTCATCGTACAGGATCGCGAAAAGCTTAACCCATGACGTCCAGCCGAGCCCACGAGCTGTTGCGGCGATAAGTACGGTCGGTGCGAAGTCGCGGGTAAGTCTCTCCACAGCGGGGAAGGCACGTCTGGCCTGGTTCAGATCCCGGACGACCAAGGCGTTCAGTTCGACGTAGCGATGCCAGCCGGCCAATAACCCTTGCGTCGCTGCCTCAATGATTGCCTCAATCATGGCAGAGGATTGAGTCATCTCAGGAAAGGCCCGGAGGATGTCGCGATTAACGCCGTAATCAGCTATCGCCACCAGCGCGATGTCAACATCGAGTTCGCCTGGGCGCGACTTCAAAAGCGCCTGAAGCGCGTTCGACGCCCCGGCATCATCACCGTGCTGTTTTTTAGCGGTGGCCGCTACCGCAGCCAACGTTGCGACCTCTGCTGCGTCCAACTGTGCCATTACCTCGGGGAGGTTCAGCTCACGCACCACTTGGTCGACCAGTTTTAGATCGACTAAATTTGGCCTTTTGATCGTGATCTTACGCCGACCGATTTCCCGGCTCGGCTCGTGGCGATACAAAATGCTCCAAATGGCAGGACAAGTTTCGACGTCGGCGGTCATCGGGCAATGTCAGGAATACAGTGCAGCAACAATCTGGTCCTCTCCCCAGTATGGATCGATAAAGGGGCATTCGTAGCTCGGCCCCACATGGTCTACCTTCGCAGAGTGAAAGAAGTCCCGGGCTGCGTCATGGAGGTCTTCCGGAATTATCAAAAACGCCGGATCCGTCTCGGAGAAGTCGAGATCTCCAACATGCCGCCATTCCCGCTCCCATTCATAGAGGTACTTTGAGTTTCCATAAGTGCCCGGCAGATCCACGAAGGGTGCAATATTCCAGACGGGCGCATCCGGGGCGTTGGCCGCCGCATTCACCATCGCGTTGATCGACTGTGCTTGGGGCGTGTCCTTGTAGGCGTAAAGGATCGGTCCACCACCACGCTCGACGAGAAACTCCTTTCGAAAACCGATCCCATGCGGACCACGGACGTCCGCCAACCGCTTTAGATGGTGAAGTGGCACCTCGCTGAAGCATACCGACCTGCGCGCCGGAGCAAGCTTGCGACCGGCGCCGAATGTCTTCGCAGCGACGATGCGCCGTTCGAAAAGGATCGAAATCGCGTTGTCGTACGCCGTACTCGGCGGTTCGGCCTTCGCGAAGTGAACCACATATTTCGACATGTCCTTCCATGACGGATCGATGCTTCCGATAAGCGCCATGTCACCTCCCAGGATCAAACAACGTCATGTCTCTGCGTCTTGCAGTCATGAGATGCCAGGAGCGCTTCCAGTTTGCGTGCCGAATTTTTCGGGACTGCTATGACCAGCAGCCGTTTCGCCCTAGACGCAGCCACATAGATCTTCCGGGCATCCTCAGCAGAGTCCTGTGTGCCCTCTCCAGTTTCGAGATGTGCGAATATTTTTTTGGTCTTGTTGCTCGTCATGACCACGCACACCGCCGCGAACTCCAACCCCTTCGCCGAGTGGATCGTGCGCACGGGATGCGAATCCAGCGGCGGGCTAACCAACGCGGCCTCAAGGCCGGAAGTCGACCGCAGGCGCTGCTTGATGGTTGCGGAAGACACGAGATTGGGGGCCAGAACGGCGCGAGCCCTCTCGAGCCACATTTCGGACGTCATGCCAGGGACGATTTTCAGCTTTGACGCGATCTCAATGATCGCGGGCCGCCACGTTGCATCGTCGGCATTCGTGCCGGTAACGTGCCGATGGTACTCGCCCGGTGCCTGGATGTGACCTTGAACCTGGAGTATAGAGCGGTGCAGGGCAATAAGTGCCTGCCGCCGGTTACCTAGGGTCAGGACTCGTTCTCTCTCAAAGCCAGAAGATCACGGTCGCAGCGAGTGCGATCGCTGAGAAGAGGGTCTTTGGGCATCGGTCATAACGGGTCGCCACCCGTCTCCAATCCTTGAGCCTGCCGAACATGATCTCGATCCGGTTGCGACGCTTGTACCTGCGCTTGTCGTACGGGACGGGCGTCTTCCGTTTCGTCCGGCCCGGGATGCAAGGGCGTATCTTCTTGTCTTGCAAGGCTTCTCTGAACCAGTCGGCATCGTAGCCGCGATCTCCGAGCAGCCATTTCACGTCTGGCAGCCCGCCGACCAGCGCACGCGCCCCGATGTAGTCGCTGACGGGGCCGGCAGTCAGGAACAGGTCGATGGGCCGGCCATGGCTGTCGCAGACGGCGTGCAACTTCGTGTTCATGCCTCCCTTCGTCCGGCCAATCAGCCGTCCACGCCCCCCTTTTTCACGCCCAGGCTGGACGCCGTGCGATGGGCCTTCAGATGAGTTGCGTCGATCATCACGGTCGTCTCCTCACCATGCTCGCCCGCCAGCCCGGCCATGATCCGGGCGAAGACGCCTCTATCGCTCCACCGCTTCCAGCGGTTGTAGAGTGTCTTGTGCGGGCCGTATTCCCTTGGCGCATCTCGCCACCGCAATCCATTGCGATTGATAAAGATAATACCGCTCAGAACGCGCCGGTCATCAACCCGGGGCTTGCCGTGCGACTTGGGGAAGTAAGGCTCCAGACGCGCCATCTGCGCATCGCTCAACCAGTAGAGATCAGACATGTTCACCGCTCGTTTTCGAACGGTGAATCACGCTCGCTCAACCAAATCAATGGGTCCTGAACCTAAAATGCTGGATGATCTCCTCAACCGAATGAAAGCTCGGGCGATCCTCCAACCCGATCATGCCCTCCGCAAAGATATGATCAGCCTCTCGCATGCGTCATTTGTGTTGCGGTGCCCCGCAGGTCAAATTCTTCGCTTTCTTGAGGCGGGAGAGCTGCCCGGTTCCTACATCAATACGACCGAGATCGGACTCGCCGGACTGAGAATTAGTCATAGAGAGCTGTTCGCCGCGATACGCCGCCAACAGCGTGCCGATTTGACACTGGAGGAGGTGCGTAAGCGTTTGGCCCTGAGTAGCCGCGAAATCCGGAAAGTGGTTTCAGCTGGGCTGCTTCGGGTGGAGCGACGGCGTCCCAACGGGTTTCATAACGCTGCGGAGTTTGTAACGTGCGACGATTATGAGGGCTTCCTAGAAAGGCTCCAAACACCAAAGACTGCCGCCCAACATCTCGGGCTAACGCCCAGACAAGTGATGGCACTGGTCAGAGCTTCGCAGCTTAGCTCCGTGATTTCAGAGAGTGATGTACGGGTATACGACAGAGAAAACATTCTAAGCCTATAAAGACTCAAGACTTCCACGGATATTGTCAGGTTAGTCCTGCGCTCATCTGGTCGAGAGACCTGTCCGCCTCATCCATCGTGAATGTAAATGAAATCTCGCCCTGCCGCTTGCGCGGCAGGGCGAAGGCATTTCTGGTAGTAGGATGGGGGGGGGAAGCGCGGTGCTGGGCTGCTCAAGGTACCCTGTCTGGGCTTTTGCTCCACGTCTGCGCCCAGCCAGCGGTATTCGGGAAAGAGTGCGACCTGAATCGCAGTCTTATGGGCTTTGGGGTGCAAGAGCGCGGAGGTTCCAGTCTTACCCGAAAAATACTCCAATTTGATTTTGATGCCAAATGGGAAAAGATTCTGGATCAATCACTTGGGAACGTGTCAGATTCCAATCTTAACCGGATATCACATCCATGTGACATTCGCCGAAGATTGGAACCTATCCGGTTCTACTTGGCATCTTGCCCGGGCAAGACTGGCATCAGCTGACATTCCGAACGCCTCACCGTCCATAATCCTTCCGAACTGACAGAGATTTGCGCCCGTATGACCTTGCCCCTAAACTGAAGTCTGACGAACACGGGAGGGCACATATATGGCCGTGGGCGTTTTTGGGCAAATCGGGGTTCGGGCTGAAGGTCCCTTTTCCCGTTGTGCTTCAGGCGATAGCCTCGATCTCGGCTCTGCCGGGGGCCGGGAAGCGGTTCACGATGACGATGCGGATCCGGATTTCGGGGGTCTGACGGTCGGGGGTGGGCCATCGATGCGCCATCGGTCCGAGCGGCAATGGCGAACGGACATGATCCGCTCCCCGAAGAGCTTCAGGCAATTCATCCCTTGGCCAGCAGGGCATTGCACAGCAATGTCCCGAGAGGCTGAGCTTCGACCCGACTTCGGACATGGTAGCGGGCCCACGTCTTCCAGAGCGCCCTGCCGAGGTGTCGCGTCGCGCGCAGGATCTCGTTTCGCGCCAATGCTGCGGGGCAGTCTTCTTTCCAGGCGCGGCCGTTCCGGTGGATCGGTATGACGGCATCGGCGCCGTGCTCGACGATGGCGGGATGGCATCGGCGTGTGTCGGATGCGCCGTCCGTTGCCCGGCAGGGTCATGCGTCGCATGATCCCGAGAGGGGCCGTGACGGTGGCGATCTCCTCGCCCTCGGGAATGTGCGACAGCAGGTCTGGCAGCAGCGGGCTGTCGCCATGGCGGCCTGAGGTGAACTCGACCGCGCGTATGTCGCCGGTTTCCGTGTCCGGGGCGATGTGAACCTTGCGCCATTGCCTCTGGCCGGAGGCGCGATGCTTCCGGGCCGGCCATGCGCCACCGCCACCGAACGTCACCCCCGTGCTGTCCGCTGCCCGGCCGTGCATCGCGCGGTGATGTCACGAGAGGGGATCGGCAGGTTCAAGGGCTTGCCCGAGCGGCGACAGGGGATCTGACCCCGATCCGCGCTTGCCGTCGGCACAGCGCCGAACAGTCCGGAGCCCGCCGGTCGCGCCCAGCCATCCGGATCGGGCTCTCGACCGGCCCGACCGTCTGCAGAAGCGGAAGGCCGAACAGGCCGGGGCTCCGCCCGTTCAGGGCTGAAACGATCCCCCGGATCGTTGCCGAGACGCCCCTCACCCTCCAGCGTCAGGCAGGTTTGGATCGCGGCGTCCGAGAACGTCTCGGGCCGCCCCCGTTTACCGGTCTTTCCGGCGTGCCGGACCGTGTCGGGATCAAACCAGACCCAGAGCGAACCCCGCCGGCGCAGCGCAGTGTTTTATTCGGACCAGTCCGTCGTGCGATAGCGGGAGGGAGAGGGCCTCGGCATGACACCGATCCAACGCACTGGATTCCTACAGTGAATCCTCATCGCTGATATGTGCGACAAGCCCCATGTAGGTCCGCAGAGCACTGGGAGGGCGGAGAGTTGCCGCAGCGAAAGGTTGGCAAACGCCATAGGCATGGCTGGAACCGATCGCGCACCAGCCATGTGGCTGCGCAGTGCCGCCAAGCGATGATCGCCAGGAATGCGACCTCACATCCAGATCAGGTCGTGACGCAGGATGGAAGACTCCGGCCTTTGGCCGATTGATCGTTCGCGTCGCCGGACTGATGCCGATCGACTGCATGTCCTGTTGGCGCCCGCATCGAATACGCTATCTGGGAGAGGTATGAACAAGGTCCTCCTTTGCCTCGCCCTCATACTTGCCCCGTGCCAGGTCTTGGCCCAGGATGTCGTGACCGAGGCGGATGCCTTGCCCACGCTTGCAGTCGAGAACGTACCTGACGACGCGGCCATCGCGACTCGCTTGCGCGCCATACTCGGAGCTCTCGAATTCGAAGGGATCTCGGTCAGCGTCGACGCTGGGGTCGTATCGCTTGCGGGGGACGTCGCAGACCCATCCATCAGCGAGAAGGCCGAGAGCATTGCCGAGCGTCTCGAAGGTGTCGTTGCGGTGAACAACACGCTCACGGCTTCGGATGAGCTCGCCAATCAGATAAATCCCGCGGTTGATCGCTTCCGGGCGCGGGTTGCGCAACTGATCTCCCGTCTACCTTTGCTGCTGCTGGCGTTTGTGGCCTTCCTGATGATCGTCGCGGCGGGCTTCCTCGTGGCGCGAATGCGGTTTTGGGACCGCATCTCGCCCAACGCCTTCATCGCCGAGCTTTATCGGCAGGCGTTCCGCGTGGCCTCCGGGATCATCGGCATCGTGGTTGCGCTGGATGTCGTGGGGGCGGCGGCCCTGCTCGGCACGATCCTCGGCGCTGCGGGGATCATCGGTCTTGCCATCGGCTTTGCCGTCCGCGACACGGTGGAGAACTTCGTGGCGTCCGTCATGTTGAGCCTGCGCCAACCTTTTCGCCCGAACGACCTGGTTGAGATCGAAGGCGACGTCGGCCGCGTGATCCGACTGACCTCGCGCGCGACGATTCTGCTGTCGCTCGACGGCAATCACATCCGCATTCCAAACGCGACTGTCTTCAAGGGCAAGATCGTGAACTACACGCAGTATCCGGCGCGGCGGTTCATGTTCGACATCGGCATCGACCCTGACGCGGATCTCGAGACGACGCGCAGCTTGGCACAGACGACGCTGAAAGCATTGCCTTTCGTACTGGACGACCCGGAAGAGTTGGTCTGGATCGAGAACATCACAGAGTCCGGCGCCATCCTGCGTGTGACTGGCTGGGTCGACCAGACCGCGACAGGCTTTTCCACGGCACGCGGAGACGCCATTCGATTGGTCAAGACTGCTATCGAAGAAGCTGGGGTGGCGATCCCTGACACGACGTATCGCATTCGCCTGGAAGGGGCGGGGCTGTCAGGGGCACCCTCCGAACCGCCACCGCGCAAGGTATCAATGCCGCACGCACCCGCATCATCGCTGGAGCCCTCGGTCCATAAATCGGAAGAAGCGGCGCTGATCCCCCTTGTCGACGCTGAGCGCCAAGACAGCGATGATCTCCTCGCGAGGAGCGCGCCGCGTGAATAGGTGTCAAGCGCCTCCTGCGGATTGGAACTAAGCCACGGTGCGACTGAACCGCTCTCAGCCCCATTGCTGCCGCTTGTGCTGGGCGCAGCATAGCTGCACGCTCTGACAGAAAGGGCGGGAAGCCGACCTTCGCTGCGGCTGGGATGACGTGTAGGTATGGCCCAAGACCGTTTATCCGCCACATTTGGCAGCAATGGTGATCTTGGGCCGTTCGCGTCGTTCCTGCCGTCAGAGTGGGCAATGAGCAGTCGCAGCGTCACGCGGCCAAGGTCGCAACGTGCCGAAAAGCCGGGTCGCAAACGAGGGCCGGATCTGGTTTAGGCTTACCCTAAGCAATGATGATCGAAATCGTAATTTTCTAGTTTGCAGCGACTGCATAAAACCCCTGTATCGCTCCGTTGGTGGGGAGGTTTTGGGCAATCAAATGCAGGGAGTGCGGACGTCCTCATGGAGAAAACAGACACACTGATTGTCGGCGGTGGCCAGGCCGGAATCGCGATGAGTGAACACCTCGGTCGCGCGCAGGTCCCGCATATCATTCTTGAACGGCACCGCACCGCCGAAGCCTGGCGCACCGGTCGGTGGGACAATCTGGTGGCCAATGGCCCCGCCTGGCACGATCGTTTTCCGGGGCTGGAGTTCGAGGACTGCCATCCCGATGCCTTCGTGTCCAAGGACCGGATGGCGCAGTATCTTATCGACTATGCCGCGATGATCGACGCGCCGATCCGGGAAGGCGTCGAGGTTCTCTCGGCAGAGCCTCTTTCCGGAGATCGGGGATTTCTGGTCAAGACCGACCAGGGCGACTTCCAGGCCCGTCGTATCGTCGCCGCCACCGGCGCCTTCCAGCACCCCGTCATCCCGCCACTCGTGCCCGAGACCGCTGGGATCGAGCAGCTGCATTCTTTTCATTACAAGAACCCCGAAGAGCTTCCCGAAGGCGCCGTCATGGTTGTGGGCGCGGGCTCGTCCGGCGCGCAGATCGCGGATGAGCTGAACCGGGCGGGACGCAAGGTGTACCTCTCGGTTGGGCCGCACGACCGGCCGCCGCGCCGTTACCGGGGCCGGGACAACGTCTGGTGGCTGGGGGTTCTGGGCCTGTGGGATATGCCGGCCCCGGCGCCGGGGACCGAGCATGTCACGATTTCCGTCAGCGGTGCGCGCGGAGGCCAGACGATGGACTTCCGCCGTCTGGCGGGGGAGGGCGTCACCCTGACCGGGCTGACGAGCGGCTTCAAGGATGGCGTTCTGGAGTTTGCGGACGATCTGGCGAAGAACGTCTCGGCGGGGGACGCCAACTACCTGGAGGTGCTGGATATGGCCGATGCCTATATCGCGCGCACCGGCATCGACCTGCCCGAAGAGCCTGAGGCGCGCCGGACCTTTCCTGACCCGGAGTGCCTGACCAACAGGATCCGCAAGCTCGATCTGGCCGCCGAGGGCGTCACCTCGATCATCTGGGCCACCGGTTTCCGGCAGGATTTCGACTGGTTGAAGGTCGACGCCTTCGACGAAAAAGGCGCGCCGATCCATCAGCGCGGCATGTCGGTGGCACCGGATGTCTATTTCCTGGGCCTTCCCTGGCAGTCGCGGCGCGGGTCGTCGTTTCTCTGGGGCGTGTGGCACGATGCCAAGCACGTCGCCGACCAGATCAACATTCAACGCGCCTACCAGCGCTACGAGGGCGAGGCTGCTATCGTGCAGCCCGCCGCCGAGTAATCCGAGGAACATCTCATGGCCCACACCCGCATCCGCAAGTTCAATACCGCCGAGACTTACCCAGAGCAGAAGCTCGACAACGATCTGTGCCAAGCGGTCGTCACCCAGGGCGGCAAGACCGTCTGGCTGCGCGGCCAATGCCCGCAGGACCTCGACACGGCGAAGAACATCGACAGCCACGATCCGGTCGAGCAGACGCACAAGGTGATGCAGAACATCAAGCAGCTTATCGAAGAGGCTGGCGGCGAGATGGCGCATCTGGTCAAGGTCGTGGTCTACATCACCGACGTGCGCCACCGCGAGGCGGTCTATCGTACCATGGGCGAATACATCAAAGGCGTGCATCCCGTCTCGACCGGTCTGGTGGTGCAGGCCCTGGCCCGGCCCGAATGGCTGGTGGAAATCGACGGCACGGCGGTCATTCCCGAAGGATACGGCGCATGACCTTTTCCCTCGTTGCGCGTTGCCCCGACACCGGCATGTTCGGCATTGCCATCTCCTCCTCCTCTCCCGCGGTGGCCGCGCGCTGCGCCTATACCCGGGCAGGGGTCGGTGCGGTGGCCTCGCAGAACGTCACCGACCCGACGCTCGGGCCGCTGACGCTCGACCTGATGCAAGGCGGCATGAGCGCCGAGGCCGCCGTCGCCCGCGTGGCGTCGGAGGCGAAGTTCGTCGAGTACCGACAGGTCATGGCGGTGGACAAGACCGGCGCGACGGCGATCCATTCAGGGCCGAACTCGCTCGGGATCTGGACGCAGGCGCAGGCGGAGAACGTCGCCTCCGCCGGCAACCTTCTGGATAATGAGGGCGTGCCGCAGGCCATCGTGGATGCATATCTCTCGGCCACCGGCCATATCGGCGACCGCCTCATTGCCGCCATGCGCGCGGGTCTGGCCGCGGGGGGCGAGGCAGGCCCCGTCCATTCCGCCGGGCTGCAGATCGCGGACAAGGTCGCATGGCCGGTCGCCGACCTGCGCTGCGACTGGACGGAAGATTGCCCCATCGAGGCCATCGCCACCGCGTGGGAGGTCTACAAGCCGCAGCTCGACGCCTACGTCCAACGCGCCCTCGACCCGCGCGCCGCGCCCTCCTACGGCGTGCCCGGCGACGACTGAACAGGGACAGACATGCTCGATCATTCGCATCAGGACTGGGCGGCGCGCGCCGCCATGCTGGATTTGCGCGGCAAGGCCTTCATCAACGGCAAGTTTGTCGAGGCCGCCTCCGGCAAGACCTTCGACAGCATCAATCCGGCCACCGGCGCCGTGCTGACCGCCGTCGCGGAATGTGACGCCGAAGACGTTGACCGCGCCGTCACCGCCGGCCGCCGCGCCTTTGAGGCGGGCCACTGGTCCCGCATGGCGCCCGGGGACCGCAAGGCGGTGCTGTTGAAGCTGGCGGACCTGCTGCGCGCCAATCTCGAGGAAATGGCGCTGCTCGACAGTCTCGACATGGGCAAGACGATCACCGACGCCTCGACCATCGACGCCCCGGGGTCCGCGCATTTCTTCCAGTGGTATGCGGAAGCCATCGACAAGCTCTATGACGAGGTCGCGCCAACCGGCCCGGGCGATCTGGCGCTGGTGCGCCGCGTGCCCCTGGGCGTTGTCGGTGCGGTGACGCCCTGGAATTTCCCGCTGGACATGGCGACGTGGAAATCCGCGGCGGCGCTGGCGGCAGGCAATTCGGTGGTGTTGAAGCCTGCCGAGCAATCGCCCCTCTCTGCGTTGCGGCTGGCCGAACTGGCGGCCGAGGCGGGGGTACCGGAGGGCGTCTTCAACGTGGTACCGGGGTTCGGGCACACGGCGGGCAAGGCGCTTGGCCTGCACATGGATGTCGATTGCCTCGCCTTCACCGGGTCTACCGCCATCGGCAAGATGTTCATGCAATACTCGGGCCAGTCGAACCTGAAACAGGTCTGGCCGGAAACCGGCGGCAAGAGCCCCAACATCGTCTTTGCCGATTGCGAGGATCTGGACGCGGCAGCCGACATGGCGGCCTTCGGCATCTTCTTTAATCAGGGCGAGGTCTGTTCGGCCAATTCGCGGCTCTACGTGGAGCGCGCGATCAAGGACGAGTTCGTGGCAAGGCTGAAAGAGCGCGCCACGGCGATGCAGCCCGGCGATCCGCTCGACCCGGCCTCGAAAATGGGGGCGATCGTCGACGAAAAGCAGACGCAGGGCATCATGCGCTTCGTCGAGGCGGGCAAGGAGACGGCCAACCTCGTGACCGGTGGCGCCCGCGTCACGGTGGACGGCAAGGGCTGTTTCGTGCAGCCGACGATCTTTGACGAGGTGTCGCAGGACGACCCGCTTGCCCGGGACGAGATCTTTGGCCCGGTCCTGTCGGTCATCGCCTTTGACAGCGAAGACGAGGCGGTGCGCATGGCCAACGATTCCATCTACGGGCTCGCGGCCTCGGTCTGGACGGACAACCTCAGCCGCGCCTGCCGCGTGGCGGATCGCCTGCACGTGGGCACCGTGTCGGTGAATACCGTGGATGCCCTGTCGGCGCAGACGCCCTTTGGCGGCATGAAGCAATCGGGCTTCGGCCGCGACCTGTCGCTGCATTCTCTGGACAAGTACACCGCCCTGAAAACGACCTGGATCAAGTACAAGGCCTGATCCGGCCCAAGTTACGAAAGACACCCCGGGTGTGCCGGTCGCGGCCCAGGCCGCACCACGCCCGCGAAGGAGCCCCCATGCGCGACGCCCGCTACGACATTCTGTTCGATCCCATCAAGATCGGTCCCCTGACCGCAAAGAACCGCTTCTACCAGGTGCCGCATTGCAACGGCGGCGGCTATCGCGACCCCTCGGCCGCGGCGGAGATGCGCGGGATCAAGTCCCAGGGCGGCTGGGCCGTGATCTTCACCGAGCAGTGCGAGATGCACCACAGTTCAGAGATCACGCCCTTCATCGAATTGCGCCTGTGGGAGGACAAGGACATCCCGCAGCTGCGCCGGATGTCGGAAAAGATGAAGGAACACGGCGCGCTGGCGGGGATCCAGCTGGCCTATTCCGGCATCAACGGTCCCAACCTGTACACCAAAGAGGTGCCGCTGGCGCCCTCCGCGCTGCCGATCCGCACCTTCACCAACGACCCGGTGCAGGCCCGGGCGCTGTCGAAAAGCGAGATCGGCGATCTGCGCCGCTGGTTCGTGAACGCCGCCAAGCGGTCGCGCGAGGCCGGGTTTGACCTGATCAACCTCTACGGCGCGCATGGGTTCGGCATTTTCCAGCACTTCCTGAGCCGGGCCACCAACCAGCGCACCGACGAATACGGCGGCAGTCTGGAAAACCGGTCGCGCTTTGCACGCGAGGTGGTTGCGGATATTCGCGATGCGGTCGGGGATACGATGGCCATCGCGATGCGGGTTTCCCTTGACGAGAGCATCGGCGATCTTGGGTTCTCCAATGCCGAAGTGCGGGATTTCATCGAGATGAACCGCGACCTGCCCGACATCTGGGACCTGGCCCATGGCGCGTGGGAGGATTGCTCCGGCCCCTCACGTTTCAAGGAAGAGGCGGCGCAGTTCGATCTGGTGAAGGCGATCCACGACTTCACCGACAAGCCCATCGTCGGGGTCGGGCGGTTCACCTCGCCGGACGTCATGGTCAAGATGATCAAGTCCGGCACGCTTGACATGATCGGTTGCGCGCGCCCCTCGATCGCGGACCCGTTCCTGCCCAAGAAGATTGAGGAAGGCCGGATCGAGGACATTCGCGAATGCATCGGCTGCAACATCTGCATCACCGGCGACATGACCATGTCGATCAGCCGCTGCACCCAGAACCCGACCTTCATGGAGGAATGGCGGAAGGGCTGGCACCCGGAAAACATGAACGCCAAGGGCAGCAGCGACAACGTGCTGGTCATCGGCTCGGGTCCCGCGGGGCTGGAGGCGGCCTGGGCGCTGTGCCGACGCGGCTATGACGTGGCGGTGGCCGAAGCCCGCAGCGTGATCGGCGGGCGGGTCACCCGCGAACGCGCGCTGCCTGGCCTTTCGGCCTGGGGCCGCGTGGTGGATTACCGCGACTACCAGCTCTCGCAGCGCCCGAACGTCGAGATCTACCGCGAAAGCGCGCTCGACGCCGAAAGCGTGCTCGAGTTCGGCTTCCAGAACATCGCCATCGCGACCGGCTCCACCTGGCGGCGCGACGGGGTCTCGCGGCAACACGTGGTGCCGATGCCGATTGCCGAAGGCGCCAAGGTCTATACCCCCGATGACCTCATGGACGGGACCGTGCCCGGCGGTAACGTGGTTATCTATGACGACGATCACTACTACATGGGCGGCGTGCTCGCGGAACTGCTGGTCAAGCAGGGCGCGAAGGTGACGCTGATCACGCCCTCGGCCTACGTGTCCGACTGGACGAACAACACGCTTGAACAGGCGACCATCCACGCCCGGCTTGACGAGATGGGCGTCGACATCGTGCTCAACCGCGGCGTGGCCTCCATCGCCACCGATCATGTCGTCAGCAATTGCGTCTATACCGGCAAGACCCGGCCCTATGAGTGCGACGCCGTGGTCATGGTGGCCTCGCGCACCGGCAATGACCAGTTGTTCCTGGATCTCACCGCGCGGCAGGCGGAATGGGCGGATGCGGGCATCCGGTCGGTCAAGATCTTTGGCGATGCGGAAGCCTCGGGGCCGATTGCCTGGGCCACCTATGCCGGTCATCGCTATGCGCGGGAACTTGACGGTGAGGATATCGGGGACGACCTGCCCTTCCGCCGGGAGATCACCGAACTGGCGGCAGAATGACACCGCATTCCTCGACGCTCGATATCCTGGCGCGCCTGATTTCCTTTCCCACGGTCAGCGCCGAGAGCAACCTCGCGCTGATCGACTGTGCCGAGGGACTGTTGGCAGCGGCGGGGTTCACGACCCAAAGGATCCCCGATCCCGAGCTTGCCAAATCCGGCCTCGTCGCCCGCATCGGGCCGGATGGGCCGGGGGGCGTTCTTCTGTCGGCGCACAGCGATGTGGTCCCGGTCGAGGGGCAGGCCTGGACGCGGGCCCCCTTCGAGATGACGCGCGAGGGCGACAGGGTGTTCGGTCGCGGCACGACCGACATGAAGGGATACCTCGCGTCGATGTTGTCGCTGGCGCAGCGGGTCGAGGCAAATCGCCTGACCGCCCCCCTGATGCTGGTCATCTCCTATGACGAAGAGATCGGCTGCCAGGGCATGCGCAAGATGGCCCCTGCCTTAGAGGATCTGGGATGGACGCCCGAGCTTTGCATCGTGGGCGAGCCAACCTCGATGCGCGTGGCAACCGGGCACAAGGGCAAGGCTGCGCTGCGGGCCGCCTGCCACGGGGAGGCGGGGCACTCTGCGCTGGCGCCCAAATACGTCAACGCGCTGCACCTGGCAGCGGAGTTCATCGCGGCACTTAAGGGGCTTCAGGAGAGTTACGCAGCCTCGGGCGCGAAAGACAGTGCCTATGACGTGCCCTATAGCACTGTCCACGCCGGAACCCTCCACGGCGGAACGGCCCTGAACATCGTGCCGCAACAGGCGGTCATCGACTTCGAGCTGCGCCATCTGCCGCAGGATGCGTTGCCGGATTTTCTGAACCGCCTGACCGCCGAGACCGATCGCATCTGCGCACCCTACCGCAAGCACTTCGCGGGCGCGGGCATCGACATCGCGGTGACCAACACCTACCCCGGCCTCGACATCTCGTCCGGCCACCCCGCCGTTCAGCGCGTCGCGCGCCTGTGCGGATCGGACGAATTGACCAAGGTCGCCTTCGGAACAGAGGCAGGCTTCTTCGCAGGCATGGGGTTCCCCACCGTGGTCTGCGGCCCCGGCAGCATGGAGGCGCAGGGGCATAAGGCGGATGAATACGTCACCCTGGCTCAGCTTGGGCAATGCGATGCGATGATGGACCGGCTGGCGGCCGAGCTCTGCTGACATCCAGTTGCGCGCCCGGTCGGGTTGAGCTGCAACCGATCAGCTTGATCTTCGATCCAGCGTTGCGCATGGCCGAAGAAGGTCTTGTGCAGCTGCGTGTGGTTTGACCCGGCACTGGTGAGAATGCCCAGTTTCATCGCCCGCTGTCCGCCGGAAAGGGGGACATAACGGATCGGTTTGCGGTCGGGCGCAAGGTCGCTCTGCGGGCGCACGTTGATGATCGAATAGCCAAAGCCGTTCGCCACCAACCCGCGCATCACCGCCATGTCCCGAGTCCGCTCGGCGATGTTGGCGCGCAACCCGTGGTCGGTGAAGAACGACATGAAATACTCGGCGCTATGCGGCAGGTCGAGCAGAACCATCGGATGCGGCGCCAACTGGTCGATGGAGATTTCCGGCAGATGCGCCAGCGGATGCGTCTCGTAGAGGGCGACCATCGGCGGAAGGTCGAGGATCGGAATGAAGGTCAAGTCGCGCGGAAGATCCAGATCATAGGTCAGTGCAAGGTCGATCCTCGCCTGCCGTTGCAGGCTGAAGAGCCCCGATTGGTCGGCCTCGATCTGGCTGGTGCGCACCTCGGGATGCTCCTGCACAAAGCTCTGCCGCAGCCCCGGCACCACGATCTGGGCAAAGGTGCTGAGGCAGCCGATCGCCAGAGAGCCGCGCACGCTGCCCGAAAGATCGCCGGCCATGTCGTTGATCGCGCCGGCCTGCCGCAGCACCAGTCGCGCCTGATCGAGGATCTGAAGGCCCGCTGCCGTCGGCGTCATCCCCTGGGCGTGGTGGCGAATGAAAAGCTGGACCCCCAGCTCTACTTCCAACTGCGAAATCCCCGCCGAGACCGAGGGCGAGGACACGTTCAGCCGCTGTGACGCGCCCGCAATGCTGCCGGTTTCGCCAACACCAACGAAATACTCCAATTGTCTGAGGCTGAAACGCAGTGGCATGTCTTGTGTCGCCCTCCCGAGGGTCCTCGTCGGTTCTCTGCCCGCGTCGCCGTCCAGGCGCAGGGTTGTGTGGCCAGCGGCAGCTTGGGCCTGGCGCATGTCAGATGGCGCGCGTGGTGGGTAACCGTCAATGGGCTTGAGCCGGGGACATGCGCAGGACCATCCCGAGCCGGTCGTGCGCACTTTTTGACACCAAAGATGTATGTTTTTTAGGCAGTGCACATCAACAGGCCAGGGGGCCTCAGTCTGCGGGATGCTGCCCTAGCACGCAGGGAAACAACTTATTTCCCAACAATACGACAACTTATGCGGCCTGTCGCGATGTCCCGCCGTCTCGCTTAGGCGGGACCTAACCAGCACTTCCGCAAGTTCTCATTTATTAACGAAACACGCCTGACGTTTATTCCCCCCACGCGCGGCTCCGACCAGGGGGCCCTGCAAGACCGGCCTGCGCGCCTGATCCATGGGAAGAACCGAATGAGCCGCCAAACCGCTGTCGAAGTGATCAACGTGTCGAAGAGTTTCGGCTCCTATCAGGCATTGCGCTCGGTCGAATTCAAGATCCGCGAGAACGAGTTCTTCACGATGCTGGGCCCCTCGGGCTGTGGCAAGACCACGCTTTTGCGGATGATCGCCGGTTTCGAGAGCCCGGACAGCGGCAGCCTTTTGCTTCAGGGGCGCGACATCGTCGATATTCCCCCGCACAAGCGGCGCGTGAACACGGTCTTCCAGAGCTATGCGCTGTTTCCGCATATGACGCTGGCCCAGAACGTGGCCTTCGGCCTCGAAAATCTCGGCTGGGAGAAGGCGCGGATCACGGCCCGCGTGGGCGAAATGCTGGAACGGGTGCACATGAGCGCCTTTGCCAACCGTAAGCCCGACCAGCTCTCCGGCGGGCAGCGGCAGCGTATCGCCCTGGCCCGCGCGCTTGCCGCCGAGCCCGAGGTGCTGCTGCTGGACGAGCCGCTTTCCGCGCTGGATCTCAAGCTGCGGCAGGCCATGCGCGACGAGCTGCGCACGCTTCAGCGCGACACCGGCATCACCTTTGTCTTCGTGACCCATGACCAGGAAGAGGCGCTCGACATGTCCGACCGCATCGCGGTTCTGGGCGGCGGCGAGGTGCAGCAACTCGGCACCCCCTCCGAGATCTACGAGGAGCCGTCGAACCGCTTCGTCGCGGATTTTGTCGGAGAGACGAATTTCGTCGAGGTCGAGGTGCTGGAGGCGACCGACACCAGCGCGACGGTCCGCACGCCCTTCGGCCCGGTCATCACCGCGCCCTCTTCGACGCGCATGGGGCAGGGCAAGGCGACGCTCTCGATCCGGCCGGAAAAGCTCAACCTCGGGGACCAGGTGCAGGGTGTCGGTTTTCAGGCCGATGTGGTGAACAAGCATTATCTCGGCGGATACACCCATTACCAACTGGCCGTGGGCGGCGTTGAAATCCGGGCCTCGCGGCGCAATGCCTCGCGCGAGGGCGATGCCATCGCGGTGGGCAGCAGCGTGCATGTGGGCTTTGTCGAAAACGCGGCGCGGGTTCTGGCCGCATGAGCGAGGCAACCGGACATCATGCCGGCGCGGAAAAGGTCACAGCGCCGCAGGCCCTGCGCCGCCCGATCAACCTGGCCTATCTGGGGCTGGTGCCCTCCTGGGTTCTGATGGGCTTTGCCCTGATCCTGCCGATCTTCATCATCGCCGCGGTCTCGGTCGCCGTCAGGGGCGCCTATGGCGGGTTTGACTGGGGGCTCGACCTGTCGGGCTATCGCCAGATCCTCTTCAACGAGGGCTGGACCGGCGAGATGGAGTTCACGCCGCAATACCTGATCATCATCCTGCGCACGATCCTTTTGGCAAGCGTGACGACGCTGCTCTGCCTGCTTTTGGCCGTCCCCGTAGCCTACTGGATCGCGCGGCAGCCCGGTCACCGCAAGTCGCTGCTGGTCTTTCTCGTGACGCTGCCGTTCTGGATGTCGATGATCCTGCGGGTCTATGCTTGGATGATCATCCTCGGCAAGGACGGCCCGCTGCCGCGCCTGCTGGAAGCGCTTGGCGCGCCCGCCGGCCTCTCACTGATGTATAACGACGGCGCGACGCTGGCGGCGATGGTCTATACCTATATCCCACTCATGGTCCTGCCGGTCTTCGCCTCCATCGAAAAGCTGGACGGCGCGCTGATCGAAGCGGCGCACGATCTTTACGGCAACCGCTGGACAACCCTGCGCCGGGTGATCCTGCCGCTGACCGCCCCGGGCATCGCCTCCGGCGCGATCCTTGTCTTCGTGCCGGCCCTTGGGGCGGTGCTCGAGCCGATCCTGATGGGCGGGGGCAAGCAGATGATGATGGGCTCCCTGATCCAGCTGCAGTTCGGCGGAGCCCGCAACTGGCCCTTCGGGGCGGCCATCGCCATGACCCTGCTGGTGGTGGTGATGCTGGTGCTGATCGCGCTGGCCCTGCGCAGCGCCCGCAAGGAGGTCGCGGCATGAGCAAGCAGCACGACGTCAAGAGCTATCCCGGGCTGGGGCTGATCAGCATTGCGTTCTTTGTCTATCTCTACACGCCGCTGCTGATCGTCATCCTCTACTCGTTCAATGCCAACCGCATCACCAGCGTCTGGACCGGGTTCTCGTTCAAATGGTACGCCTCCGCGCTGCAGAACGACGCGCTGATCGCCGCGCTCAAGACTTCGCTGACGGTGGCCCTCATCGCCACCTCCGTGGCCACGACGATTGCGCTGCTGGCGGCGCTGTCGATCATCCGCGGCAGGAACGTCCGCTTCCGCAAGCTCTCTGAGACCGTGGTGAACCTGCCGCTGCTTTTGCCCGAGATCGTGCTGGCGGTGGCGACGCTGATCCTATTCTCGCTGGTTGGCGTGCAGAATGGCATGCTCAAGCTGGTGATCGCGCATTCGGCCTTCTGCACCCCCTTTGCCTTCCTTCCGATCCGCGCCCGGTTGCAGGGCATGTCGCTGGATTACGAGGAAGCGGCGACGGATCTCTATGCCTCGCGCTGGGTCGTCTTTCGCCGCGTGACGCTGCCGCTGATCTTCCCGGGGCTGTTCTCGGGCGCGATGCTCGCCTTCCTGATCTCGATGGACGACTTCATCACCTCGAACATGCTGAGCTCGGGCGGCACGACCACCTTGCCGGTCTACATCTTCTCGCTGATCCGCGTGGGCACATCGCCAGAGCTCAACGCCGTGGCGACCCTGCTCATCCTCGGTTCGCTGGTCCTCGCCACGATCGCGCTGACGGTCGCGGCGCGCGGTCAGCGCACCGGCTCATGATCCCCAATCACACCAACCACCCCCCCAACAGGAGAGACACAACATGACCGTATTCAAGACGGCAACGGCAATGGCGCTGCTCATGGGCACCTCGGCGATGGCCGAAGGATCGCTGAACCTCTACGTCTGGTCGGAATCCATCGCGCCGGAACTGATCGAGAAATTCGCCGAGGAGTATGACGTCGACGTCAGCGTGGACGGCTATACCTCGAACGAGGACCTGCTGACCAAGCTTCAGGCCGGATCCTCGGGCTATGACATCGCGGCGCCCTCGCAGCACTTCCTGCGCATCATGATCGACGAGGGCCTGATCGAGAACTTCGGCGCCGACAAGCTCGAGGCCTATGGAAATATCCAGGAGGCCTACCGCAACCAATGGTGGGACGAGACCCAGGAATATTCCATCCCACTGGCCTATGGCACGGCGGGCTTTGCCGTGAACACCGATCAATATGACGGTCCCACCGACAGCCTGAAGTACTTCTTCGAACCCGAGGGCGCGCTTGCGGGCTCTATCGCCATGCTCTCCTACCCGGACGAAGTCGTGGGGGCCGCCCAGCTCTATCTCGGCGTGCCCTTCTGCTCGGAAGATCCCGACGAGATGAAGCGCGTGCTTGACCTGCTGATGGCGCAGAAGGAACACGTGGCCGCCTATTCCTCGGACAACATCGCGGGCCGTCTCGGCTCGGGCGAGGTGGCTTCGCACTTCTGGTGGGATGGTGAGGTCG
The DNA here is from genome assembly GCF_039724765.1 of Sagittula stellata E-37. Lineage (NCBI taxonomy): Bacteria > Pseudomonadati > Pseudomonadota > Alphaproteobacteria > Rhodobacterales > Roseobacteraceae > Sagittula > Sagittula stellata. Next base: position 3,930,234 of record NZ_CP155729.1, on the reverse strand, counting down.
TACGCGCGATCGCCGACGGCGCGCCGCTGGAATACGCCATGCCCAAGGAAGGCCTGGTCGGCTGGATCGACAGCATGGTGATCCCGAAGGGCGCGCCGAACCGCGAGAACGCGATCAAGTTCATCGAGTTCATCTCGACGCCCGAGAACGCGACCATCGAGATGAACTACTACTCGCATTCCTCCCCGATGACGATCATCGACGCCGACAAGGAATTCACCGAGGAAAACGCGCCGGCGCTCTACCCGACGGTGCCGGTCGAGATGTCGCGCACCTGTAGCCCCAAGGCGCAGGACCTGGTGACGCGAGTCTGGACCCAGTTGCTGCAGTAATCGATAAGGCGGGGGCCAGAAGGCCCCCGCATTGCCCGCGGGAGCCCCGGATGCACGCCGATCTTGTCTTTCTGAACGCCCGGGTGCGCCCGCTCTTTGCAGCCCCCGGCACGACGGCTGTTGCGATCCTTGATGGGAAGATCGCGGCGCTGGGCGGCGATGATGACATCCGCGCGTTCATCGGGCCGCAGACCCGCGTAATCGACGCTGGCGGGCGGGAACTCTTGCCCGGCTTCATCGAAAGCCACCTGCACCTTTTCATGGGCGGCGCCACGCTGTCGATGCTGAACCTGGGCGAGGTCTTTGGCCTCAAGGCCGTCAGCACTGCCTTCCGAAGCTTCATCGACGAAACCCCGGATGCGCCCCTGCATTCGGCCTTTGCCGCGAACTACACGATCTTCGGCGAAGACCGTCGCCCCGACCGGCACCTGCTGGACCGGATCAGCCCGGATCGTCCGATCTTCATGTCCTCGGTGGATCTGCATTGCGGCTGGGCCAATACCCGCGCGCTCGAATTGGCCGGGGTGCTGCGGGGCGCCGAGGTCGAACCGGGCTCCGAGGTGGTCATGGGCGAAGACGGGCTGGCCACCGGAGAGCTGCGCGAATTCGCGGCAATGAGCTTCGTGCAGCAGCTCTCCGAGCTCAAGGGGCGGGACAGCCTCGGCAACCAGGGGCTTGAGCCGGAGACAGACGCCGCGCGGGCGTATGACCGTGGCCTGCTCCGCCTGGCCGGGGAGTATTGCGCGCGCCATGGAATCACCAGTGCCGTGAACATGGACGGCAATCCCTACCAGGCGGGGCTCCTCAGGGATCTGGCGTTGGCCGGCGAGATGCCGGTGCGCGTGAGCCTGCCGCTCAAGCTCGATGAAAGCGACGGGGTGGCCGGTGTCGCCCGGATCGAACAGTTCGGCGAGGAAGTGCCCGGCTGGCTGCACTTCCGGCGCATCAAGCTCTTCCTCGACGGGGTCTATGACACCTGGACCGCGCTTACCGTCACCGATTATCCCGACCGGGCGGGCTTCCGCTCCGAGCCGCTGATCGCGCCGGACCTATTCAACGCGATCTGTATCGAGGCCGACAGGCGCGGCTTGCAAGTGGCGACCCATGCGGTCGGCGACGGTGCCGTGCGCGCGGCGATCGACGGCTACGAGGCCGCCGCCCGCGCTAACGGCCCCCGCGATGCCCGCCACCGGATCGAACATATCGACACGATCACGCCCGAGGATGTCGACCGGCTGGCGCCCCTGGGGATCGTCGCCTCCATGCAGCCGGTGCATCCTCCGGGCTCTGCCGGGCTGCCTCTGGAGCCGACGACCTCGATCATGGGACCTGCACGCTGGCCCACGGCGTTCCCCTGGCGGATGATCCGGGATCGGGGCGTGCCGCTGGCCTTTGGCACGGATTGGCCGGTGTCGCCACTTTCGCCGCTTTACGCCATCCACTGTGCTCTGACCCGGAGCCCCTGGCGGGACGACATGCCGGACCAGCGGATCACGCTGGACGACTGTCTGGCGGCCTACACCACGGGCGGGGCCTATGCGGATTTTTGCGAAACACATCGCGGCGCGCTGACGCCGGGGCTGGCCGCCGATCTGGTGCTGATCGACGGCGACCTCGACGGATTGGCGCAGAGTGCCGAGGCCGCGACGGTTGCGATGACGATCTGCGACGGGCGGCTGACCTATTGGGGCGACGATGGAAACCTTTGACTACATCATCATCGGGGCCGGATCGGCCGGATGCGTACTGGCCAACCGACTATCCGCCGACCCAAGCACCCGTGTGCTCATCATCGAGGCCGGGAAGGGGCAAAGCGACCCGCGGGTGAAGATCCCGGCAGGCATCCTCGCGATGTATGGCCGGCCGCGCTTTGACTACGGCTACGTGGGCACGCCCCAGCCGGAGCTGAACAACCGCCGCATTCCCGTGAACCGCGGCAAGATGCTTGGCGGATCGTCCTCGATGAACTCGATGCTCTATATTCGCGGGGCGGCGCAGGATTACGACGACTGGCGGGATCTCGGCTGCGAGGGGTGGGGCTGGTCCGATGTCCTGCCGGTGTTCAAGGATCTGGAGCGCAACAGGATCGGCCAGGATCCCGCCTATCACGGCACCGACGGGCCGCTTTACGTCAATCGCCCCAAGGATCCGAACCCGGTCTGCGACGCCTTCATCGCAGCGGGCGAGACGCTTCAGCTTCCGCATAACACGGATTTCAACGGGCCCTCACAGCTGGGGCTTGGGGTTTATGATGTCACGCAGCGGAACGGTATCCGGTTTTCCTCCTACAACGCGTTTCTGGAGCCGGTGCGCCAGCGCAAGAACCTCGCGATCTGGACCGACACCGAGCTGCGCCGGCTTCTGGTGGATCAGGGCCGCGTGACCGGCGTTGCCCTGTCCCGCAACGGCGAGGCGCTTCAGGTGCAGTGCCGGGGCGAGGTGACCCTGAGCGCGGGCGCCATCGGCACGCCGATGGCCCTGATGCAATCGGGTATCGGGCCCGGTCAGGTCTTGCAGCGGGCCGGGATCGAAGTTGTCCATGATCTGGCTGGAGTCGGGCAAAACCTGCGCGACCACGTCGATGGCATGATCACCGTGCGGAGCCCGTCGGCGCGCACGCTGGGGCTGTCCTTTGCCAACAGGCGCCGTCTTCTGGCCGCCCCTTTTGCCTTTGCCGCGGGGCGCAAGGGCGAGCTGTCGACAAATTACGTGGTCGCGGGCGGCTTTGCCAAAACGCCGCTGGCCGGTGACCTTCCGGACGTGCAGTTCCATTTCGTCCCCGGCTATCGCAGCCATCGCGGGCGGCTGATCGAATGGGGCCATGGCTTTGCCGTGCATACCTGCGTGCTGCGCCCCAAATCCGTCGGCGAGATCACCATCTCACGTGAGGGGGGCGACCTGACACCCATGATCGACCATCGCTTCTTCTCTCAGGGCGATGACGCAGAGGTCCTCGTGGAGGGTATCAAACTGGCCCGCCGGATCTTTGCGGCCGCCCCCATGGCAGACCTGAACGGGCAAGAAATCCTCCCCGGACCCGACGTGCAAAGCGATGCGGAAATCCTCGCCTACCTGCGGGCCGAGGCGCTGACCGTCTATCATCCGGTCGGCACGGCAAGGATGGGCCGCGACGCGCTGTCGGTCGTCGATCCGGCCAGCCTGAAGGTGCATGGCATGGACAACCTGCGCATTGCCGACGCTTCCATCATGCCGACCTTGATCGGGGGCAACACCAATGCACCGACGATCATGATTGGCGAGAAATGCGCCCGCATGGTGGGGCAATCCCCCCAATCTTAAGGGGATACGGAAGTAGAGTTTTCTCGGCAGGATGAACGAGGAGATTCCGATGAAGAAGACACGATTCACCGAGGCCCAGATCATGCGCGTGCTGCGCCAGATGGAGTTCTGAAGTGGTCCTGAAAAACTGTACGGTCGGACAAGGTGTCTTCCAGACCTTTGAATGGACAAGAGAATGGCGAAGTGCGGTGGGTTTACAGAATGGCTTGAGGCGAAGGTGGCACTGGAAGTGCAGCGCGGAGACTGGACATTGCAGGAAATTGCTACCCGGCAACGGTTTGGCTGATATCCTTGATCGGAGGGGCACGTTGACGCGCGCGGCGGCTGGCATCGGTGTCCTCGTAGCGCGCCCGTTTCCGGCCAAGGCGACGCTGCTCCGAAAGCCCGTCTTCCGGGTAATTCCGGCAGAGCGTCGCGTGGTTCATGCTGATGCCCTGCCGTTCCGGCAGAACGCCGATCCGTCTTTGACCGGGCCATGCGCGGAACGATTTCCGGACGATGACCAGTCCGACAAGGCTGAGCGCTTCTGTGCGCGCCTCCGCCTCGCAGCATTCTCGTAAACGCGGCGTCGGCAAAAGGTGCCTTGAGGGCGCTTTGACACCATCAGGAAGGAACAGGCGGGTCAGAGAGCTTCCCCGGGCGGCGATGTGGGGCCCGCACCCGGATTTTGCCCGCAGTGGGAAAACGGTCGAACGGTCCGGCAGCGGCCCGAACAGCCCAGCCGCAGGCTTCAGGCTCTACACATTTGTGAAACGACAGCTCGGGATTTTGACAATCGGATGGCCCGCGACGGTATGCGGTACGGGCAAAGATCAGACTGGTCGTTAGCGAACCGAGCGCGCGTTTGGCCCGAGGTCGTGCAGATGCGTTCGGCACCAGTTGAGCAGGGTGGTTTCACAGGCGTCCAGCCGCACCTGGAAACCGGCCGAGAACTCGTCGAATGCCGTCTGGTTCATGGCGTTGACGCAGGTCAGCACCGGCACGCCCATGGAAATGGCCTCACCGATCAGCGTGCGAAAGCCCGCGCCGCATGCCTCTTGCTTGCCGAACTTGTTGACGATCAGTACATCCGCATCCGGCGCGAAGGACGCGCCGACGCAGGCGACGGCGGTCTCCAGCGCGCCGCTGTCCAGGCGGCAGCCGCGCGCGCCAAGGCCGAGACTTTGCGACACCCTGATCTCCCGCCCCTCCGGCAGGAGACGGATGTCCATGTCGCACCGCTGCCCGTCGTGCCGGTCCCGATTGACCTGAATGGCGCCGTGCACCCGGAGGCCCTGCGCGATCAGACGCTCGGCAACGTGGCTCAGGAGCATGTCTCCGACACCGCGATCCTCGGACCGGATGTAGCCCAGAAGGGGGCGCTCGACCGCGATTGCCGTTGCGGTCGCGCGCATGGTTTCTCTCGTAAAGGCCGTCATTCGACGTCACGGCACAGGATCGTCCCGCCATCCCCCGCAGCGAAATACCGGCCCGCGTCATTCACGGCGACCGCCCGTAGGCCGGCCGTGGTGCCCGTCGGGTCCATGTGCCAGCGCTGACCGTCGAACCGGGCCGCGGCGCCTGCCGCGCCCACGGCCACGACATCGGTCGCGGTGCCGGTCAGGGCCAACAGGTCGTTGCGCGCCCGCGCCGGGGTGATGTGCCACCGCGATCCGTCGAAATGGCCGATGGTTCCGGACAGGCCGACAACGAAGATATCGCGCAGGGACCGCCCCCAGACGTCGAACAGGAAGTGCTCGGTCCCGGCGTTGAACTCGTCCCAGCGCTTGCCGTTCCACCGCATGATCTGGCCGAAGTCGCCGACCGCCAGCAGATGCTCGGCGTCCATACCCCAGAGGCCGTAAAGCGCACTTTTGGTGCCGGAGGGCATGCGCTCCCACTCCGCGCCCGCCCAATGAAGCACCAGACCTTCGTCGCCGGCGGCAAAGATCTGCCCGTGGCCATCGGACCACAAGGACAGGATCGTGACATCCATGAACAGGTCGAAGTGTTTGCTCCAGGCGGTGCCGTCGAAGTGGTGCACTTCGCCGAGCTGACCCGCCGCCAGCAATCCGCCATCCGGGGCGCGGGCCAGGTCGTGGATGCCAAGCGTGCCCGCCGGTGGCAGCGCCTCCCACTTGCCGCGATCATGGACCAGCACGGTGCCTTCCTCGCCGCAGGCAAAGAGCATGTCCTGTTCAGGATCGTGCCACATCCCCCAAAGCTGGCGGTCCGTGCCGCTGTCCATCGCGGACCAGTTCGCCGGGTCCTCGCCGGGCTGGATCGCGGGGGCAAAGCAGGTCAGTGCGTCGCTGCCTCCCACCAGAAGACTGCCGTAATCCCCGACCGCCATCACCTCGCCCGAGGGTAGGTCGACGAGGCCCAGAAGGTCGTGGCCCGTGCCGCTTTGCAAGCGGTCGATGCAGTCCTTGCGGATCAGGTGGATCTGACCGGCATCGCCGAGCGCCAGAAGGCCCTTGCCGGTCCGGCCCAACGCCCGGAAGCGGCTGAACTCGGTGTCGGGGAAGAGCTTTTCGAAGCGTTCGCCATCCCATTCGACAAGATCGCCGCGAAAGCCGTTGGCCTGGATGAAATACCGGCCCCCGGCCAGCAGGACACGCCCGTCGGGCAGGGCCATCGCTGCTGTGAAATTGGAGGCAACGGGGCAATCGAGGACCTCCCACACGCCTTCGGAATTGCGCAGAACCACCGTGCCATCGCCGCCCGAGGCCATCACACGACCATCGTCCAAAACGATGACGGCGCGCAAATGGGCGCGGGTCCCGGCATCTTCGACCGACCAGTCCGTGCCGTCGAAATGCAGGATTCTGCCGCGATCTCCGACCGCCCAGGCGTGCCCGTCCGCGCGGCCGCAGATGGCGAACAGCGGTGTGTTCTCTTCGACGGAGGCGTATTTGCCCTTCGCGTCGACCACGCAGCCATGCACCTGGTGCCAGACCTCTCCGTCGTGGTGCAGGATTAGGCCCATCCAGCCGACGGCCCAGAGGTTTTCCCGATCCGTGCCCCAAAGCGCATGGATCGGCACGGGGGCGGGGCTTGGCAGGCGGACCCACTCCGCGCCATCGAAATGGTTGATCGCGCCGTGATCGCCGACCACGAAGAGGCCGGCCTCATCCGTCCAGCCATCCCAGAACACGTCGTCGGCGCCGGCTGGAAGGCCTTCTACCGAATACCAGCCCTCTGCCGGCTCTGGCTGTGCCCCGAACTGACCGCGAAAGAACCCGCGACGTGAAACCGTCTCAACTGCTCCGTCCATTTATCCGCGTCCCTTTGCCGGTTGCGAGGCCTGTTTCAGTCTGCTCGCCTCCTGGTTCAGCAGATCCGAAAGCTCGGCACCCAGGACATCGCCTTCGGCCAATGCCGACATCGCCGCCTGCAAATCCTCGTCATTCAGGTTTTCGGCAAAGACGTCCTGCATGGTTGCGGCGACCGCCTCGTGAAACCCTGCGCGTCCCAGCGCCGAGACCGCTTCGATCATCGGCGCGAAGGCGCGCGCCACCACGCTGTCGGGCATTGCGGTCACGACGGGTTCGCCGCGGTCGGACCCCAATGCGAGATCGGGCGAGAGCGGGATCTCGGCAAGTTTTCTGATGTCGAGTTTGCCCAACGCCTCGGCGACGCCCGCGTCCGGAAACAGGTGGAATTCCTCGTGACAGTTCGGGCATTGCACGCCGGCCATGTTCACGGCCGCACCGATGACAGGCAGGCCGCGTTCGCGGCAGAACCGCCCGGCCTTGAGGCTGTCCATCTGTGCCACCGCCTGCGGCGAAGTCACCAGAACCGCCGAGACGTTGCTGCCTTCGAGCATGTCGCAGAGCGTGATCAGCTCGTTGCCGGTGCCGGGGGGCATGTCGACCACCAGAAAGTCGAGCGACCCCCAGTCGAAGCTGCCGATCAGGTGGTGGATGAAGTCGTGCTTGTAGGCATCGCGCCAGACGATCGGGGTGGTGTCGTCTTCGAGCATGAAGGCCAGCGATCCGACCTCGACCGGGTGGTCGATCCCGTCGGCCACAAACCCATGGGTCTGCAACCCTGCCGGGGTGGTGCGGATCTTGGCGCCGGCGAAGCCGAAGAACCGGCTTTGGTTGGGGCCGTGGATGTCGGCATCCGCGACACCCACGCGAAAACCTTCGCGCGCCAGCCCGGCGGCCAGATTGGCGCTGACCGTGCTTTTGCCGACGCCGCCCTTGTTGGCCAGAACGACGATGATTTGGTCGATCTCCTGCAAGCGGCGTTCGATCAGAACCTTGTTGTGGTACGGCTTGTCGAGCTTGCAGCCCGCTTCCTTGGGGCAGAACTGGCAGGCGTGGCCCAATCCGCAATCGGTCTTGGTGACGCTTGCCTTTTCTTCAGGGGTCAGGAAATCCATGGATCACTCCGATGCCATGTCGAGAAGGACCCAGCCGTCCGAGACGCGCTTGAACCCGTCGCGCTCTTTCTCGGCACCCTGCCAGACGGCGAACGCCATGGGCACCACGTCGCGGTTCAGCGACACGTCATGCGCGCCGTCGTCCTCAAGCGGGCGCGACATCACCACTGTCCATACGTTGGGGTCGTCGTCCTTTTCGGTATACAGGCTTTGCCCGCTGACCGGCTGTTCGTCCAGAAGCGTGGTGCTGCCGGGACCGCCAGCCGCAAGGTTCTGCACCGCGTCCTTGTCGGATCGCCAGTACCAGATGTTCACCGTGCTGTCCGGGCCATCCCCCATCATGTAGGATGTCACGTCGTCGCCCATGGAAAACTGCACCGCGACACCGTCCCGGAACCGGTCAAAGGCGGTTTCGGTATTCTGCGTGTCGTCGGTCCAGCGCAGCCGGACGTAGAACCGGTCCGACGTCTTGGCGAGGTTCACGTAAAGATAGCTTGTCTCGGCGTCGTAATTGACCCTCAGCTCCACCGACGGGTGCACCGCCGGGGCCGGCATCATGGCAACGCGGTATTCGGGAATGCGCTCCCAGATGATGTCTTCGGGATCGTTGACGGTGCGCAGGTAGATGTCGTCGGGAATGGTCGAAACCTCGACGGTGTCGTAGGCTTCGAGCAGTTTGACGTTGCCTTCGCCCAGGGACTGCGCCGCCGACAGGGTCGGAGCCGACAGCAGGGCCAATGCGGTCAGGGAAGCAATCGTTGTTCGCATGGTGGGTCTCCTTATCCCCAGAGGTTCTGTGCCGCCGGTTCGGCGGAAACGCTGCTGGTCTTGGGCGCATCGGGGTCGTTGAACGGGCCGACCCGGACCTCCAGTTCGTTGATCTGGATCTCGGCCCAGGCACTGAGGTCCTGCACAAGCTGGCTGATCGTCGGGTCCAGCAAAGTGACCGGATGACGTCGCAGCAATCCGGCGACGGCCTCCAGCGTCGGGCCAAGATAGCGGCAGAGGAAATCGCGCTGCGCCCGGCGATAGCCGGAGGCATCCTTGCCCTGTGCCAGCGCCGTCGCCTCGAAGTGGCACAGCACCGCCATCATCTCCAGCATGCTGGCCAGATGGTCGGGTTCGTCGGTCTTGCCCTCGTCGCCAGTGGCCGGTTTCAGGCCGAAATGCTTGTAGAAGGCCGCGACGTTCAACATGAAGGCCGGCCGGGTCAGACCGGCGAGGATGTCTTCGTGGTCGCCGGCCAGCAGGGCCGCAACGGGCTTGCCCCCCTGTCCATGCAGGAAGGCGCTGATGTAGCCCGCCTCGAAGTTGGCGAAGTCCGGCGAGACGGGCATTCTGGGCCAGGGCGCGCCGGTGGCATCGCCCCAGGCACCGCTGAATGCCTCGTGGAACTGCCCGGAGGCGACGGCGTCGAAGAACTCCACGGACGGATGCCCGAAGGCCAGCGCCGAAAGGCGCCAGATGCGTTCCTTGGCCCGGGCCCGCGCGGGGCTGTCGCCCATGGGCGGGCGTGATTTTACCGCGACCGACATCAGCTTAGCTTGAACATTTCGGCGTGACGATAGCCGATCAGGGTGTCCATCAGCTCGCTCTCGCCGCCTTCGGCCTTCTTGGCGCGCTCTGCGGTGATCGTCTCCAGCGCCGCGCTGACGCCGTCGCCGAACAGGCTTTCGAGATAGTCGAGCGGCACGCGGGACTCGGCGGTCGCGCCTCCGGCCTCGTCGATCTTCGGCGGCGACAGCGGCGGCACGTAGAAGACGTTGGGCTGCGTTCCCATCTCCGGGTACAAGGGCAGGGCGACCTTGTACTTGTCCACCAGCGTGTGGATCGGGCCGTCCTCATCGTCGCGATAGCCGATCCAGCGGATCCGGCCGACGCACTGCTTGGCGCAGGCGGTGGGCAGGCCCTTCTCGATGCGCGGATAGCAGAAGATGCACTTCTCGGACTTCGAGATTTCCTCGTTGAAATAGACCTTCTTGTAGGGGCAGGCAGAGACACAGTATCGGTAGCCGCGGCAGCGTTCCTGGTCGATCAGGACGATGCCGTCTTCCTGCCGCTTGTAGATCGCGTTGCGCGAACAGGCGGCCAGACAGGCCGGGTTTGCGCAGTGATTGCAAAGTCTTGGCAGGTAGAAGTAGTAGGAGTTCGGGTAGTCGCCTTCGCCCTCGTCCTCGTCCCAGTTCGCGCCCCAGGTGGGTTTGACGTTGGGACGTAGCCACGGGTCGGTGCCGGTCATCAGCGCTTCTTCGTAGTTGTACTCCCATGGCACGCCGTAGTCCTCGGCGCTGGGTTCCTTGCCCAGGCGCAGGGCGCCATCCTCGTCGAAGCCGCCGCCCATTTCGTGGAAGTTCTTCGGATAGCCGGTGCCGGGCCGGGTCTCGACGTTGTTCCAGTACATGTACTCGCGACCGTTGCGGTTGGTCCACTGCAGTTTGCAGGCGGATGTGCAGGTGTGGCACCCGATGCACTTGTTCAGGTCCAGAACCATGCTGAGTTGACGTTTCACAGCCATTTCTTATTCCTCCCTCTCACGCGGCTCTCAGGCCGGCTCCACGTCAACGCCGCTTTCGTGCGCGAGCTGGTTTGCGTTCCATTTGAAGAGCTTGAAGCCAAGGTGGCCCCATCCGCCCGCCAGTTCCAAAGGCTGGATCAGCGTGGCCATGGTGTTGTTCATCGGCTTCCACTGCTCGTATTGATACGGCTCCCAGCCGTGCTCCATCATGATCGAGCTTTCCGGCAGGCTGGGGTAGAACTTGGCCTGGGCAAAGAACTCGCCCGCGCTGTTGAAGATCCGCACCTTCGAGCCGTCGGTGATGCCCTTCTGCGCTGCCAGTTTCGGGTTGATGTAGATGTTGGGTTCGCCCCGCTGCAGCCGCAGCATGAACTTGTTCGAGCGCCAGTTGGAGTGAATGCCCCACCGTGTGTGCGGCGAGTAGTAGTTCAGCGGGTAGTTCGAGGCCTCCGACCCGGCGTGATGCCGCGCAGTCGGGACCACGGCCCCCAGTTTCTCGAAGGTCGGATGGTCGCAGTAGAAGGTGACCCGCCCCGTGAGGGTGTCGTAGGGCTTCTTGTCCTCGGTCTGGGCCACGAAGGGGTTGTAGGGCTCGTCCACAGGCAGCGGCTGGTTGTTGCCCCCCACGGCATTCATCACGATGAAGCCCTGTTCTGCTGCGTCTTCCAGCGACACGCCACCCATCTCGGGGCTGTTGTCCACGAGCCATTTCGTGGCGTCGTAGTCGGTCATGATCGTCTGGTTCATGGTGTAATCGTCATGGATCGTGTGCAGGTCGCGGCTCACGTCGCCATCCTGATATCCGCTGACCCCGCGTGCGATGGCACGCTCCTGGATCTTGCGGGTCAACAATTCCATGATGTCCCAGTCCGGTTTGGCCTCGCCAATCGGATCGACCGGTCTGGAGAACACGTTGATGAAGCGGTGGAAACCCACCCCGCGCAGATCCCAGGCCTCGTAGTGGCTGGCGGCGGGCAGCAGGTAGTCGGCCCATTGCGCCGTGCTGTCCATGCGGATGTTGATATCGACGAAAAGCTCTTCGACCTCTTCGAGGATGCGCTCGCGGTACTTGTCGACGAACTTGTTGCGCCGGAACTTGTTGTCCGCGATCGAGATCAGGCCCTTCATATCGCCGTGATAGGGCATCCACCCTTCGCCGATACTCTGGTCGATCATCTCTTCCATTTCGTCGATGTTGAAGCCCACGCGCTCTTTCAGCTTGTCGGCGTCATAGTACTTGCGCGCGTGCTCGATCATGTGGCCGCGCTGGAACTCGCCCAGACCGCCCGGTTCGAGCCGCGGCAGTTTTTCGAACCCGTACAGCGCCAGTTGCAGCCACGGGCCATGGTTCCAGTCGATCCAGGACGTGTCCATCCCGCCGGTCTTGCCGCCATGCCCGGTCAGCGCCAGCATCAGCGCCTGCGCCCAGCCGGTGTAGATACCGTTGGAATACCGGCCGACGTTGAACCCCAGCATCAGGATCGCCTTCTTCGCCTTGGCAAAGTTGCGCGCTTCGGTCCGCACGGTTTCGGCGGCAATGCCGGTGATGTCCGCCATGGCTTCGGGTGTGTGTTTCGACGCCTCGGCGCGGACCTTTTCAAAGACGGTGGTGACCTCGATCCCCTCGACCGTGAAGGTGCCTTCCAGAGCCGGATCGACACCGTCGAGCGCGATGGTCTTTTCCTCCGACGCCATCGTCCCCTTGAGCATCACGGGGGCACCGGTGTTCAGGTCCCAGTGGTAGAAGTTCTGGTCCGAGCCGCCATCGACCAGATCGGCCTCGCGCAGCATCTTGCCGGTGTCGGTGCGGACCAGAACCGGCAGATCGGTCTGTTCCTTGACGAATTCGGGTTTGTAGAGCTCCTCCTCGATGATCACGTTGACCATCGACATCGCCAGGAACGGGTCGGCGCCCTGTTTGATCGGCATCCAAAGATCGGCGTGGATCGACGACGGGTTGTAATCCGGCGCGACCGAGACGATGCGGGCGCCGTTGTACTTGGCCTCCCACAGGTAGTGTGCGTCCGGGATCCGTGTCACGCTGGGGTTCAGAAGCGACATCATGATGTAGTCGGCATCGAACCAGGCGTCCGAGGTAAAGCTTTCCAGCGGGTTGCCGTAGGCCAGATGCGCGCCAGTGTTGAGGTCGCCCACATCGGTGAAGATATCGAGCTGCACCCCACCGACCAGGGAGGCAAAGCGGTAGGGCGCAGCGAAACGGACCATCGACTGGTTGCCCGACCCGGTGTGGGTCATCAGCTTGCCGGGACCGTATTTCTCGAAGATGTCGATCACCTTGTCGGCGATCTCTTCGGTGATGTCGTCCCACTCCATGCGCTGCCATTTGCCTTCGCCGCGTTCGCCGACCCGCTTCATCGGGTAGCGCAGGCGGTCGCCCTCATACATGGCGGCGGAATGGATCGAGCCCTTCTGACAGCCGCGCGGGTTGGCATCGGGCACGTTGGGGTTGATCTGGGGGTATTTCGCCAGCTGCTCTTCGCGGATGACGATGCCATCCTTGACATAGATGTCGAAAGCGCAGTTGCCGATGCAGTTGATGCAATGCGCGGCCTTGCCGATCTTGTCCCAGGTGAATTCCCGGCGATAGAGGTCTTCCCAGTCGCGATAGGGGTATTCCTCGGCCAGGGTGTCGCCGATAGGTTCAAGCCGGTTCAAGGACCATGCCTTGTTCGCGGCCAGAACGCCGGCACCGGCAAGTGACGATGTTTGCAGGAACTCACGACGCTTCATGCGCAGCATGTTCATCCTCCCTTTGGCTGTGCGCCCAGTTGTTTGGGTCGATCATTGAATCACACGTTAGAGGAGGAGCGCCCGCCAAAGGCTGCAAAGTTGTTACGTCATGTAAACGAGTTGTAAACGAACGGTGCCTAGGGTTTGTGCAAACGGCAAAAGTGGTCTTATCGTGGTCAAGCGTTGCTTCTTGGGGGAGGGCCTGACGGGCCGAGATGCCGATGCCAACAGATACGCCAGCAGATTTGCCAGCCAACACGTCGTCCGGTTTCGGACGTAACAGCAGTACCGACGCACTGACCGATTTCCTTGAACAGCGCCTCGACCGCCTGGTCGACCAATCCATCGAGATCGCAAAAACAAACGGTTACGCGCCCTTCACCACGACGATCCGCGCCGCGTGGGTGGAGGCGATTGTCAGCGTCACCGACGCCCTCGGGTCGTATCTCGCGGGCAGCGACGATGCCCCGAGCGGCCCGCTCGCGACGCTCGACTATGCGTCGGACCCGCGGTTTTCGCGCATGCGCATGATCGCCCGGCTGCATCGGTCGCAGGGCATAACGCTCCAGATGTACCTTGGCTTGTTCAAGCACTTCCGCAATCTCTACGTGTCCGAACTTGCCAAATTGCCGGGGGGCGTCACCGCGCAGGAAGCCGTCCGGGTCCGGGACTTCTTTGACGACACCGAGCTCAGCATCACCGCGGACTGGCACCACCACGACGACAACCGGCGCCTGCGCGAACTGCAGGAACGCTCCCGCGCTGTCACTCTGGACAAGGACCGGTACTTCGCCGTTTTCGAAAGCCTTCGGAACGCCGCCTTCCTGCTGGATCATGGCGGCCATCTGGTGAATGCCAATCAGGCGGCGGCGGAGTTGTTCCTGGGCCGCGACGCGCAGGCGGGGGACATCATCTACCTGCGGTCCATGCGGCTTCGCAAAAGGTCGCTGCAAGCGGTCGTCGACAAGATCATGGAGAACGCCGAGGCCTCGGACGACCCAGTCTGGCTCGACACCCTGGACGGGCCGCGCTGTTTCGATGTCCGCACCCGCGTCCTGCACGATGCGGTCGAGAACACGGCCCTCGGTCATGTGGCCCTGTTGAACGATGTCACCGCACATTTGCGCGACGCCGAGGAAGCCAAGCAGTCAGAGCGTGGCATGTCGCGGTTTCTGGCCACCATGAGCCACGAAATCCGCACGCCTCTGCACAGTGTCCTGGGCGCGGCCGAACTGTTGCGCACCGCCGATCAGGCCAATTCGGAGATCTTTCTCGATGTGATCGAAGGGGCGGGCAAGGCGCTGCTGCAAACTCTCAGCAATGTGCTGAACTACTCGAAATTCGAAAACGAGCCACCCGTGCCGCGACCGGTGGACACGGATCTGTTCGAGGAAATCCGGGTCTACAAACGCATTGCCACCATCGGACGCAATGTTGTCCGCACGCCGCTCGAATTCGACATCGGCGCCGATGTTCCGAAGTCGGCGCATATCGACTGGGGCATGATCCAGCAGGTTCTCAGCAACCTGGTGTCGAATGCGCAAAAGGCCGACAACGGCGATGGAGTCGCCGTTTCGATCCGGCGCATTGCATCCGAGGCCGGCGGCGAGACCCTGCGTTTCGAGGTGCGCGATCATGGTCCGGGCCTGCCGGAGCATGCCGCCACGGCCCTGTTCCGCCCGTTCGAGAACACCAGGCCCCGCGACACCGGCAATGGCGGGTCGGGTCTTGGGTTGGCGATCTCTCATCATCTTGTGGAGGCCATGGGAGGCCGGATCGGGTATGAGAACCTCAGGAAAGGCGCATTGGTGTGGTTCGAAGTGCCACTTGTGCAATCCAAGACGTTGGGGTCGCTGGGCCCGCGATATCAAAGCCTGACGACCCGCAGGGTGCCGCATGCCAAGTCGTGCATGCTGATAGACGACGACCCGATCGGCGCCAACGTGACTGCCCACCAACTGGAGCGTATCGGCCTCGATGTCACCCGCGCCGCCTCGTTCGAAGAGGCAAAGCGGCATGCCGCACGGGCCGAGTTCGACGTCTATGTCGTCGATTACCTTCTGCCGGATGGCGATGGTCCGACGCTTGCTCAGTACCTGAAACAACGGACCAGCAGCCGGGCCAAGTTCCTGGCGCTCACAGCCAATGTCGACGCGCTGCTCGGGCGGTCTACGGGCTTCGACGAGGTGCTCGCAAAGCCGGCGGGTCAGGTCAGCCTGTCATCGGCCATTTTCGGATCGGGCGCCTGCGGTCGTGCAAGCGGTCCGGCCGGCGAGGACGATCTGGAGAACCTTCAGGGACTTACGCCGGGAACGGTCAAGGCGATGATCGACATGTTCGCGGCGACCTGGTCGGATTTTCGCCGGGAGTTGCAGGCGCCCGATACGCCGCGGCATGTGCTGGGGCTTGCCGCGCACCGGCTGGCCGGAAGCTGCGCGATCCTTGCCCTGTCGGAACTGGAGATTGCGCTTCGCGATCTCGAAGCCGACTGCAACGACGAAAGCTCTCCCGTCAACCTGGCCGCACATCTGCCCGCGCTCGACCGGGATTTGGCGGATCTCCGGTCCTGGCGGCGGCTGACTGCGGCATGGGCCGCGGAATGACGGTCAGAACGCATTCCGCCCGCCCGCAGTCCGGCGCGAAAAGGGCCACAGTCCTGTGCATCGACGACGACCCGCTCGTGCAGTTGATGCTGGAGGATATCGTTGCCGGAGCAGGGGCGGATTTCATCATTGCCGGGTCGGCGCGCGAGGCCGAGGACGTGCTCGCCGACACGCCTTTCGATCTGGTCCTTCTCGACCGGCGCCTGCCGGACAGCGACGGCCTTTTGTTGCTGCACGCGATCAAGCGGGAAAGCGACTGCCCGGTCATCATCCTTAGCACGATGGACAAGTCGCGGGACAAGCTTCTGGGGATCGGGCTCGGCGCGACCGAATACGTGACAAAACCGTTCAATCCGTTGGAACTGAGCAGCCGTATCAGGCAATTGCTGAATGCCCATTCCGATACGTCCAACCAGGCCGAGCACAGTATCTTCGAGATCGCCGGCATGACCTTCGACCCGCGCAGCCGCAGGCTCGATACCGACGGTCAGCATGTCATCCTTGCACCGGCCGAAACGCGGCTGCTGCATGCCCTTTTGCTGAACGAAGGACAGGTGCAGACTCGGGATCAGCTTTCGCAATTCACGTGCGGGCGGGAATGGTCTCCGGGCGACCGCACGGTCGACGTTCTGATAAACCGTCTTCGCGGCCGTATCCGAGCCTTTCCGGTCACGATCGTGACGGTCCACCGCGCGGGCTATCTCCTTGTTCCACAGGTGGAAGACGCCCCAAAGCAATAGGCGGATCGCACCGAGCCACGACGTGTTGCGCGTGTCTAATTGCCACGGCGTCCAGGCGGGTTCGGCGCCGCAGCCTGCGCTTCGGGCGCGCCGTCGCGGAGCCGGCGTGCCTCCATCAGCCGGACCCGCTCCCGCCCAATGCGAACACCGCCCCGCCTGACCTGTCGCAGGCCCGCACCCCGAGCATGGCGATGGAAGGCGGCGCAATGGCGGGGGCAGGAACAAGGAGGGCTTGGCGCGGATGAAGTTCATGAAGACCATCGGCGACGAGATGGAGGTGCTCGGGTCGATGGCCAAGGGGCAGACCGCCTTCGACGCCGCCGCCGCCAACGCTGCCCTGACGGAGGTCGCGGCGTAGACGGCGTTGACCGCACCGATGTTCGAAACGCGTGCCCAGGGCCCGAAGTCCGAGGTTGTGCCGATCATCTGGGCGGCGTGGGACGACTTCGCCAAACGCGCGTCCGATGCGGAAACCGCTGCCGGAGTTTTGGCCGGGACGATCACCGTTGAGACGGACCTTGGCCACGCGCGGGATGCAGGTCTTCGGGGCGATGTCGTAAGCTGGTAGAGGATGGCCAAGACCGGTCCCCCGACGTGAAGGCCGGGCGCGCGGAGGCACGATGATGAGCGCCGTCTTGCCCATCGCCGTCTGCATCATTTCCGCTGCCTGGGGCGGGGCAGGATGGTGCCGGAATTGGTCATTTCTTGCTTTTGGGCCAAGGGCTCGCCGCGCGGTTTCGGTGGCCATGGCATGCGTGCTTCACAGGGCCTGCATCTTCGGTCGCGTTTTCATGGCCGCCGCGTTGGCACGCCCCGGGAATTCATATGCAAGGTCTGCGGTTCAGATCAGGGTCGATTCCTTGTTTCCGGCTACCGGACGGAGTGCCGGACACCTGCGTCCTCTGGTCGGGAAGGGCTGGTCGTGCCCGCAAACAGGGTGCGGGGGCGCCGATTCAGGCGAGATTTCTGTAAATTCAAAAGTTATTTAATACATGTATTTGTGAGAAAGTATATCGAATAATGATAAGAAAAGATTGTATTTCGACATAAATTGTTTGCATCACGACATGCCGAAACGCATGACTCCCGAGACATGTGCCCGAAGAAACGGGGACGTCGGGGAGGAAACGTGCAGGACGAGAACGAAGCCAGCCGGGGGTCCGAGACGTCGCTTGCGAAGGCCATTCGGCTTCTGCCGATTGTGGCGGAGCGCAACGCGACCGGGGTTAACCTGTCGACCATCGCGCGCAAGGCCGACCTGACTCCGGCCACCGCACGACGGCTGTTGCAGGGGCTGGTCGATGGTGGGCTGCTGAGTTTCGATCCCTATTCGAAGATTTACACATTGGGCATCGGGCTATTCAATCTTGCAGGGGCGCCCGGGTCGCCGCGCCAGTTCGACAGTCTGCGCATGAACCTGCGGCCCGTGGTCGAGGAGGTCGCGGCGCTGTCCGGTGACACGGTTTACCTGACCGTGCCCTTCGGTGACGAGGCAATCTGCATCGACACCGCGACCGGCTCTTACCCGATTTCGGCGAACACTCTGCACGTTGGGTCGCGGCGTCCGCTCGGTGTGGGCGCGGGCAGCGCGGCGATTTTGGCCGCCATGCCGCCGGACCGGCGTGACAGGCTGATCGCATCGCACCGCGAAGTCTATGGCCGCTACGGCGAGCTGACCACGGCAGAGGTGCGCCGCATGGTCGCCCATTGGCAGAGCCATCGGTTTCTCGTGAACAATTCGATGATCATCGCGGGCGTCAGCGCGATTGCCGTTGCC